>NZ_PTRE01000081.1 GCF_002965065.1 Escherichia sp. MOD1-EC7003
TGATCGATAAATCCATCAATTTATGGACGTTTTCGTCGTCCCAGGTCTGGCAGAAAGTGGCCATGTTCTGACGCGCGTTGCCATCAAGATATAATTCATCATTGATAATCTGGAATGCGACATCATCGCGCATTTCGTGCAGCGGGAATCGTTTTGACTCCGCGATAGTAGAAATGGCCTTTGCGCCAAAACGTGAATCGAGTAGTTCCGACCTTAAATCCATTACTTGCTTCTTATCCATTTTAAACTCCTTAAAATGATTGGATTGCATTAAAAAAGTAGGATTTATCGATAAAGTAAGCAAGTGCAAAGGGCTCGGGGTTAAATAACAAAATCCTAATATCATTTATCGCAAGATATTGCGTGCATGATATTTTTATATTGAGAAAACAATGAGATAGAAATATAGTAGGTGTAGTCAGGTGTTTCATGGTGTTATTTTGATGCGAATTTTGACTCACCTGAGTTATCACATAAAAATCAGACCTTAAAATATCACTATTAGTACTCGATTATTATTTTGAACGCCTTTGTAAAATAATTACATAAAATATCGACTATTGCTAAAATCCCCGCCAACGAGATGTTGACGGGGCTGTTATTATTTTGGCAATAATACTCCGGTATAGGTATTCACTGGATGAGAAAGATATTCTTTAACTGCAGTGTTAACGTGCTCTACCGTCATGTGTTTCAACAATTGCTCCTGTTCAGTCCAGGCGGCAGGATCGTCATATTGAATAAGACTATTTACAATGGTGTTCGCTAATTGTTGAACGCTACGCTGTTGGATATCGAGGCGGCGCTGAACGTTTTGCTGGTATTCGTTCAGTTCTTGCTCACCGATCCCTTTAGCCAGACGCTTAACCATCACTTCATTCGCTAACCTTAACAGTTCATCATGTCGTTCTGGTTGACAAGTAAAAGCCAGCAAATGGCTGATATCTTTGGCCAGAGGATCAACCGAGAGGCGAGAAGAAACGCTGTATGCCCCAGATGCCTGTTCACGAATATTAATTCGCAGATCTTTTGCCAGTGCGACGTTAAAAGCATCCAGCGCCATACGCGTTGTCAGATTAACAGGTGTTCGGGAATCATAACGATTCCACTGTGAGACATGTGCCACAGGTTCATTTTGTTCTTTTACCGTAACCGATGCGTTGTCTGTCGCGCGGGTTAATGGTTTACCTGCGGCTAATGGTGAATCAGAGTGTTTGATTGATCCTAAGTAACGTGTAATTAACGGCAGGAGTTTGTCTTCAGCCACATTACCGACAATGACAAAAGTGATATCGGCTGGAGATGCAAACAAGTGGCGATCGGCAGCCAGTGCGTCTGCGGCAGTAAACTGTGCAATCTGTTTTTCTTGCAGTAATTTCGTGCGGTCATCAGCATAGCGCGTCTCATACATCTGCTGGGTGAATTTCTCCGCTGGACGCTGGTCGAGCGTTTTCAACGCCTGAATTTGAGCATTTTGTAGCGATGCCCAAATATTGTCGTTAATCGTGCTGTGGGTGATTCGTTGGTTAATCAACTGGAAACCAGGTTCAGGGTTATTAGCCCGCGCGCTAACGGAGAGCAACGTATTCATACCACTGACTTTAGTGCTCATGGTTACCGAATTTTCCGCGCTCCAGCGTTTCAGGCTGGAAGAAGTGAGCTCACCAACGCCGCTGCCGCTTACCGCTTTATTTGCCAGCGCGATAAGTGATTTTTGCTCCGCAGGGAAACTTAAATCACCTTTATTAGATACGGCAATAATTTGTAGCTTTTTCTCTTCCCCGGCGGGTTTTGCCAGAATAACCCTGGCACCATTAGAAAGTGTTAATGAGGTCAGATTTTCAGCCAGCGTTTCTTTGCTGCTAATTTCTGCCAGGGAAGATGTAAGCTGCCAGCTTTTTGTTGGCGTACTCTTTTTCCAGTGCCAGGATAGCGTCAGGAGACAATGCTTTTTGGGCTGCAACCTCGTTGTTCACCATTTGCTCCCAAAATGCGTCCTGGTTTTTTCTTAACTGCTGCCATTTTTCCACCAGACTTTGCACGGTAATTTTCTGCCACAGACGTTTAGAAAGCTGATATGTCTCTTCTGGCGACAAGAATGGCGTGTTATTTAACGAGCTGGACGCCAGGCGACTGGTCAGCATACGTAAATCACGTTCTGCTTGCTGATCAACCGCATTTTTCAGCCAGGTGAGGCGGGTCGCTTTGACATCATCGAGTTCTTCAGCAGAAAAACCATGTTGGTCGATGGTTGCCAGCTCGGCCATCAATGCATTTGCAGCATCCTGCATATTATCGTCACGTGCATTTACACGGAAAAATAGCGACTGATAATCGGGGGCAATTTTAACGCTGCGTGCAGTGCCACCAGAAATAGTCTTCAACTCGCCCGACTGTATGCGCTCCTGCAGACGTTGATTGAACAGCTGAACTAACATGCTCCATTCCGCTTGTTCGATAAAGCTTTGCTCATCGTTCACTTGTACCATTGGCAGGCGATAATAGAGTGCGATGCCGTTCACCCGGTTTTCTTTATCATTAATGATATTAAAGCGTAGGCGGTTTTCTGCTTTTATCGGCCATACCCGATTTTCAACGGTTTTGTTAGCCGGAAGCTTACTTAAATTATCCTTTATCAGCTCCAGTGCTTCTTTACTGTCGATATCGCCGACCACAATAAAGGTCATATTATTTGGTTGATACCAGCGTTGATAAAATTGGCGTAATTGTGTTGGTGTTACCGTGGCGACAGTATCCATCAGGCCGATAGGTTCACGGTCTAAATTACGGGTATTTGCCAGCAGGAAAGGGCGGCGTGCCTGAGAGGTGCGCCATTTCACATCCTGATGTGCACGCCATTCCTCAGTAATTACGCCGCGTTCAGCATCTACTTCAAGTTTTTCAAAGGTTGCGGCATGACTCCATTCACTGAAGATTGCCATCACTTGTTGCAGATTTTGTTTCTGCGTAGTCGGCAAACTCACCTGATACACCGTTTCGTCATAGCTGGTATAGGCATTAACATCGCGACCAAAACGCAGGCCCATCGACTCAAATGTTTCGATGACTTTATTACCTGGCCATGTTTTTGTGCCGTTAAACATCATATGTTCTACAAAATGAGCCACACCGCGCTCATTGTCTTCTTCCTGTAATGAACCGGTATGAATTTGCAGCCATAAATTTACTTGATCCTTTGGTTGAGCATGCGGATAAATCATATATCGCAAGCCATTGTCCAGTTGCCCGGTAATTAATTTTTCATCCTGCGGTAAGGCGGCGGCAATCAGTCGCCCGGGGAACAACAGCGTTGCCACTAACGTCAGTAAGAAACAGAGGTTTCTCATAATCATCTCCATGCGAAAACCGGGCGAATTTACCCGGCCATATAAAATCCGAAGTATTAAAATTTCATGCTGACATCAAGCCAGAAAGTACGGCCAGGGGCGTAGGTCGCCACACCGGTATTCGTTGTATCAACAGCGGTTTTGCTATCCAGTACATTGAGAATATCGGCACTGATCGTCAGGTTTTGTTGTTTAAGAAATCGTGGCGTCCAGGGCACGCGGGTGTCCCAGGTCAGGCTGCTATCCAGTTTTTCGTCAACATACTGCTTGTAATCTGAATATTCGCTGATGTATTGCGCATTTGTCTTACCGAGGATAATGCGAGCTTTACGTGCTTCTTGCCAGGCCAGCGTATTTGCCCACACCAACCCGCTCGGTTGATGCGTGAAATCCATGTTTAAGGAGATCTTTTATGGGTTATTAAAATCTGCCACCGGAACACTATCGTAAGAGACCAGATTACCGTTATAAACCACCTGGTTATCATCGGTATTACTCTCTTCATAACCATTGTTTAACGACAAGTTGCCCTTGCTCTTGATATAGCTAAAGACAATTTGCGGGTTAATATCTACCTGGCTGATATGCAGGGGCTCGGCCAGTTCAAAACTGAGGTTGAACGAATGCGTTTTGGTTTTGCCGTCGTTGTTATATTCAGTAATGGTGGTTTTAGTGGCGCTATCGGTACGACTGCTTTTGCTGATTTGATCATGCGCTTCACGGTAAACATAGTTTGCGCGCGCAATAACGTTCTTACCTATTTTTTGCTGCAATCCCATTGCCAGTTCATCGTTATAAGGCGTTTTCAAATCTTGATAACGCGTCAGGGTTTTATTGCCTGATACCGATTCCGTCCAGCTATTGCGGATATCACGTAACCCCATATCAAGAATATTCCCGCCATAGTAGCGGTTATAACCCGCGGTAATCATTGAGGTTTGATCAGCAAAAATATCCCATTCCGTCATAAAGCGTGGGGAGATATTGTGGTTTGACAGGTAGTTGTCATAGTCATAACGCACGCCAGGCATCAACGACACATTGCGCCAGCTAATGCGATCAGCCATATACAGCGTGTAGTTGTCAATTCCCAGGCTGCCTTTACCTTTATGGTAAATAGTATGGTTAGTTTTCTTTCCGGCAGCATTAATCACATAAGATTCAGACTGATTATGGCGTTCGGTCCACGCATCTGAATAGATGTATTCTGCACCGAAGTAGGGTTGATGCGAAACATTACCCATGGCGAATTTTTGCCAGTCCAGGCGTGTTTTAAAGGTGTAATTATCTACAGCCTGTGAAATGTGTCCTAACCCGCCACGGGTGCAGCGCCCTGAAATATCACCATATGTACATGAAAGTTCGGTGTACCAAATGTCATGATCGTGACGGGTATAATCGCTAATATGATCCCAACCAACGGTGGTACGCAGTTTTGCCCATGCGAGTTGCGTATCCATATCCCATGCCAGACCGTAGGATTTATTACCCATTTCGCGGTCAGACTCCGGGAAGGTACTGGTATTATAATCACGGCTGGAGCCGGTATATTTTAAGGTTAAATCGTGGGTAAAGCGGTCGCTGGCAAACCAGGTAAATTTGCTCACTGCGGTATCGATAACGTTTTTATACTGTGCCCGACCGGCGATAATGCCGTCATTCGAAACATAATCCGCGCGGATAATATCAGACTGGCGGCGCGATAAACCGGCGGTGACGCCAAAGTTATCAGCGAGTTCCTGATTAAACGACAAGGTATAAAAGTTCTTTTTAAAATCTGGAGAGTAATAAGTACTTCCTGAAGAACCTTGATTGAATGCGCTCTTGTTATTCTCATCGATATGAGATGTTAACCAGTCCGAACGCGTTGTACGATAACCCAGTTTCACGCTGCTATCATCAGCGTTGAAGCGTTTGATCTTTGCATCAATTACCCCGCCATTGAAGCGACCAAATTCAACCGGCACAAAACTGTCATAAAGCGTCACATTGTCCAGTAAACTGACATCAAGATAATAACCCTGTGACATCCCACTAATATTGGTTGCACTACTGGCGTCGGACTCATTTGCCGGGTTCAGATTGTTAGTTGCACTAATACCGTCAATCAAATAGGCATTCTGATAGGGCGACGCACCGTGAATAGAGATTTTCTCTGGACGAATATCTCCCTGGTTTAACGAGGTACTTTGCGTTGAATCCATGCGCACCGCAGGGTTGGTTTTCAGCAGATCGCTGATATTGCCATTTCCGGTCGGTAAACGCTCGATGCTTTCACTGGTATAATGTGTGTTGCCGTTTACGGGCACAGGGACCGGAGCATAGACCGTCATCTCTTCAAAAGCATGCATGTACATGTTTTTGTCATCGACGGCCTGCGCCACATCAGCGCCACATAAAATGACGCCAGGAATAAGAACTCGCTTCATTTATTTTTATCTCCGTACAGCAGGGCTTTTATTGTTTTTATAAAACCGCGCTAATGTCACAAATATCATCAGCCAGGTTCCAGACACCGGATTGATGTGTAACCATAATGACGCCGCTTGTAGGTAACTTTTCACGTACTAAACGCAGTAAGCGGATAGCCTCTTGTTCCTCAAGATGAGAGGTGGTTTCGTCGAGAAATATCCATTTCGGACGTCGTAAAATTAATCGTGCCAAGGCGATACGTTGTTTTTCTCCGCTGGAAAGAATATCGCCCCAGCGATCATGATCATGAATACGTGCAGCCAATTTTCCCAGACCAACCTGGTGCAGTACTTCGCTCAACGATTTATCGTCTACGGGCAGGGGAAGTGCTTTACAAATAATCTCTTTCAGTAGGCCGGTTTTGATTAACGGTGTTTGTGACACATACCAGCTGTCAGCAGGAGAAGAAATATCACCTTTAAACCACGGCCAGCAGTGGGATAATGTTTTAAGTAGTGTGGTTTTTCCCGCACCAGAGTAACCTTTCAGTAATAGCCATTTGCCTGGTGAAACATGAAAGTTCAGGTTCTCTAATATGACCTTATTATCAGGAGTACGAATACTCGCGTCAGCCACTTGTACCGCATGTTGACAATTTTTAGGTTTATGCGTAGGACGCTGTTCGGTGAGTTGATGGAACTCATACAACCGATCGATAACCGCAGCCAGTTCAGCGAGTTCGCCATATTTATAAATAAACCAGCTTAAATTGTTGGATACCAGCATAAATGCCTGGCGCGATTTCATCAGGCCGCCCAGATTGATCTGTCCGCTAATAAACTGAGGCAATAACAGAAAGTAGGGAAGAACGCTAAGCGAGCGCGAATAAATATTCTGCTAGTAATCAAGCCACCGCTGGCGATTCATTAAACGATGCCAGTTCTCTTTAATGGTATAAAAATTGTCGCTCAACTCCTGGCGTTGTAGAGACTCAGCATTGCTTAACGCAATCAGTTCTGCTTGCTTATTATGCTGCACAAGATTAGTTCGAAATGTCGCTTCGCTACGTTGTTTTTCCACATTAAGCGGGCGAATACGTTTACCAACCTTATGGGTAAATAAAGTTCCACCGAGCACAATGAGCACGACGGTATAGACCATATACCCCTGGATATTCCATTCTGTGCCACCAACAGTGAATGAGAGCGTACCCGCGCTTTGCCAAAGAATAACGGTAAAGGTGATCAGCATGCTAAGTGACTGGATGAATCCAAATGAAAGACTGAGTGTTTTGTTGATCAGTAAGTGAATGTCTTCAGCGATACGTTGGTCAGGATTATCTGTATTTTTATGCTCGCCGTAGATCTGCGTGAAGTAGTAGTTTTTATCTGCAAACCAGCGATCAAGGTAGTAATCCGTTAACCATTCGCGCCAGCGAATAGTCAGTAGTTTAATTAACCATGTTTTGTTTACGGATATTAATACAAAGATCCCCAGCAGGGCAGGGAACCACAGGACAAGTTGCCAAAGTTTATCTGTTTCTTTCTGGCTTAGCGCATTGAAAAAATCATTATTCCAGTCGTTTAACCAGACCTGAATTTTAACCACGGCAAGGATCATGGCGAGGATAATAATGATTAATAATACTGAAGTGTTATTATTCTTACGTAGCCAAAAGGGCTTCAGCAGGCAGAGATACTTTGCGATCAACATACAAAACGTAATGGGAATGGTTATCATTAACGAAAATTGATTGTGCCATCCAATGATTGTCTATGGCAATGATTTACTGATAAAATATATTTAAGTGTTGCTTAACACTATGAAATACAAAGAAATATTTAATTTCAGCGGTTATGATTATACTATTGATAATCAAGGGTATTGTTAATGCCCTGACGCAAACAACGTAAGCCAGGATTCGCACTCTTGCTTCCCAGGAGAAGATAATGATGACGGAGCACCCGACAGGAATTTATGTCGGGTGTCTTGCTAAGAGCATAAGACGGCGGCTAAGACTGGAGCTAAGAGGGGCTTTATTTATTATTCTCCATTTGCTTTGCAACATCCATAATGTGGTAAAGCGGTACTCTATTTTTAGCTAACTCCACCATGGCATTCATATAAGGCACCATGGTTGAAAAAAGGATTTTATAACCTTCGCAAAAATAGGAAACAGTCTCATTGTTTACTTTAGTAATACGATGCTTAGGACAACCGCCATTGCAGATAGGTTTATAAGCACATTGTTGACATTTCTCAGATATCAGTTTTTTTTGCGCTGTCAGTTGTGCGCTGTTCATCGTTTTGAGTTCAGATTTATTGATGTTTCCAATTTTGTACTGTGGATATACAAAATGGTCGCATTCGTAAATGTCACCATTACTTTCAACAACCAGATTATCCTTGCAGGACTCCTGGAAAATACAACTGGTATGCCCATTCCCCAAAAAACGGCTGACAAAGCTTTCAAACTGACGGATGAAAATTTCACCTACATCGTTTTTAACCCATTGCATAAAAATGGATGACATAAACTTGCCATAAGCCGTGGGAGGCACAGAAAAGTCGATAATACGGAATGCGTTCTCACTATGACCACTGAAATCAATATTCGGCGTCCCGGTTTCCAGCAATTCGATAAATTGCATATGTTTACTGCCGATAGATTTTAAAAAATTATAAACCTCAAGAGGGTAATGGACATTAATGTTATTAATGACGGTTAACGTATTAAATTCAACTTGATATGATTTCAGACGCTCGATGGCTGCTATCACTTTTGCAAAAGTTCCGTTGCCTGAATTACTGCGTCTGTAACAATCATGTAGCTCTTGGGGTCCATCAATTGAGATGCCAACCAGAAAATCATGTTCTTTGAGAAAGGCACACCATTCATTACTCAATAAAATGCCATTTGTTTGTAACGCATTAAAAATACGTTTTTGGCCTGCATAGCGTTGTTGATAGTGAATAACTTTACGGAAAAAATCCAGACCAGCCAGAGTAGGCTCGCCGCCTTGCCAGGTAAAATAAACCTGATTGCCAGACGCTGCGATATATTGTTTGATGAACTCTTTCAGAGTGCTGTCATCCATCCATTTTTCATGAGTAAACTGCGACTCTTTTTCAAGGTAAAAACAGTAATCACATTTGAGATTACATTGAAAACTGGAGGGCTTGGCTGTAACGTGCATCGCTATCTCGCTCAATAAGGCGGCGGAAAAATCCGCCGCATGAAGGTTTAGTTATTTCGTTTCGCTTAGTGCTTTCTTGATATTGTTAAACTTATCCTGATTTACCTCGCTAAGCGGCGGCTGGCTGTTGTTAATAAACTCTCTCACCACACCTTGCATTTCTTTAACGACCTGCGGATTGGCGGTGGCAAGGTTATCTTTTTGCTGTAGATCGGTCAGTTTGTATAGACCTAATTTATTGTTTTCTACTGTATAGACAAGCGAATAATCGTTATTTCTCACCGTATATGAGAATTGGCTTAAATCCTCGGTGTTGGGGTTATGCGGGTAATCGTCTGACTGATGTCGGACAAATTTGTGGTAATTATCCCAGAATGGAATATTTTCCTCATCAAACCAGTGAGAATAAGATGTTATCCATGTCAGGTTTTTATGTGGCTCACCTTGTTTCTTATCTTGCAACCAGGGCAGCAATGAAACGCCATCCAGTTTAAGGTCTTTTGGAATGCTGATATCGGCTGCATCAAGAGCTGTAGGGTAGAAATCCATTGCAGAAATCAACTTGTCATAATTACCGGGCTGAAGTTTTCCTTTCCACCACATAAACATTGGTGTGTGAGTCCCGCCTGGATAGGTCTGGCTCTTATAGCCTTTTTGCGCCCCATTCAGTGGCAGAGGACCATCGATAACCGCACCATTATCGGAGGTAAAGAGAATAATGGTATTATCATACTGCCCGTTTTTCTTCAGTTGTTCGAGAATGCGTTTTACGCCCTGATCAACAGAATAAACGGAAGCGTAGTAGTTATCTGCTGTTTGGCTACCGGTATTAAATTGCTTCTGATATTGCTCCGGTGCAGGATTGTCATTTGGCAGGTGCGGAGCATTATAAGCCAGGTAAAGCATAAAAGGCTGGTCGAGCGTTTTAGCACGATCAACAACGCCAATTGCCTCATCGGTTAACTGATCGCTGATATAACCTTTTGCGGGAACGCGTTCACGGTTTTTGAAAAGTGAAGGGGAGTTGTAATATGCCGTTCCTGCAGCATGGAATCCCATAAAGTAATCAAAGCCACGGTTTTGAGGTTGCCATTCTTCCGCAGAAAAGGTGGTGAAGTTGTCATGATAGTCACGCGTTTGTTTATCTTCCGGTACCGGCACATTACTGATTTTTGACAAGTGCCATTTACCTACTGCTGCAGTGTAATAACCATGATTCTGGAATAATTCAGGCAAGAAAGTTTCTGTTAGTGGAATACCATCCTGAGCATCGGTATTGGAATAGACACCAAAGCGAGCGGGCGCTCTACCGGTCATTATTGCGGCTCGGGAGGGGCCGGAAACACCGTGCGCCACATAGCCGTTTGTAAAACGTACACCTTCATCCATTAATGAAAGGAGGGTTGGTGTTGATTTTTGTGCGGCTTCAATGGCTTTGTCTATCCCTATTTTGTAGGTATCGACAACTTCACGATTTTCCATTGTTTTTGGGTCAAAAGAACCCTTATCAAAAGGAAGTTGTCCATAACCAAGATCATCCATGGTCAGTACGATAATATTTGGTTTTCCTTTAGTACTGTATTCAGTCGGCGTAAAGTCTGAGAAAGCAACGTTAGTTTTGGTTGCTTTCAGCTTTACATCATCTGCCGCGTGAGCGGTAAATGCAGCCATACCAGATGCCAGTATCAAAGATATCGAAGTACTTACGACACTTTTCTTCAATGCAGACTTCATAAATGTTCCTCTTCTTATTGTACTTAATTCCAAAGTAATTTTATGAAGAGAAATAAGTTCGTGTAAGTGAAGTGAGTCACATAAAGAGATAGCAGATTTATCTAAAAAATGGAGATAAGTTCTCATAAAGCGTTGACATTATTTTCGGATCTACTAAGTAATTTCTCGTCGATAAACAACTAATTTATTGATATTTAATGAGTTATTGTATTTTGCTGACAAAGCTACAAATTGAGATCATAAATAATCATGCAACAGGTTATGCAGATGCATAAATATGTGATATCTGTCACTTATGTATTTCATGAAATGCAACGCCTAAAATATCAAGGGGCAGGGAATGGCAGTCCCCATTTAATTCTTTCGCATGACTACTCGTTAGCGAATAATCAAATTGCTAAAACATTCATTGTATTGTCCGTGTTCATCCCCGTGTGCCTATATGAAAAATAAGACTCTGGCTTCAATTGCGCACGGATTTTCTTACGGGGGTAGGATATAGGAGCAGATTTTCTTCCATTAATTATCTGAACTATCCACCACTTCAAATAGATCCGTGACGCCTTCGTAGTGAACGCGATTCTGCACCTCAATTGTTTGTATTCAAGGGCAAAAAGGGGTCAGCAGTGTGCGGATTTCACCGTCAGTATTTGCTTCAGAAGACAGCACATAACCTGTCGTTGAGCTTCGTCACGGCGCAGTCACTGTGCGCTTGTATTGTTTCTAGTCTGCACCTCACGCAAGAAATAGGAGGGATGCTTTAGTGAGAAGCCATGAAGAGAGATGAAGTTGTTTATCACTGCATGGCATTTAACATAATATACATTATGCGCACTACAATGAGCCAAGGAAGAATCCAGTCTTTAGCGGTTAGATTGGGTATCTCACTTAATTCCGTAATCTCGGTTTAGCCGACCGTGCAACCTCAACACATTGGTTTCAATTGCCGCCACCACATTCTCCGGAAAATCTGCCGGTAATGAAGTCTTCACGTTCTCCAGTGCTGCGGGAATCATTCTGGCAAAGTCTCTCAGGATTTCATGCATCTGCACCTCCGGAAATTTCAGCGCCTTTGCTGTCGCCAAAAAATGTCGCGGATAAATTTTATCGATTGCCGTTTTTCTGCCTTTAGATGCGTTAAGCCCCATTGCCAGTTTGAGATCGCTGATATGTATTCCCGCGCCACCCAATACCGGAAATGCTGAAATGATGTCGTAAAATGGCGTGAGTCGGTAACTGCCACCGGCCTGGATAAAAACTGAGAAATTTTTCGCATGACCGTCCGTGGCGCCAATCAACCACTGGAATACCTGGAATTTCATAAAATCATAACGATCGCGAAGCGCCTCGCTGGACCCCATCAAAAACGCCATGATCCGCGCGATGCCAGGGCCTCCATCTGATTCATATTTCACCGATGAAGGTAAACCGAATGTCTGACACATATCTTCCTGTGGCAAGCGAAGTAAAACCGTTCGCTCAGTATTCCAACGCCTGTCAAAACGTTCGACCGCTAACGCACGCACCCTTCCCGCTTTTATGATTTCTGCGCCTGGAACATTCAACCCGAGTTCTTTCGCCAGTAGCAAACAGTAATACTCATTATCAACACTCTGACTGAGATCGAGCGTCGCGTTGGGCTGCCTGATTTCCCCAATCGGTAATTTAATGATGTGCGTCGTAGGCGTTATTCCTTTTGGAATACACCAGTCATTGCCCATTCTGAGCAGCGCCGTCTTCTCCTGCGCGCCAGCAACCGAGATGCGAAAGTCATTTTCCTCCCTAATCATGCCTAGCGGGATATCTGTTTTATAAGCCGTTAATACTTCTTCAAGCCTGTCTTCAGTGAGCTTTTCCCATGCCATTATCGGGCGTGTTACGGTTTCATCTTCGGGTAATAACGTCACGGCACCAACGCTGTCTCGCCCTATTTCTGACAATAAATCAAACGGCTGCCTGGATTTAGCATGATAACGTTTAACGATCCGGTCGCGTACAATCGGGCTATCGGGTAACAGGTTATCGAAGAAATTAAACACGGCATCAGAGGTGATATTCCCCCTCTGCAATGGCAGCGAAAGTGACAAAGGTCTGGCATAACGGTTGGCTAACCACTCCGCTGCATACTTAAAAGTGTGCGCGCCATTGGCTAATTTCGTTAACTCGCCTACCCGCTGGTTGTTCATCCATGTGACAAGTTTAGGCATTACCACTCCAGATCTTGCTGTTTTGTTGATTCTGGCGAGGCATTTTTCGTGTCACATAGCGTCATTGAGAGTTCTAATGACTGTAATATCTTAAAAAATGTCGTCAGCGTGGTGTTATCGGGATTATTCTCGAAATTCGAAATTGTCGCCTGCTTAATGCCGATTTTTTTCGCCAGCTCGCTCTGCGTCCAGCCATTTTGCTGACGTACAAGTTTCATTGCATTCGCTAATTGCTTTGGGCTATAGATCATCGGAAAGCTTATCATGCCATAGGTCCACAAGATGTTTATCCGCTTAAGGGGATATTGTCAGTTTTATCCCTTAGTAAGGATAAAGTCAATCTGCAAACGCATTTTATCCGCGCTACGGGATAAACGTTGCGATATCCGCAATCGCGGATAAAAGAGAGGATTTAAAAAACGACGCTATTTGCTGCAAGTTACACGCTTATAGGTGTCGATGCCTAAACAGTTTTTCTTCGGCACAGAAAGCATTGTGGAACCTGCGCATGGTATGTCCGGTAAAAAAGTTTATAGATTCAGCTTGTACCATGTCAGGTCTTTATGACCGGGCCGCGAAAAAAACGTCAGTTTAATGGTCTGATGCCGTGAGGCGAATTTATCAGTTTTATCTACAATTGGAGTAACACGCTGACGGGAGTAAAAAATGTCTGACTGGAACCCCTCTTTATATCTGCACTTCGCTGCTGAACGATCGCGGCCGTCGGTGGAGCTACTTGCCAGAGTGCCGTTGGAGAATGTCGAATACGTTGCCGATCTTGGCTGTGGCCCAGGTAATAGCACCGCCCTGCTGCATCAACGTTGGCCCGCTGCCAGAATAACAGGCATCGACTCGTCTCCGGCGATGGTTGCCGAAGCACGCCGTGCTTTGCCGGACTGTCAGTTTGTGGAAGCTGATATCCGCAATTGGCAACCGAAACAGGCACTCGATCTGATTTTTGCTAATGCCTCACTGCAATGGCTGCCCGACCACTACGAATTGTTTCCTCATCTGGTTTCGTTACTTAATCTGCATGGCATGTTGGCAGTACAGATGCCAGATAACTGGCTGGAGCCAACCCACGTGCTCATGCGCGAAGTCGCCTGGGAACAAAACTACCCGGATCGCGGGCGTGAGCCGCTGGCTGGCGTTCATGCTTATTACGATATTCTGAGTGAAGCCGGATGTGAGGTAGATATCTGGCGAACTACTTACTATCACCAGATGCCGTCGCACCAGGCGATTATTGACTGGGTTACCGCCACCGGATTACGTCCGTGGTTACAGGATCTGACCGAGAGCGAACAGCAGTATTTTCTTATGCGCTACCATCAGATGCTGGAAGAGCAGTATCCACTGCAGGAGAATGGTCAGATACTGCTGGCATTTCCGCGTCTGTTTATTGTTGCCCGGCGAACGGAGTAATTATCACGTCAGCTGGTAATGACGAGCGGGAAGAATCTTCGCTGGAATTTCTGCTTCATCGTTCATCTGTAACAGGTTAATTTCAATGGTATTGCCGATGGCATCCAACGGTAACTCATTGTTTTTAACCCTCTGTTTTTCTGCAAGACAAAGATACGGCGCAGTCAGTGTTGTTGTGGACGAACAATCATGGTTATCTTCAGGTGTTACATATGGCACCTGTGAATGATAAAGGTGTATAGGATGTTGTAACTAACATGAGTCGGTGAAAAACCCGGTCGAAACCGGGTTCAGAAGTAACGGTGTTATTAGCACAACGGGCGTACCGCTTCGCGCATTCCTTTTTCGAGAATCGCATCCAGGTCATGAGCTACCTGCTCGACCAGACCTGGTACTTGCGTCAGGTCCTGTTCCCAGTGGTCCTTTTCAGCCAACACAGCAGCAACCAGTTCCTGGGTACCAATAACACGGTCACCATGCTGGCTCCAGAGTTGCTGATAACGTTCCAGCCAATGTGCATCGTCCTGTACCGGATACGTTTCACCGTTACGCTCACCGCGATAGAATGCAATCAATGCCGCTAATGCGAAAGTGAGGCGCGCTGGTAGTGTGCCGGTTGCTTTCTGCCCTGCCAGCAGCTGCGGCAGGATGCGGGTGCGGAACTTGGTCATACCGTTGAGCGCGATAGACAGCAGCTGATGCTTGATGTACGGGTTACGGAAACGCCCGGTGACTGCACTGGCAAAAGATTCCAGCTCATCACGAGGCAAATCCAGTACCGGAATAATCTCTTCATAGATGGCTTTTTCAACGAATGCGCAAATTTCAGCACCGTTCATCGCTTCACCTACGGTATCCAGCCCTGCCTGGAACGCCACCGGCACCAACGCGGTGTGTGCGCCGTTGAGGATTGCCACTTTGCGTTCTTTATATGGTTTAATATCGTCAACAATCAGTACATTGAGCGGATATTTGTCCAGACGCAGTTCTGTCGCTAAGGATTTCGGCCCCTGAATAACAAACAGGTAAAAGTGTTCAGCGGTGTCGAGGAAACCATCGTGATAACCCAGCTCTTCTTCCAGTTTAGCTACTTCATCACGTGGATAACCGGTAACAATACGGTCCACCAGCGTAGAACAGAAGCTGTTAGCCTGGTCCAGCCATTGGATAAATGCTTCTGGCAGTGCCCACTCTTGCGCGTAGCGCAGCACCAGTTCACGCAAGGCGTCGCCATTGTAGTCGATCAACTCACACGGAATGATGATCCAGCCTTTATCCTGCGCTCCGTTGAAATGACTGAAACGTTCGAACAGTAGACGGGTCAGTTTTGCCGGATAGCTTACCGCTGGCGCGTCATCGAATTTATCGCCTGCATGGTAGCTGATACCCGCTTCGGTGGTGTTAGAGAAAACAAAGCGCATTTCCGGGTTGTGCGCCAGTTTCAGGAATTCATCGTATTCACTGTAAACGCTGATTTCACGATTAACAGAGCGAATCAGACGCGCGTCGCTGACCGCTTCCCCCTTCTCATTCAGGCCACGGATAATGGTGGTGTACAGACCATCCTGCGTGCTCAGTGACGGCGGGAATGAAGTTTCAATCGGACGAACAACGACCACGCCAGAATTCAGATCGGTGTGCTCATTCAAGATATCGATTTGCCAGTCAACAAAGGCGCGCAGGAAATTACCTTCTCCAAACTGAATGATACGTTCTGGATACTGTGCACCGGGAAAATCGCGACGATTTAGTGTTTTCACAATGGGTTCCCTTCTGATTAGTCATACAACCCGCTTGAATTGGTACAACAGGTTAGCAAACTTTAATACACTGAACCCTTGTTTTGATCAACTCCTGATGAATAATGAGCCGTTTTATGAAAAAAATGTGGCGCTGATCGTGGTTTAATCGAGGAGTAACGCCTTTTCTTCACTCAATAAAGTGGTAGAACACATTGCAATTAAATCGCTCTGAATGAACAAAGATGTCAGACAACTTGCTCACCAATGCAGGCTCCCCGCTCCACCAATGACTACCGAGGCAATAACCGACACAATAAGCGCAATGATGAGCATCATCTGCTCTGCTTTAACGCACGCATCACTCCGCTATTTTATTCTCATGGCTGATTCATCTGTATAACCAGCCAGTGATAGATTACCGCCACGATATAACGTTGTTGTTCCTCGCTTAACGAAACACCCTGCGGAATGTTATGCCACTTAGCCAGGCAACCGCGACAGCAGGTCGCGGTTGCGTGCTGAGCGATAAACACCGGATGCCCGCGCATGGGGGTTTGCTTACCGTCTTTAGCGGGTAATGCCGGAGCAAGACGTTTCGCGACAAAATCCACCGCATGCTGTTCGATGACTGGTGCGCCTTTCTCCAGGCAATACTGGCGCTCTTTCACGCCCAAACGAAAGCGAGAGCGAAATTTTGAACGGGATAAACGTGCGAAGAGTGGCTCGAGAGACTGCATTAATAAACCGAACGCCCTAACTGTTTCGTCAATTGTTCAAGGACGGCGATACCCGCAAGCGAGTTACCTGCCTCATCCAGTTCCGGACTCCAGACTGCGATGGCCATTTCATGCGGAACAATCGCCACAATACCGCCACCAACGCCAGATTTCGCCGGTAGCCCCACCCGCCAGGCAAATTCCCCCGCGTTCTGGTACATACCACTGGTCGCCATCAACGCGTTAATTTGCCGCGCCTGCATTGGCGTCACCACAGGCTCATCGATATGAATAGCTTTACCCTGATTTGCCAGAAAGACAAACGTCCGGGCCAGCTCTACACAGCTCATTTTCAGAGCGCAATAATGAAAGTAGTTTTGCAAAACGGTGGTCACATCATGATGAAAATTGCCAAACGACTTCATCAGCCAGGCGATAGCCGCATTTCGCGCGGAATGTTCAAATTCGGAACGCGCTACTACCGTATCGTAGGAAATATCAGACACACCGCTTAAGCCGCGCACGACTTCAAGCATACGTTGCCGTGGCGCACTTAAGCGCCCTTGCAACATATCGCAGACCACCAGCGCACCGGCATTAATAAACGGATTACGCGGAATACCCTGCTCCATTTCGAGTTGTACCAGGGAATTGAACGGTGATCCAGACGGATCTTTGCCGACGCGTTGCCAGATTTCCTCTTCGGAGTAATGACGCATGGCGACAACGAGACTCAGCACTTTGGAAATAGACTGAATGGAAAAACGTTCTTGCGCGTCTCCAGCCTGAAAAAGCTGCCCGTCAACGGTACAGATAGCAATGCCCAATCGGGAACCATCAACCGTCGCCAGCGCCGGAATATAATCCGCGACTTTCCCCTGACCAATGAGCGGCCTCACTTGCCGCAAGATGTTTGCTAAAATTGCATTATCTATGGCGACTGCCACTTTCTACTCCTGGACCGCAGGTCTGAAAAGACCTGCGAGTATATCAGAGCGGAATATGAAGCGTCAGATCCGGTCTTTCCACACCGTCTGGATATTACAGAATTCGTGTAAGCCGAAATGGGAAAGTTCACGACCAAAGCCACTCTTCTTCACGCCACCAAAGGCGACTCTCGCATCGCTGGCACAGTAACCATTGATGAACACGCCACCGCATTCCAGACGTGCCGCCATCTGTCTGGCCTGTGTTTCGTCGGTGGTGAAAATGGTCGCTGAAAGGCCGAACTCACTGTCATTAGCCAATTCCAGCGCATGCTCTGCATCTTTCGCAATGGTGATTGCCGCAACGGGGCCAAACACTTCTTCCCGAAACGCGGTCATTTCAGGGGTAACATTCGCCAGAACCGTTGGCAGATAGTAGTTACCTGCCCCAGCTATCTTTTCCCCGCCCAGTAACAAACGCGCACCCTGCGCCAGGGTTTTCTCCACCTGATGATGCAGCTCATCACGTAAATCAAAACGAGCCATGGGTCCGATATCGTTCTCTTCGTCACAGGGATCGCCCATTTTCAACCCTGCCGCCGCTGCCACAAAACGCTCAGTAAACGCCGAAGCTATTCCCTCTTCGATGATAAAGCGTTTTGCAGCCGCGCAAACCTGTCCGGTATTCTGATAACGTCCGGCAACAGCCGCTTTAACCGCCAGTTCCAGATCGGCATCGTTAAGCACAATAAACGGATCCGAACCACCCAGTTCCAGTACGCATTTTTTCAGGGCCGCTCCAGCCTGTGCGCCAATAGCCGCTCCTGCCCGAACACTTCCGGTCACGGTGACAGCAGCAATGCGCGAGTCTTTAATCATCTGGCTGACACCGTCGTTGTCGGCATTCAGCCAGCCATATACGCCTTGTGGGATACCCGCATCTTTAAACACCTGGGCAATGAGCTGTGCACAGCCCATCACATTCGGCGCATGCTTAAGTAAGTAACCGTTACCTGCAAGAATGATAGGGACAGCGCCACGCATCACCTGCCATAACGGAAAGTTCCACGGCATAATCGCCAGAATCGTCCCCAACGGTCGATACTCAATAACCGCCTGCTGATTTTCCACCAGTGTAGATTCTGCCTTCAACATTGCCGGACCATGTTCTGCATACCAGTCACACAAATTCGCTGATTTCGCCACTTCAGCGCGCGCCTGGTTGATCGGTTTGCCCATTTCACGGGTGATCATTTGCGCCATTTCTTCGCTACGGGCGCGCAGAGCCTTACCGATATCACGCAGTTTTTCGGCACGATGATCTACATTTGTCTCGCGCCAGTCGCGAAAGCCTGCTGCCGCCAGCTGAAGTGCGTATTCGATATCGTCAGCGCCAGCCCACGGCAGTACAGAAAGTTGCTCACCAGTGGCAGGATTTATCGAAATAGCATGAGTTGCCGGAGTAATGGTCATCGGGGTATCTCCTTTATGAGTTATGGTAAGAAGATACGCAGATTTACTCTTTCTTGAAAATGAATAATATTAAGCCACTTATTCACGAATAGAGAATATTATGGATCTGACCCAACTGGAGATGTTCAACGCTGTTGCCGAAGCTGGCAGCATTACCCAGGCTGCTGCAAAAGTGCATCGTGTGCCTTCGAATCTCACTACCCGTCTACGCCAGCTGGAAACAGAACTGGGAGTTGATCTATTTATTCGCGAGAATCAGCGTTTACGTCTCTCACCTACCGGGCATATCTTTTTACGCTATAGCCAACAAATTCTCGCGTTAGTGGATGAAGCACGGAACGTTATCGCTGGTGATGAACCACAGGGATTGTTTTCTCTTGGTTCGCTGGAAAGCACCGCCGCAGTGCGCATTCCGGCCACGCTGGCAGAATTTAACCGTCGTTATCCCAAAATTCAGTTTTCACTTTCCACCGGCCCTTCCGGCACTATGCTGGAAGGTGTGCTGGAGGGAAAACTGAATGCGGCGTTTATTGATGGGCCCATTAACCATACTGCCATTGACGGGATACCGGTGTACCGCGAGGAGCTGATGATCGTCACGCCACAAGGACATGCGCCAGTCACTCGCGCCAGTCAGGTTAATGGCTATAACATTTATGCATTCCGCGCCAATTGTTCGTATCGTCGCCATTTTGAGAACTGGTTTCATGCTGACGGTGCAGCGCCGGGGACCATCCATGAGATGGAGTCGTATCACGGTATGCTGGCCTGTGTGGTCGCAGGTGCAGGCATTGCGCTTATTCCACGCTCTATGCTGGAAAGTATGCCAGGGCATCACCAGGTTGAAGCATGGTCGTTGGCTGAGCAATGGCGTTGGTTAACAACCTGGCTGGTCTGGCGTCGTGGTGCGAAAACACGTCCTCTTGAGGCGTTTATTCAACTGCTCGATGTGCCTGACTAAATATGATGAAAATTTTTCAGATCTGTGTTGCACTTGCTACCTACACAGTAGTTGGTACAACATGAAGCGGCAAAATGCGATCCAGATCACAAATACATTGTACTCACTGCATTAACCGTTTTAAGATCATTTCATCACTTTTTCGCAACTCTCCCGATAATCTATTATGACTATAAACACTGATTCCCGCAAAGTGGCGTGGCTACGGGTCGTTACGCTGGCAGTCGCCGCCTTCATCTTCAACACCACCGAATTTGTCCCCGTTGGCCTGCTCTCGGACATTGCGCAAAGTTTTCATATGCAAACCGCTCAGGTTGGCATTATGTTGACCATTTATGCATGGGTAGTGGCGCTAATGTCATTGCCTTTTATGCTAATGACCAGCCAGGTTGAACGGCGCAAATTACTGATCTGCCTGTTTATGGTGTTTATTGCCAGCCATGTACTGTCGTTTTTGTCGTGGAGCTTTACCGTTCTTGTGATCAGTCGCATTGGTGTGGCTTTTGCACATGCGATTTTCTGGTCGATTACAGCGTCTCTGGCGATCCGTATGGCTCCAGCCGGGAAGCGAGCACAGGCATTAAGTTTAATTGCCACCGGTACAGCTCTGGCAATGGTATTAGGTTTACCTCTCGGGCGCATTGTGGGGCAGTATTTTGGCTGGCGAATGACTTTCTTCGCGATCGGTATCGGGGCGCTTATCACCCTTTTGTGTCTGATTAAGTTACTTCCCTTACTGCCCAGTGAACATTCTGGCTCATTGAAAAGCCTCCCGCTATTGTTCCACCGCCCGGCATTGATGAGCATTTATTTATTAACGGTGGTGGTTGTCACCGCCCATTACACGGCATACAGCTATATCGAGCCTTTTGTGCAAAACATTGCGGGATTCAGTGCCAACTTTGCCACGGCATTACTGTTATTACTCGGTGGTGCGGGCATTATTGGCAGCGTGATTTTCGGTAAACTGGGCAATCAATATGCGTCTACGTTGGTGAGCACAGCGATTGCGCTGTTGCTGGTATGCCTGGCACTGCTGCTACCTGCGGCGAACAGTGAAATACACCTCGGGGTGCTGAGTATTTTCTGGGGGATCGCGATGATGATCATCGGGCTTGGTATGCAGGTTAAAGTGCTGGCATTGGCTCCAGATGCCACCGATGTTGCGATGGCGCTATTCTCCGGCATATTTAATATTGGTATCGGTGCTGGCGCGTTGCTGGGTAATCAGGTGAGTCTGCACTGGTCAATGTCGATGATTGGTTGTGTGGGTGTGGTGCCCGCTCTCGCTGCGTTGATATGGTCGATCATCATTTTTCGCCGCTGGCCAGTGACACTCGAAGAACAGGCACAATAGTTGAAAGGCCCATTCGGGCCTTTTTAATGGTACGTTTTAATGATTTCCAGGATGCCGTTAATAATAAACTGCACGCCCATACATACCAGCAGAAATCCCATCAGGCGGGAGATAGCTTCAATTCCCCCCTTGCCCACCAGCCGCATAATTGCGCCAGAGCTGCGCAGGCTTCCCCACAAAATGACCGCCACCAGGAAAAAGATCAGCGGCGGCGCAACCATCAGAACCCAATCAGCGAAGGTTGAACTCTGACGCACAGTGGACGCCGAGCTAATAATCATCGCAATAGTTCCTGGACCCGCGGTGCTTGGCATTGCGAGGGGGACAAAAGCGATATTGGCACTAGGCTCATCTTCCAGCTCTTCCGACTTGCTTTTCGCTTCAGGTGAGTCAATCGCTTTCTGTTGAGGAAAGAGCATCCGAAAACCGATAAACGCGACGATTAAGCCGCCTGCAATTCGCAGACCGGGAATCGAAATGCCAAATGTATCCATCACCAGTTGCCCGGCGTAATACGCCACCATCATGATGGCAAATACATACACTGAGGCCATCAACGACTGACGATTACGTTCGGCACTGTTCATGTTGCCTGCCAGGCCAAGAAATAACGCGACAGTCGTTAATGGGTTAGCTAACGGCAGTAACACCACCAGCCCCAGGCCAATTGCTTTAAACAAATCTAACATTGGTAGTTGTTATCCTGTGCATCCGGGTTATCAGCGAAAAGTATAAGGGGTAAACAAGCATAAAGTGTCACTCTTTAGCTAACCTTGCATCGAATTGACCAAAACTTAAACCGATTTAGCAAAACGTGGCATCGGCCAATTCATTCATTTGACTTATACTTTCCTGGGCAATATTATCCACTGCAACTAATTACTTGCCAGGGCAACTAATGTGAAAAGTACCAGCGATCTGTTCAATGAAATTATTCCATTGGGTCACTTAATCCATATGGTTAATCAGAAGAAAGATCGCCTGCTTAACGATTATCTGTCTCCGCTGGATATTACCGCGGCACAGTTTAAGGTGCTCTGCTCTATCCGCTGCGCGGCGTGCATAACACCGGTCGAACTGAAAAAAGTATTGTCGGTCGACCTGGGGGCACTAACCCGTATGCTGGATCGCCTGGTCTGTAAAGGCTGGGTGGAAAGGTTGCCGAACCCGAATGACAAGCGCGGCGTACTGGTAAAACTTACCAACAGCGGCGCGGCAATATGTGAACAATGCCATCAATTAGTTGGCCAGGACCTGCATCAAGAATTAACAAAAAACCTGACGGCAGACGAAGTGGCAACGCTTGAGCATTTGCTTAAGAAAGTCCTGCCGTAAACAAAAAAAGAGGTATGACGATGTCCAGACGCAATACTGACGCTATTACCATTCATAGCATTTTGGACTGGATCGAGGACAACCTGGAATCGCCACTGTCACTGGAGAAAGTGTCAGAGCGTTCGGGCTACTCCAAATGGCACCTGCAACGGATGTTTAAAAAAGAAACTGGCCATTCATTAGGCCAATACATCCGCAGCCGTAAGATGACAGAAATCGCGCAAAAGTTGAAGGAAAGTAACGAGCCGATACTCTATCTGGCAGAACGGTATGGTTTCGAGTCCCAGCAAACCCTGACCCGAACCTTCAAAAACTATTTTGATGTTCCACCGCATAAATACCGAATGGCTAATATTCAGGGCGACTCGCGCTTTTTACATCCACTGAATCATTACACTAGCTAATTAAAACGTGACAACGTCACTGAGGCAATCATGAAACCCCTTTTATCCGCAATGGCAACTGTGCTTATTCTCTTTTCCGCGCAGAGCATTGCGGAACAAACCACGCAGCCGGTTGTTACTTCCTGTGGCAATGTAGTGGTTGTTCCCCCATCGCAGGAACAACCACCGTTTGCTTTAAATCACATGGAGACTGGCAGTGATAAGTCGGATGCTCTCGGCGTGCCCTATTATAATCAACACGCTATGTAGTTATTGTCAGGCTCTAATCACAGAGCCTGACATCTCCGCAATATCTTTTTGAAGTCTCAAATATTTTCGCCATTGTTGGCGATGAGATTACGCCACCGCAAGCCAAATACATTGATATACAGTCCGGTCATAATGAGCACCGCACCGAAGAATTGCAGACCCGTTAAGCGTTCATCCAACAATAGTGCCGCACTTGCCAGTCCTACAACGGGCACCAGTAACGATAACGGTGCAACCCGCCAGGTTTCATAGCGTCCAAGCAGCGTCCCCCAGATCCCATAACCGACGATTGTCGCTACAAACGCCAGATACATCAGAGATAAAATGGTGGTCATATCGATAGTGACCAGGCTGTGAATCATAGCTGCGGAACCATCGAGAATCAGCGAGGCAACAAAGAAAGGAATAATCGGGATTAATGCGCTCCAGATTACCAGCGACATCACCGCCGGGCGCGTTGCGTGCGACATGATCTTTTTATTGAAGATGTTGCCACACGCCCAGCTAAATGCTGCCGCCAGGGTCAACATAAAGCCGAGCATCGCCACATGCTGACCGTTCAGACTATCTTCGATGAGCACCAGTACACCCAAAATCGCTAAGGCGATCCCCGCAAATTGTTTGCCATGCAGTCGCTCACCGAAAGTAAACGTGCCAAGCACGATAGTAAAAAACGCCTGTGCCTGTAACACCAGTGAGGCCAGTCCAGCTGGCATACCAAAGTTAATGGCGCAGAAGAGAAAGGCAAACTGCGCAAAACTGATGGTTAAACCATACCCCAGCAGCAAATTCAGCGGTACTTTCGGTCGTGCGACAAAAAAGATGGCCGGAAAAGCGACCAGCATAAAGCGCAAACCGGCCAGCATCAGGGGAGGCATGTTATGAAGCCCCACTTTGATGACCACAAAATTTAGCCCCCATACGACCACTACCAGTAGCGCCAACACCCCATCTTTTCGCGACATTCTACCGCCTCTGAACTTTCATCTTTTGTAAGTAATCAACTTAGCTGAATTTACTTTTCTTTAACAGCTGATTCGTTAGTCGCCGGTTACGCCGGCATGAATGCGCAAATAAGCCGCTATACTTCGAATGCAAGGGGCCTGATTTTTATGATGGCGAAAAAAAACCGCCAGTAAACCGGCGGTGAATGCTTGCATGGATTGATTTGTGTTTTGCTTTTACGCTAACAGGCATTTTCCTGCACTGATAACGGATCGTTGACACAGTAGCATCACTTTTCTCAATGAATGTTAAACGGAGCTTAAACTCGGTTAATCACGTTTTGTTCGCCAATAAACATACCGCAATTTCTTCCGGTGAGGTTTGCCCTGGCCCAACTGCTGCAATTACTGCTATAACCTGGCTGGTCTGGCGATATTTCCAGGCCAGCCACTGGTGATTTTTAAACGTTCAGGCCACGATGCTGTAGCATCGGCATAATCTGGGGTGCCTTTCCACGCCATTGACGATACAGGCGTTCCAGATCTTCGCTGTTTCCTCTGGAAAGGATCGCCTCGCGAAAACGTTGCCCATTTTCACGCGCTAATCCACCCTGCTCAACAAACCACTGGTAACCATCATCAGCCAACATTTGCGTCCACAGATAAGCGTAATAACCTGCGGCATATCCACCACCAAAAATATGGGCGAAATAACTGCTGCGATAGCGCGGCGGTATAGCGGGAAGAGCCATATTTTCTGCCACCAGCGCTCGCAATTCGAAATCATCGACATCCTGCATTGCGTCGTTTTCTTCCAGACAGTGCCAGCGCATATCGAGAAGTGCGGCGCTAAGCAATTCGCTCATCTCATACCCTTTATTGAACAAACTGGCATTACGCATCTTCTGTTGCAGTTCGTCAGGCATTGCTGCCCCGCTCTGATAATGTCGGGCATAGCGAGCGAACACCTGCGGATGCGTTGCCCAGTGTTCATTGATTTGCGACGGAAATTCGACAAAATCACGCGGCGTGTTGGTGCCGGAAAGCGTGGCATAGCGCTGGCGGGCAAACAGACCGTGCAGCGTATGACCAAATTCATGGAATAAGGTTATTACATCATCCCAGAGTAACAACGCAGGCTCACCAGCGGCAGGTTTCTGATAATTGCAGACGTTATAAATTACCGGGTGCGTTTCATTAAGTGTTGATTGCTCAACAAAATTGCCCATCCATGCACCGCCGCTTTTTGAATCACGGGCGAAAAAATCACCGTAAAATAGCGCCAACCCCACACCATTATGATCAAAAATTTCCCACACACGAACATCAGGGTGGTAGACAGGAATATCAAAACGTTCGACAAACTCAATGCCGAAGAGCTGATTCGCGGTCCAGAATACACCTTCATTCAACACCGTGTTTAATTCGAAATATGGCTTGAGCTGCGCCTCATCAAGATCAAATTTCTCCCGCCGTACTTGTTCCGCATAAAATGCCCAGTCCCACGGCTGAGCGCTAAACCCGCCCTGCTGCTTATCGATAATTGCCTGTATAGAGGCTAATTCATCGCTCGCCCGTTGACGCGCCGCCGGAACAATTTCCCGCATAAAGTTGAGTGCCGCCTCTGGCGTTTTTGCCATCTGATCGGCGATTTTCCATGCAGCATAATGGGGAAAACCAAGTAATGTCGCCTGCTGTGCACGGATCTCCACCAGCCGTTGAATGATAGCGCGGGTATCATTGACATCATTTTTTTCCGCTCGTGTCCAGCCCGCCGTAAACAGTTTTTCACGCGTCGCACGATCGCGCATTTCAGCAAGCGCCGGTTGTTGGGTGGTATTAAGCAACGGAATAAGCCATTTGTTATCCAGACCTTTCTCGCGAGCCGCCTCTGCTGCCAGCGCAATCTCTTGCTCACTCATTCCCGCCAGTTGCGCGACATCGTTCACAACCAGACCGCCGGATTTATTTGCTGCCAGTAACCGCTGGCTAAACTGGCTGGTCAGGGTCGCCGCTTCTGTATTCAGTACTTTTAATTTTGCTTTATCAGCTTGTGCAAGTTTGGCTCCGGCAAGGACAAAACGTTGATGAATCACCTCCACCAGGCGGATGGATTCACTATCAAGCCCCAGGCACTCACGGCGCTGCCAGACAGCATCTACCCGCGCGAATAATTCACCGTTCAGATAGATATCATTAGCCAGTTCTGCCAGTTCAGCGGAAAACTGTTCATCAAGACGCTGTAATTCATCATTGGTATGCGCCGCGGTCATCGCAAAAAAAACACTGGTAACGCGGGTCAGCAGTTCTCCACTCTGCTCCAGTGCCAGAATAGTATTATTGAAATCAGGTGTTTGCGGGTTAAGCGCGATGGCGGCAATGTCTGCCCGCTTTTGCTGCACTCCCTCATCAAATGCCGGGCGATAGTGATGATTGGCAATTTGATCAAAATGGGGAGCCAGATACGGGAGTGTGCTTTGCACAAGGAAAGGATTCATTGTTGTCATTTTCTTCTCCTGAACGCGAGGTGTTCCATAGCGTAGGCTTACTGATAACGGAGTGCAATCTTGCAAACCAGTATTACCCGCTCTTAAGCATCACGTGCTATGTTATTGACACACAAAATCGTTGAGGAACAGTGAGATGATCGTTTTAGTAACTGGAGCAACGGCAGGTTTTGGTGAATGCATTACTCGTCGTTTTATTCAACAAGGGCATAAAGTTATCGCCACTGGCCGTCGCCAGGAGCGGTTGCAGGAGCTAAAAGACGAACTGGGAGATAATCTGTACATTGCCCAACTGGACGTTCGCAACCGCGCCGCTATTGAAGAGATGCTGGCATCCCTTCCAGCCGAGTGGGGCAATATTGATATCCTGGTAAACAATGCCGGTCTGGCGTTGGGCATGGAGCCTGCACATAAAGCCAGCGTTGAAGACTGGGAAACGATGATTGATACCAACAACAAAGGCCTGGTATATATGACGCGCGCTGTCTTACCGGGCATGGTTGAACGTAATCATGGTCATATCATTAACATTGGCTCAACGGCAGGCAGCTGGCCGTATGCCGGTGGTAACGTTTATGGTGCGACAAAAGCGTTTGTTCGTCAGTTCAGCCTGAATCTGCGTACGGACCTACATGGTACGGCGGTGCGCGTCACCGACATCGAACCGGGTCTGGTGGGTGGCACCGAGTTTTCCAATGTCCGCTTTAAAGGCGATGACGGTAAAGCCGAAAAAACCTATCAAAACACCGTTGCACTGACACCAGAAGATGTCAGCGAAGCTGTCTGGTGGGTATCTACGCTGCCTGCTCACGTCAATATCAATACTCTGGAAATGATGCCGGTTACACAAAGCTATGCCGGACTGAATGTCCACCGTCAATAATTTTTATACCCGGCGTAACTGCCGGGTTATTGCTCGTCACAAAAAAGTGATAGACTCATGCAGTTAACTCACTCACAAGCAAGAACGAATGACCGTCGAAACACAACTTAATCCCACACAGCCTGTCAATCAGCAGATTTATCGTATTCTTCGCCGCGACATTGTCCATTGCCTGATTGCACCGGGCACGCCGTTGTCGGAGAAAGAAGTTTCTGTTCGTTTCAATGTGTCACGCCAACCAGTTCGTGAAGCCTTTATTAAACTGGCCGAAAACGGCCTGATTCAAATTCGTCCTCAGCGTGGCAGCTACGTCAACAAAATTTCCATGACCCAGGTGCGCAACGGCAGTTTTATCCGTCAGGCCATTGAGTGCGCGGTGGCGCGTCGGGCGGCAAGCATGATTACCGAAAGCCAGTGCTACCAACTGGAACAAAATCTTCACCAGCAACGCATTGCTATTGAGCGCAAGCAACTGGATGATTTTTTTGAACTTGATGACAACTTCCATCAACTCCTGACTCAAATTGCCGACTGTCAACTGGCGTGGGATACCATCGAGAACCTGAAAGCGACCGTTGATCGCGTGCGCTATATGAGTTTCGACCACGTTTCTCCACCAGAAATGCTGTTACGCCAGCATATCGATATTTTCTCTGCCCTGCAAAAACGTGATGGCGATGCGGTAGAACGTGCAATGACGCAACACTTGCAGGAAATCAGCGAATCCGTGCGCCAGATCCGCCAGGAAAACAGCGACTGGTTTAGCGAAGAGTAATTCATGTCCTCTCATCCCGTCCGGGGTGAGAGTCTTTCCCCCTCGCCTTATGGCTCATGCAAGCGTCAAAAAAGATGTGAGCTTGATCAAAAACAAAAAATATTTCACTCGGCAGGAGTATTTATATTGCGCCCGTTACGTGGGCTTCGACTGTACATCAGAAAGGAGAAAACACCTATGACGACCTACGATCGTAACCGTAACGCAATCACCACTGGCAGCCGTATTATGGTTAGCGGCACCGGTCACACTGGCAAGATCCTGTCGATTGATACTGAAGGTCTGACCGCTGAGCAAATCCGCCGCGGAAAAACCGTAGTTGTTGAAGGTTGTGAAGAGAAACTGGCACCTATGGACCTGATTCGTCTCGGCATGAACTAAGCGTGTGAATGCCGCCGATGGCGGCATTGCTTTTTTTACTTCACGGAATATTTCGCCACGGTCGCTTTCGCGCCATGCGCTAACAAAGACAAGTACGCTTCCGTTATCTTTGCAACGAACAAAGCATTATCTGGTAAATCATCACCAAATATCGCCTGAATCGCCAACAATGACTGCACGCGCGCTTTCCCTTCGACGCTACTTTGTACAGCGTTCTGAATAACCGGTAACAGTGGATCACTGATTTTAATCGGATTTCCCTGTTCATCAACACCGCCGACATAACGCATCCACCCCGCGACGCCCAGCGCCAGCAGATCGAACTTGCTGTCATGTGCCAGATGCCAGCGAACAGAATCCAACATCCTCTGCGGCAATTTCTGGCTGCCATCCATCGCAATCTGCCAGGTCCGATGACGTAGTGCCGGGTTGCTATAGCGTTCAATTAATCGATTAGCGTAATCTTGCAAATCAACGCCCTGCACTTTCAGCGTCGGCGCTTGTTCCTGCAACATCAAGGCATACGCCGCATAACGATAATGTTCATCGTCCATGCAGTCATTAATGTGCTGATATCCGGCAAGATAACCCAGATACGCCAGGAATGAATGACTGCCATTGAGCATACGCAACTTCATCTCTTCATAAGGCAGTACATCGTTAACCAGTTCAGCACCGGCCTTTTGCCATTCCGGACGTCCGGCAACAAAGTTATCTTCTATTACCCACTGGCGAAAAGGTTCACAGGCAACGCCTGCCGGATCGCGCACACCGGTAAGTTGTTCGATTTTCGCCAGCGTATCCTCTGTCACTGCGGGCACAATACGGTCCACCATTGTTGATGGAAAAGTCACGTTTTCTTCGATCCATTGTGCCAGTTTTACATCGACGGCTTGCGCGTAGGAGGTGACAACGTCACGTATAACATGACCGTTTTCTGGCATGTTGTCACATGACATGACTGTAAATGCGGGAAGTCCAGCCGCTTTACGGCGAGCCAGCGCCTCGACAATCACCCCTGTTGCTGTTTTCGGCTGGTGGGGATTTTGCATGTCAGCGGCCACCATCGGGTGATCGAGCATTAACTGTCCGGTCGCCGGAGAGTGGAAATACCCTTTTTCAGTAATTGTCAGAGAGACAATCGCGATTTGCGGTTCACACATCGCAGCCAGCACGGTTTCTAAACCATCTATTTGCACGTGCAGGGCTTTTTTAACGACGCCAACGACGCGAGCCGTCCACGCATCAGCCGACATTTCCGCAACGGTATAAAGATTATCTTGCTGTTTTAGATCGATAATCTGTTGTTCACCACCGATTAAGTTGACCTCATAATATCCCCAGTCACTGAAATGTTCCGTAGCAAGAATATCGGCATACACGCCCTGATGCGCACGGTGAAATGCACCAAAGCCTAAATGAACAATTCTTGGGGCCAGGTTATTACGATCATAAACAGGGAGCGTCGCTTTTGCTGATAACAAATTATTTCCCATAACAATTCCTTAAATTTCACTATGGCAAGCTACATGTTCTGTTATATAAATAAAAAATCCCCTCTCCAGTAAGAGAAGGGATTGAGGATTTACAGGCTTCCTGAAGGTTGCGCAGCTCTTACAACTCGCGGTTGATCTTCAGCGGCGTCTTCCAGCGCACTTAAATCACGGTATTTCACTTCTGGCATTTTTAGCGCAGAGATTAAACCAATCACTGAATATGCCATGATCATTATGGCGATCGGATACCAGGATTCCGTCATGGTGCAGAAAATACCCGCAAGGATAGGACCAAAACCGGAAGCGATAAGACCACCAATTTCTTTAGAAATGGCCATCCGGGTAAAACGGTTTTTACAGCCGAACATTTCTGCCATGGTAATGTTTTCAAGAGCAAATAATCCCAGCACCGCACAGTTATGAATCACAATCAGTGCAACCATAATGGTGCTCGGGGCATAGCTTTTATCTACGATGATAGAAAGCATTGGCCACGCCAGCACAATCGCTGAAGTATTCATAATAATATACGGGATCCGGCGACCAATTTTATCGGATAACCAACCGAGGAATGGAATGGTCATAAAGCCGAGAATCGAACTGATCATCAATGCATCTGTCGGGATCGCTTTATTAAACAACAGCGTTTGCACTAAATAGCCAGCGAGGAAAGTCTGAATTAAACCAGAGTTACCCGCCTGACCAAAACGCAGCCCTGTTGCCAACCAGAAGGATTTGCTCTGGAACATGCTACCGGCAGGTGCAGGTTTTGCTGTCGGTTGGTTGCTGTCGTTAACCTTCTCAAAGACAGGGCTTTCTTTCAGATTCATACGCAACCAGATTGCAAAGACCATTACGACAACGCTCGCCAGGAACGGTATACGCCATCCCCACGCCAGCAGTTCCTCTTTGCTGAGAATGAAGAACATAAAGGCCCAGATTGCCGTTGCGCTCAACGTGCCACAGTTAGTCCCCATAGCCACAAATGAGGAGATAATTCCGCGCTTACCTTTTGGCGCATATTCTGCCAGCATCGTACCGGCACCGGAAATTTCCGCGCCTGCCCCCAGCCCCTGAATAATACGCAGCGTCACCAGCAAGATTGGCGCAAAAACACCAATCTGCGCATAGGTCGGCAATACACCAATTAAGGTGGTACAGATCCCCATCATGGTGATGGTAATAAAAAGCACTTTTTTACGCCCTATTCTGTCGCCCATTTTGCCGAAAATAAATGCTCCGACAATACGTGCCACATAACCTGCTCCGTAGGTTCCCATTGCCAGAATTAACGCCATTGCCGTTGATGATTCCGGAAAAAATATTTCATGAAACACTAACGCTGCGCCGAGCGAATATAACTGGAAATCCATAAATTCAAGCGCAGTGCCCAGCCATCCCGATACTGCTGCTTTCACTAAATCCTTAGTGCTTCTTTCGTGTTTTTCTATTGTCATAATGGTTATCTCTAAAAAAGAGGTAAGATGCGTACTACTTACTCGCCGTTATTGGTATTATTCAGAAAAAGTGAGTAAGACTTTGCAGCAATGTTTTTGATCCTGTTCAAATAAACTAATGGCATCAGCAACATGCTGGAAATCAAACATATGGGTAATTAATTTTTCTGGTTTAATTAACCCTTTACTTAGCCAGTCGATAACGACCGGGAATTTATTTGCATTTAAGCGTGAAGAGAAAATAGAAAGTTCTTTTCCGGTAATTCCTTGCTGAATCACTTCAGACGGTTCACTGGAGAAACCCATCAATACAATACGAGCCGCCGGTGAAGCCAGCATTACGGCCTCTTTCAAGATAGAAGGATGACAAGCTGCATCGATAATTAATGTCGGCTTGATGCCTTTTTCAGTAAAAATCTCGCCAAGCGGTGTGTGGCTGTTATTAATCGCCCAGTCTGCCCCGCTCTCTTTCGCTTTTTCCAGTCGTTCATCAATGCGATCGGCAACAATCACATTTTTAACGTGATAAACGCCTTTTAAAACCTGCACGATCGTCAGGCCGATTGGACCGGCACCGTAAACCAGAACGGTATCATTTTCAGTCGGTTGACCATGTCCGGTAACGTTAGCCGCAATGGTAAAAGGTTCGATCATCACCGCATATTGATCGGCCACTGCTTCAGGAATTTTCCACGCATTTTTTGCCGGAACCACAGCATATTCACTGAAACCACCGTCAGCGTGCACACCTAATACAGCCAGTGTCGTACAAACGTTCGGTTTACCTATAGAGCACGGATAGCAATGCCCACAGCTGACCACCGGATCGACAGCAACACGTTCACCGACTCTGGCGCTTTCCACGCCGTCACCCACTGCATCAATGACGCCAAAGAATTCATGACCAATGACGCGCGGATATTTCGCAAAAGGATTATGCCCACGATAAATATGGCTATCTGAACCACAAATTCCGGCAAGTTTCACTTTTACTCGTACTTCACCCGCTAAAGGGGTGGGTATTTCACGTTCGATAATCGCCAGTTGATTCGGCTTTTCAATTAATATGCTTTTCATTATCTTACTCCTTACCAGTTCCACAACGTGCCATCTTCCAGACGTGCGACTGGCAGATAAGCGGGTTCATAGGGATATTTCGCCGCCAGCTTTTCATCGAATTCGATGCCAAGACCCGGTTTGTCTCCCGGATGCATATATCCGTTATCGAAAGTCCAGTTGTGCGGGAAGACTTCGAGCATTTGTTCGGAATAGCCCATGTATTCCTGGACACCGAAATTGGGGACCCACAGATCAAAGTGCAGCGCCGCAGCCATGCAGACAGGTGACAAATCGGAAGGACCGTGTGAGCCAGTACGTACCTGATACAGCGAAGCAAAATCGGCAATTCGGCGCATGCCGGTAATGCCACCTGCATGGGTCAGCGTGGTGCGGATATAATCGATGAGTTGCTCTTCAATCAGTTGCTTGCAGTCCCAGATGCTGTTGAAGACTTCACCCACCGCGATTGGCGTAACGGTATGTTGGCGAATGAGACGGAAACATTCCTGGTTTTCCGCAGGCGTCGGGTCTTCCATCCAGAACATGCGATAATCTTCAATGCTTTTACCAAAGCGCGCCGCTTCAATAGGCGTTAAGCGATGGTGCATGTCATGCAGTAAATGTTCATTAAAACCAAACTTGTTACGTACTGCGTCGAACAATTTCGGCATGAAATCGAGATATTTCTCCGTCGACCACAACTGCTCTTCCGGCCACTGTCCTTTGGTTGCGGGTTCATAAGCCAGACCTTTACCTTTCGACATGCCGTAGGTGGTTTTCATACCAGGGATTCCGCACTGCACGCGGATGGCTTTGAATCCCAGCGCCTGATGACGGGCATAATCATCCAGAGCTTCATCAATACTGTGACCAGTGGTATGGCAATAAACCATCACCCCTTCACGAGACGCGCCGCCGAGTAACTGGTAAAGCGGCATGTTGGCAGCTTTGGCTTTAATGTCCCACAGCGCCATATCAACAGCTGAAATGGCCGACATAGTGACCGGCCCACGACGCCAGTAAGCACCTTTATAGAAAAACTGCCAGATATCTTCGATACGATGGGCGTCGCGGCCTATAAGTTGCGGACAAAGGTGATCCTGCAAATAAGAGGCCACAGAAAGCTCACGTCCATTGAGGGTGGCATCTCCAAGGCCCGTAATACCGTCCTCAGTGGTGATTTTTAAGGTGACGAAATTACGCCCCGGACAGGTAACAAAAACTTCAGCCTTTACGATCTTCATGTTCGATTCCTTGCATCGCTTGTCGTGATGCATGAAATCTACGCAACTGAGCTACTACCATACAAGTATGAAGATCAAAAAAAGCCAGAGTGATCACAAAAAAGGCGCATAGTTGCGCCGTGAATGGTTGACAAAAGATGAAACAGAATACTTTTTGCCAGCGAACTCTTCCTTGTATCTTATTGATAAAATGGATTTATGTCCTTATGCACGCCCCCAGCCCGCAACGATAATCAACATGCCGCAAAGCGCAATCAACGCCCCCGTCCAGTCATAAAGACTTAACTTCACGCCATCCACGACTCGCAGCCAAATCAACGCCGTGCAGACATAAACACCACCATAAGCCGCGTAAACTCGACCACTCGCCGCAGGATGCAACGTTAATAACCAGACAAACAGCGCCAGTGAAATCCCTGCCGGAAGCAACAGCCAGATACTGGCGTTTCGTTTTAACCACAACCAGGGCAGAAAACATCCAAGAATTTCACACAGCGCTGTAGCAAAAAACAGTAACGTTGTTTTAATCATCTTTGTCACTTATTGACATCATGTATAGTTATAGGACGTCATAATATCATCAATATAAACATTCTCCCGTTACGTTTTGCGTTCGCAGCGGATGGTGTAGAATCGCCTTTAATCATTCATACAGAGAATGAATCATGAAAATAACTCTCCACAAAAGAATCTGTCTGCTCGCATTTATGCTGCCTTGCGCACTGGCATTGAGCACAACGGCCCATGCCGAAACTAACAAACTGGTGATTGAATCTGGCGATAGTGCGCAAAGCCGCCAGCACGCCACGATGGAAAAAGAGCAATGGAATGACACGCGCAATCTGCGTCAGAAAGTGAATAAACGCGCTGAAAAAGAGTGGGATAAAGCCGACGCCGCATTTGATAACCGCGATAAATGCGAGCAAAGCGCCAACCTCAATGCCTACTGGGAGCCGAATACTTTGCGCTGCCTGGACCGTCGAACTGGCCGCGTTATTACCCCCTAACCTGTTATTGATATAAGGAATGTAAGGACACGTTATGCCAGGCGCCCACAATGTTAAGTTACGCCCGCTGGAGCGTGAAGATCTACGCTATGTACATCAGCTCGACAATAACGCCAGTGTGATGCGTTACTGGTTTGAGGAACCCTACGAAGCCTTTGTTGAACTCTCTGATCTGTATGATAAGCATATTCACGATCAGAGCGAACGGCGCTTTGTGGTGGAATGTGACGGCAAAAAAGCGGGTCTGGTGGAGCTGGTGGAAATTAACCATGTTCATCGCCGCGCAGAATTTCAGATAATTATCTCCCCGGAATATCAGGGGAAAGGTCTGGCAACCCGCGCAGCGAAATTAGCAATGGACTATGGTTTCACCGTTCTCAATCTCTATAAGCTGTATCTGATCGTCGATAAAGAGAATGAAAAAGCGATTCACATTTACCGCAAGCTTGGCTTTACGGTTGAAGGTGAATTGATGCATGAGTTCTTTATTAATGGTCAATATCGTAATGCCATTCGTATGTGCATATTCCAGCATCAGTATCTGGCAGAGCACAAAACACCGGGGCAGACTCTCCTGAAGCCGACCGCACAATAGCATTAATAATAATCGATGGTGTTTTTGATGGTGTAAACCTGTTCGACGGCGGGTTTTACTCCCTCATCAACAATGATGAGATGACAGTCCACCTGATTGGCGTGACTGTCATATTCACAGCTCTGTTTTACATTACCAACCTGTTGATTATTCAGTAAAGTAACTGCCGTATAATCTAATTCGTTTCGTCACTTCACCTTGCTCATTCATTAATGTCTGAGTGAAATCTTTTACCGGACCACGCAGCGGATCAAAATCGAATTCGTTAGAGAAACTGGCCATCTCAGGGGTAAATGAAAGTGTTACCTCTGTGCGGTCGCATCCTGTGAGTAATATCGCGAATAAGCATAGCAGTAATTTGTATTTCACAGCAATCACCAGACAGTAGAGATGATTCTCAATCAGAGTAGCAAATACAGTACTTTACACGTTAAATGCTATGCTTAGAGACGTTATCTTCGCGTAAGGAGCTTATGATGAAAATCTCAATTTACTGTGCTGCGCTTATGCTCGCCCTCGCCTCACCCGCGGTACTCGCCGCACCGGGATCCTGTGAACGCATAAAGAGCGATATATCACAGCGCATTATCAATAATGGCGTACCCGAAAGCAGCTTCACGTTAAGTATTGTACCCAATGACCAGGTTGATCAGCCTGATTCCCAGGTCGTCGGGCATTGCGCTAATGATACGCATAAAATTCTCTACACCCGCACCACCAGCGGTAACGTGTCTGCCCCCACGCAGTCTACCCAGGATGGATCGCCTGCCGAACCGCAGTAACACATTATCGACTGAACGCCGGATACGACAGGTCCGGCGATTTGAACATACAACATAATCCCATCTTATTACTCATACCCTCTATTGATATGGATTAATAATTATTAACCCCAAATAGGTAGACTTCCTCTGTTGTTAGCACGCTAAATATTCAATATATAAGCATTTATATAATGATAAAGAACAGGGGGTGAGTTATGTCCAAAAATGAACAAATGGTGGGCATCAGCCGCAGAACACTCGTTAAATCTACCGCGATAGGTTCTCTGGCGCTGGCTGCAGGCGGTTTTTCTTTACCGTTCACCCTGCGCAGTGCAGCGGCAGCGGTACAACAGGCCAGCGAAAAAGTGGTCTGGGGTGCTTGTTCCGTCAACTGTGGTAGCCGCTGTGCACTTCGTCTACATGTTAAAGATAATGAAGTGACCTGGGTGGAAACTGACATCACCGGCAGCGACGAGTATGGCAACCATCAGGTACGCGCCTGTTTGCGCGGTCGGTCCATCCGTCGGCGCATTAATCATCCCGATCGCTTGAATTACCCAATGAAACGCGTGGGCAAACGCGGCGAAGGCAAATTCGAACGGATTAGCTGGGATGAAGCCCTGGATACTATCGCCAGTATCCTGAAAAAAACCGTCGAACAATATGGCAATGAGGCTGTATATATTCAGTACTCTTCGGGGATTGTTGGCGGCAATATGACTCGCTCTTCGCCGTCAGCCTCGGCGGTCAAACGCCTGATGAACTGCTACGGTGGTTCGCTCAACCAGTATGGCTCCTACAGCACCGCGCAAATTTCCTGTGCCATGCCCTACACCTACGGCAGTAATGATGGCAACAGCTGAAAACAGCAAACTGGTCGTGATGTTTGGTAACAACCCGGCAGAAACCCGCATGAGCGGCGGTGGTATCACTTATCTTCTTGAAAAAGCGCGCGAGAAATCGAACGCCAAAATGATTGTTATCGATCCGCGATATACCGACACGGCTGCCGGTCGTGAAGACGAATGGCTTCCTATTCGCCCGGGCACCGACGCTGCGCTGGTGGCGGGAATTGCCTGGGTATTGATTAACGAAAATCTCGTTGATCAACCTTTTCTCGATAAATACTGCGTCGGTTATGACGAAAAAACCTTACCCGCAGATGCCCCCAAAAATGGTCATTATAAAGCCTATATTCTTGGTGAAAGTGACGATAAAACAGCGAAAACGCCGCAGTGGGCTTCACAGATCACCGGTATCCCGGTGGACCGTATCATCAAACTGGCGCGTGAAATCGGCACAGCAAAACCAGCCTATATCTGCCAGGGGTGGGGGCCGCAACGCCAGGCAAACGGCGAGCTGACCGCACGCGCTATTGCTATGTTGCCTATTCTGACGGGCAATGTCGGCATCAGTGGCGGGAATAGTGGCGCACGTGAATCGACTTATACGATTACGATAGAACGCCTGCCGGTGCTGGATAATCCGGTCAAAACGTCAATATCCTGCTTCAGCTGGACAGATGCTATCGATCATGGCCCCCAAATGACGGCAACCCGCGACGGTGTTCGTGGCAAAGATAAACTGGATGTGCCCATTAAATTCATCTGGAACTACGCGGGAAATACCCTCGTCAATCAGCATTCTGACATCAACAAAACGCATGAAATTCTGCAGGACGAATCGAAATGCGAAATGATTGTGGTCATCGAAAACTTTATGACCTCATCGGCAAAATATGCCGACATTCTGCTGCCAGACCTGATGACCGTTGAGCAGGAAGATATTATTCCTAACGACTACGCCGGTAACATGGGATATCTCATTTTCCTCCAGCCAGTCACCAGCGAAAAATTCGAGCGCAAACCGATTTACTGGATCCTGAGTGAAGTCGCGAAACGACTTGGACCTGACGTCTATCAAAAGTTCACTGAAGGGCGCACTCAGGAACAATGGTTACAACATCTGTACGCCAAAATGCTTGCCAAAGATCCGGCGTTACCGTCTTACGACGAACTGAAAAAAATGGGTATCTATAAGCGTAAAGATCCCAATGGTCATTTTGTCGCCTACAAAGCATTTCGTGACGACCCCGAGGCAAATCCACTTAAAACGCCTTCCGGTAAGATCGAAATTTATTCCAGCAAGCTGGCAGAAATCGCCCGTACCTGGGAACTGGAAAAGGACGAAGTGATAAGCCCACTGCCGGTTTATGCCTCAACCTTCGAAGGCTGGGACGCCCCTGAACGGAGTACCTTCCCACTGCAACTATTTGGTTTCCATTACAAGTCCCGTACTCACTCGACCTACGGCAACATTGACGTCCTGAAGGCAGCCTGCCGTCAGGAAGTGTGGATTAACCCTATTGATGCGCAGAAGCGCGGGATTGCCAACGGCGATATGGTGCGGGTGTTTAACCGTCGTGGCGAAGTTCGGCTCCCCGCCAAAGTGACACCACGCATTCTTCCTGGGGTTAGCGCTATGGGCCAGGGAGCCTGGCACGAAGCCGATATGTCTGGCGATAAAATCGACCACGGCGGCTGTGTGAATACGCTAACCACTCTGCGCCCTTCACCACTGGCGAAGGGAAACCCGCAGCACACTAATCTGGTCGAGATCGAAAAAATATAACCCACTACGACCATAAATTTTGGCATGGCATTTTGTTTGAAAAGCAATAAGAGAGCAATGATGAAAATCCATACCACAGAGGCGCTCATGTCGGCTGAAATCAGCCGTAGAAGTCTGATGAAAACCTCTGCTCTTAGCAGTCTCGCGCTGGCAAGCAGTGCTTTCACGCTGCCATTTTCCCAAATGGTCCGAGCGGCAGAGGCACCAGTAGAAGAGAAAGCGATCTGGAGTTCCTGCACCGTTAACTGCGGGAGCCGCTGTCTGTTACGTTTGCACGTAAAAGATGACACCGTGTACTGGGTGGAGTCTGATACGACGGGTGACGACGTCTACGGTAATCATCAGGTTCGAGCGTGTTTACGCGGACGCTCCATCCGCAGACGGATGAATCATCCTGATCGGTTGAAATATCCCATGAAACGCGTCGGCAAGCGTGGTGAAGGTAAATTTGAACGGATAAGTTGGGACGAAGCCCTGGATATCCTCAGTGATAATCTTCGGCGGATCCTTAAAGATTACGGCAATGAGGCTGTACATGTTCTGTACGGAACAGGCGTAGATGGTGGAAACATCACCAACTCAAACGTCCCGTACCGTCTGATGAACTCTTGTGGTGGTTTTCTCAGTCGCTATGGCAGCTACAGTACCGCTCAGATCAGTGCCGCAATGAGTTATATGTTCGGTGCCAATGATGGCAACAGTCCGGATGATATCGCCAATACGAAGCTGGTCGTTATGTTCGGAAATAACCCTGCGGAAACGCGGATGAGCGGCGGTGGCGTCACTTACTACGTCGAGCAAGCCCGCGAGCGTTCAAACGCACGCATGATCGTCATCGATCCACGTTATAACGACACTGCTGCCGGGCGTGAAGATGAGTGGCTGCCCATACGCCCGGGCACCGATGGCGCACTGGCCTGTGCGATTGCCTGGGTGCTGATTACTGAAAACATGGTCGATCAGCCATTTCTTGACAAATATTGTGTTGGTTACGATGAAAAAACGCTGCCCGCCAGCGCACCACGTAATGCACATTATAAAGCCTATATTCTGGGCAAAGGGCCTGATGGCACAGCTAAAACGCCGGAATGGGCAGCAAAAATCACCAGCATTCCGGCAGAAAAAATTATCCAGTTGGCACGAGAGATCGGTTCAGCAAAACCTGCTTATATTTGTCAGGGCTGGGGGCCACAACGACACTCCAACGGCGAGCAAACGTCCCGTGCTATTGCCATGCTTTCCGTGCTCACCGGTAACGTCGGTATAAATGGCGGCAACTCAGGTGTACGCGAAGGTAGCTGGGATCTGGGGGTAGAATGGTTCCCGATGCTTGAGAATCCGGTTAAAACGCAGATTTCCGTCTTTACATGGACAGATGCCATCGACCATGGCACGGAAATGACCGCGATCCGTGATGGTGTTCGTGGAAAAGAAAAACTGGACGTCCCCATCAAGTTTTTATGGTGCTACGCCAGTAACACATTGATCAATCAACATGGCGACATCAATCACACCCATGAGGTACTTCAGGATGAAAGCAAGTGCGAGATGATTGTTGGTATTGACCACTTCATGACCGCCTCGGCTAAGTATTGCGATATCCTGTTGCCCGACCTGATGCCAACAGAGCAAGAAGACCTTATCTCTCATGAATCTGCAGGGAATATGGGCTATGTGATCCTCGCCCAACCCGCAACCTCAGCAAAATTTGAACGCAAACCCATCTACTGGATGCTGAGTGAAGTCGCCAAACGCTTAGGACCAGACGTTTATCAAACCTTTACTGAAGGTCGCAGTCAGCATGAATGGATCAAATATCTCCATGCGAAAACGAAGGAACGTAACCCTGAGATGCCCGACTACGAGGAGATGAAAACGACCGGGATCTTTAAGAAAAAATGCCCGGAAGAACACTACGTCGCTTTCCGCGCATTCCGTGAAGATCCACAGGCAAACCCGTTGAAAACACCTTCGGGGAAAATCGAAATTTATTCTGAACGACTGGCGAAGATTGCAGATACCTGGGAATTGAAAAAAGATGAAATTATTCATCCCCTTCCTGCGTATACCCCAGGTTTTGATGGCTGGGACGATCCCCTGCGGAAAACCTATCCACTGCAGTTAACGGGCTTCCACTACAAAGCGCGTACCCACTCCAGCTACGGCAATATTGATGTGTTACAGCAGGCCTGCCCACAAGAGGTGTGGATCAACCCCATTGATGCTCAGGCTCGCGGTATCCGTCATGGCGATACCGTGCGGGTATTTAACAATAATGGAGAAATGCTGATTGCCGCAAAAGTGACTCCGCGTATTCTGCCTGGCGTTACCGCCATCGGGCAAGGTGCGTGGCTTAAAGCGGATATGTTTGGTGACCGGGTCGATCACGGCGGCAGTATTAATATTCTGACCTCTCACCGCCCTTCACCGCTGGCAAAGGGAAACCCGTCGCACAGCAATCTTGTCCAGATCGAAAAGGTTTAAGGAGTAGCCCATGACCACACAATATGGATTTTTTATCGATTCCAGCCGCTGTACTGGCTGTAAAACCTGCGAACTGGCGTGCAAAGATTTTAAAGATCTTGGCCCGGAAGTCAGTTTCCGCCGTATTTATGAATATGCTGGCGGCGACTGGCAGGAAGATAATGGCGTCTGGCACCAGAACGTGTTCGCTTATTATCTCTCCATCTCCTGTAACCATTGCGATGACCCCGCATGTACAAAAGTCTGCCCCAGCGGCGCAATGCATAAGCGTGAAGATGGCTTTGTGGTGGTTGATGAAGATGTTTGTATCGGCTGCCGCTACTGCCACATGGCTTGTCCGTACGGCGCGCCACAGTACAATGCTGAAAAAGGGCACATGACGAAGTGCGATGGTTGTTATTCACGCGTCGCCGAGGGGAAACAACCCATATGTGTCGAATCCTGCCCGCTGCGTGCACTTGAGTTCGGTCCAATTGAAGAGCTGCGCCAGAAGCACGGTACTCTGGCTGCCGTTGCGCCACTGCCGCGCGCGCATTTCACAAAACCCAATATCGTTATCAAACCTAACGCCAACAGCCGCCCGACCGGCGATACCACTGGTTATCTGGCTAATCCGGAGGAAGTGTAAAATGGGAAATGGATGGCATGAGTGGCCACTGGTTATCTTTACCGTATTAGGCCAATGCGTAGTAGGCGCGCTGATTGTTAGCGGAATTGGCTGGTTCGCCGCCAAAAATGACGCAGACCGTCAGCGTATTGTCCGTGGCATGTTTTTCTTCTGGCTGTTGATGGGCATCGGGTTTATTGCCTCTGTCATGCACCTGGGATCGCCACTGCGGGCGTTTAACTCACTGAATCGAATCGGCGCTTCCGGCCTGAGTAACGAGATTGCTGCCGGTTCAATATTCTTTGCCGTTGGCGGCTTATGGTGGCTGGTGGCGGTCATCGGTAAAATGCCCCAAGCGTTGGGTAAACTCTGGTTACTTGTCAGCATGGCGCTCGGTGTCATTTTCGTCTGGATGATGACCTGCGTGTATCAAATAGACACGGTGCCAACCTGGCATAACGGTTACACTACGCTGGCTTTCTTCCTGACGGTATTGTTGAGCGGTCCAATACTTGCTGCCGCAATTCTGCGGGCAGCCTGCGTTACGTTTAATACCACACCGTTTGCCATCATTAGCGTTCTGGCGTTGATCGCTTGTGCCGGGGTGATTGTGCTGCAAGGTGCGTCTCTGGCATCTATTCACTCATCCGTACAACAAGCCAGCGCACTGATACCCGATTACGCCTCCCTACAGGTCTGGCGTGTGGTATTGTTATGCGCAGGTCTTGGATGCTGGCTTTGTCCGCTCATTCGTCGCCATGAACCTCACGTTGCCGGACTTGCTCTGGGGATAATCCTCATACTTGGCGGTGAGATGATCGGGCGTGCGCTCTTTTATGGCCTGCACATGACGCCTGGAATGGCTGTTGCAGGTTAACAAATTGGTGCGGGCTACCTCGCACATTTCAGGATGTTAGGAATGACCCATTTTTCACAGCAAGATAATTTTTCTGTCGCGGCGCGCGTGTTGGGCGCGCTGTTTTATTACGCTCCAGAGAGTGCAGAAGCCGCACCTCTGGTTGCGGTACTCACCAGCGACGGTTGGGAAACTCAGTGGCCGCTGCCAGAAGCGTCATTAGCACCGCTGGTGACGGCGTTTCAGGCACAGAGTGAAGAGACTCTAGCCCAGGCCTGGCAGCGTTTGTTTGTCGGCCCGTGGGCACTACCGTCTCCACCGTGGGGGTCGGTCTGGCTGGATCGCGAATCTGTGCTGTTTGGCGATTCAACATTGGCACTTCGTCAATGGATGCGCGAGAAAGGCATTCAGTTTGAAATGAAGCAAAACGAACCTGAGGATCATTTTGGTTCATTGCTGTTAATGACTGCGTGGTTGGCAGAGAATGGTCGCCAGACAGAATGCGAAGAATTGTTGGCATGGCACCTTTTTCCGTGGTCAACACGTTTCCTCGACGTTTTTATCGAAAAAGCAGAACACCCTTTCTACCGTGCACTGGGTGAACTGGCTCGCTTAACGCTGGCGCAATGGCAATCACAACTGTTGATCCCTGTCGCGGTTAAACCACTGTTTCGATAAGGGTGCCGTAATATTGCCGGATGGCGACAATGACGCGCAATTCGGCAATAATACGTTACATTGTCACGTTTTTGTCTCTTAAAGCACGCACTGCTTTTGCGGCTGGCCTCTTTTGCCGCAAAATATGCCCGTGTTTCATTGTCCATTTCTGCTCATGCATCATCTACACATCTATCCGGATCTGCGCACTATGTTCCGCCGTCTGCTTATCGCAACAGTAGTCGGTATTCTTGCAGCCTTTGCCGTTGCCGGGTTTCGTCATGCGATGCTGCTACTGGAGTGGCTGTTCCTCAATAATGACTCCGGCAGTCTGGTCAATGCAGCGACGAATCTTTCTCCGTGGCGACGACTGCTAACTCCTGCGCTCGGTGGGCTGGCAGCCGGTTTGTTGCTGATGGGCTGGCAGAAATTTACCCAGCAACGCCCTCATGCGCCGACTGATTACATGGAGGCGTTGCAAACCGATGGTCAGTTCGATTACGCAGCAAGCCTGGTTAAATCGCTTGCCTCTTTGCTGGTAGTAACCAGCGGCAGCGCAATTGGTCGCGAAGGCGCGATGATTCTTTTAGCTGCCCTTGCCGCCTCCTGTTTTGCTCAGCGTTTTACGCCACGCCAGGAGTGGAAATTATGGATCGCCTGTGGAGCTGCTGCGGGAATGGCTGCAGCCTATCGCGCCCCGCTTGCTGGCAGTTTATTTATAGCCGAAGTGCTGTTTGGCACCATGATGTTGGCCTCTCTCGGCCCGGTGGTTATTTCTGCCGTCGTGGCGTTGCTGGTTAGCAATCTTATTAATCATAGCGATGCGTTACTCTACAGCGTGCAACTTTCAGTGACGGTTCAGGCTGGTGACTATGTGCTAATTATCAGTACAGGTGTGCTGGCAGGTCTGTGCGGACCGCTGTTGTTAACATTGATGAACGCCAGTCATCGTGGATTTGTTGCTCTCAAACTTACGCCGCCCTGGCAACTGGCTCTGGGCGGGGTGATCGTGGGTCTGCTTTCCCTGTTCACCCCCGCCGTGTGTAAGCGGCTCGTCAGAACCGTATTGATATTTACTGAGAGCTCAGATCAACTTTCCAGGG
>NZ_PTRE01000082.1 GCF_002965065.1 Escherichia sp. MOD1-EC7003
TGTTGGGTGGAGCGGACAATCCAAATGGTGAATTACTGTCTTATATCATTGGCGCTGACATCGTATCGTCACCGAATACAGCAGCTGCAACACCACGACAAACATCAACGTCAATACCAGAAAACTTACCGTCAGCATCGGCGTAAGAGAACCCAGGTAATCCGTCACTGATCCCGCATTGCACAAACCCTTTTTTCTGAACGGCATCAAGCGTCGCGCCAGCATGCGCCTGATTTGCAACGGCAAGCAGCACGCTGGCGGCAGCCAGTGTGGCTATCATCATCTTTTTCATAATGCTTCTTGTGAGGCGAAAATTATCGTTATAGGACGTTTGGGAAACGTCTTTTACCTGTCTGTGGCCATCCTCTTATAAGCAAAAGTAGTGCCAGTTTTTGCGCACGATTTCGCGTCGCAATAAGCTGAGTGTAGACAGGAAATAATAAAAACAGAGCCCCGTAATGGTGCGAAAATGAAACATGCGCCACATTTTGGCGCAAAATATTTACGCGTATTTTGCTAAGCAGAATAATGATTCTTAGCGTGAGTCTATTTCCAGGAGGACGTGTGAAAGTTAAATTGATGCATTATTTCGAAAGCAGCGAAATAACGCGATATAACATGCTGAATCAGCAGGGAATTACCCAGCAGAATATAGCAATATTTTATCTTATGGAAAGATACTGTATCGTTAAACAGGGCGCAGAATTCCGCGCCCTGTTCAGTTATTTCGACAGAGCGATGATCCCCATCGTCAGACCAGCAACAGCCGCCGCCCCGCCAGCAATAGCCCCAGCCGTTTCCCAGTTATCCTGAGTCGTGCCTTTCATACAGGTATTGGTGTGAACCAGGCGTCCCTGATCGTCATAAACTGGAACGCAGGGGGAATCGTGAGCACAGCCCGCCAGCAATGCGGTGAGCAATGCCACAGGAATTAATCTTTTCATGGTGTTACCTCAGTAATAAACGCTAACGTTTAATAAGTTAACTCTCTTATTAACGAGCTGAATGCCATTTTATCACTGGAGGTTATGAATCTTGCGGAATGAATAATGACAAATTATGTGAATTGTAAAAATAGTGAAGGAAGCGAGAGCTATAGAAAGTTTTTAAAGAGTGAGTAGAAGAATATCTTATTAATCTTTATGGGTTTTACTGGAAATAATAAAGGCGCCCGAAAGCGCCTCTATGTTTCTGATTTATCCTTTAAAGCAACGGCGGATCACCACAAAGAACATCGGTACGAAGAAGATTGCCAGCAACGTTGCAGAGACCATTCCCCCCATTACCCCGATACCCACTGCGTTCTGCGCGCCACTGCCAGCACCGTTACTGATAGCCAGCGGTAATACGCCGAGAATAAAGGCGAGAGAGGTCATCAGGATAGGACGCAGACGCATACGTACTGCCATCAGTGTCGCTTCAACAACTCCTTTATCCTCTTTCTCCATTAGATCTTTAGCGAACTCAACAATCAAAATAGCGTTTTTGGCCGATAAGCCAATTGTCGTTAGCAAGCCCACCATAAAATAAACGTCATTTTTTTGATTAAAGAGTGTCGCCGCCAGCAGCACGCCGACAATCCCTAACGGCACGACCAACATAACCGAGACAGGAATCGACCAGCTTTCATAGAGTGCGGCAAGGCACAGGAAAACGACCACAAAGGAAATTGCCACCAAAGCAGGAGCCTGGTTTCCGGATAAGCGTTCCTGATACGACATACCTGTCCAGTCATAACCAATGCCAGCTGGTAATTGTGATGCAAGGTTTTCCATCAACGCCATGGCATCGCCGGAACTGGTTCCTGGCGCGGCTTCCCCCTGAATCTCCATTGATGGCAGACCGTTGTAGCGTTCTAGTCGCGGAGAACCATACACCCAATGTGAAGTGGTAAAGGCAGAGAATGGCACCATTTCGCCGTTGGCGCTGCGGACATAAAGTTTATCGACATCTTCCGGCAGCATACGGAATTTGGTATCAGCCTGAACATACACTTTTTTCACGCGACCACGGTCGATGAAATCGTTAACGTAAGACCCACCCAACGCCGTTGAAATGGTCTGATTGATGTCAGAAAGCGAAACACCTAACGCCTGCGCCTTTTCCTGGTCAACCTCCAGTTTAAACTGCGTGGTGTCTTCCAGACCATTGGGACGCACGCTGACTAAGTTGCTAGGATGTTGCGCCGCCATGCCAAGCAACTGATTACGGGCCTGGGTTAGGGCATCGTGACCCAGTCCCGCCTGATCAATTAACTCAAAGTCGAAACCCGTTGCTGTGCCCAGTTCAACAATGGCTGGCATATTGAATGGAATGACAAAACCGTCGCGGATCTTGCCCAATTCCATTTTGGCACGGTGGATTACCGCTTCCGCACTGTTTTCGTCACCACGACGCTCTTCCCACGGTTTCAGACTGACGAAGGCCATGCCGGCGTTTTGGGCCTGACCGCTGAAGCTAAAGCCGTTAACTGTAAAGACACTTTTAACATTCGCTTTCTCGTTTTTCAGATAGTAATCCGCCACTTGATCCAATACTTTTTGCGTCCGCTCTTGCGTCGCGCCAGCGGGCAATTGAATCATGGTCAGAAAGACCCCCTGATCCTCTTCAGGTAAGAAGGACGATGGAAGACGTAAAAACAACACCACCATCCCAGCAACAATCAGCGCATAGATCAGTAAATATCGTCCTGTGGAACCGAGGATTTTGCCAACGCTGTTGGTGTAGTGATTAACGCTATGATCGAAGGTGGTATTAAACCAGCCGAAGAAACCGCCCTTATTTTCGTGATGCTCAGCAGAGATGGGTTTGAGCAGCGTTGCACATAACGCAGGGGTAAGAATCAATGCCACCAGAACAGAAAGCGCCATTGCCGAAACGATGGTGATAGAGAACTGGCGATAAATTGCCCCTGTAGAACCGCCGAAGAATGCCATCGGAATAAATACCGCTGACAGCACCATCGCGATACCCACCAGTGCGCCCTGAATTTGCGACATTGATTTTTCCGTCGCTTCTTTTGGCGGGAGCTTATCCTCCATCATCACGCGCTCGACGTTCTCCACCACCACTATCGCATCATCGACGAGTAGCCCGATGGCAAGTACCATCCCGAACATCGTTAGTGTGTTGATGGAGTAACCAAAAGCGGCGAGGATGGCAAACGTCCCTAACAGCACTACGGGCACAGCAATGGTGGGGATCAGCGTTGCTCGCATATTCTGCAAGAACAGATACATCACCAGGAACACCAGCATAATGGCTTCGAACAGCGTTTTTACCACTTCGTGAATAGAAAGCTGGACGAATGGCGTAGTGTCATAAGGGTAGAGAACCTTCATTCCCTGTGGGAAGAATGGCTGTAATTCTGCCAGTTTTGTCTTAATGGCTGTCGCGGTATCGAGAGCATTCGCACCGGTTGCCAGTTTAATACCCAGACCCGCCGCCGGTTTACCGTTGATGCGAGCGATAACGTTATAGTTTTCACCGCCAAGTTCAACCCGTGCGACATCTTTCAGGCGTACCACCGAGCCGTCACTGTTTACACGCAGGGTCACTTTGCCGAATTCTTCCGGATTTTTTAACCTCGTCTGAGCAATGATCGAGGCGTTTAACTGTTGCCCTGGTAACGCTGGCGTTCCACCTAACTGTCCGGCAGCGATCTGATCGTTCTGTACCTTCAACTGGTTAATCACATCAACCGGTGTCAGTTTATATTTGTTTAGCAGATCGGCGTCCAGCCAGATACGCATCGCATACTGTGCGCCGAAAAGCTGTACATCACCGACGCCATTCAGACGGCTAAGCGTATCTTTAACGTTAGAGGCCACATAGTCCGAGATATCGTCCTGTGTGGTGCCAGGGTTATCAGAGACAAAGCCCGCCACCATCAAATAGCTGCTACTGGACTTTTCAACACTGATCCCCTGCTGCTGAACCTCCTGTGGCAGCAACGGCGTGGCGAGCTGGAGTTTGTTCTGCACCTGCACTTGCGCGATATCTGGATCGGTCCCGGACTGGAAGGTAAGGGTAATTGTCACGCTACCGGCAGAATCGCTGGTGGAGGACATATACATCAGGTTATCGATACCATTCATATTCTGTTCGATAACCTGCGTCACCGTATCCTGCACGGTCTGCGCATCAGCACCCGGATAGTTTGCCGAAACAGAAACCGCAGGCGGCGCAATGGTTGGGTACTGGGCGACGGGCAATTGTAGGATCGCCAGTGCCCCCGCCATCATTAGAATAATGGCCAGCACCCATGCAAATATCGGTCGTCGAATAAAAAAGTTTGCCATGTCAGATTGCCTTACTTCGACGCAGTATCTGCGGGGGTATCGGTAGTGGCTTTAACCTGCTCTCCCGGACGCGCTTTTTGCAGGCCGCTGACAATGACTTGATCGCCAGATTTCAGACCTTCGCTAATCAACCATTTATCGCCAATCGCCTGACTGGCAACGACAGGGCGCGCTTCAACCTGACTTTTATCATTAACAATCAGCACGGTTGCATCACCACGCGGCGTGCGGCTAACGCCTTGTTGCGGGATAAGAATGGCATCAGGCTGGACACCTTCATCAATCCGTGCGCGCACAAACATACCTGGCAAAAGCGTATGTTGCGGGTTAGGGAAGACGGCACGTAGGGTTATGGAGCCGGTGCTTTCATCAACGGTTACATCGGAGAATTGCAGCGTACCTTTCAGGGGATAGGTTTGACCGCTTTCCATGACCAACTCTACGTTGCTGGTGGCATTTTCCTTATGCAAATTTCCTTGCTCTACGGATTGCTTCAGCCTCATAAAATCGTTGCTGGATTGGGTCACATCAACATAGATAGGATCGAGTTGCTGAACAGTCGCCAGTTCAGTGGTTTGCCCATTAGTGACAAGAGCGCCTTCGGTCACGGTAGATTTGCCGATACGTCCGCTAATTGGCGCAGTCACTTTGGTATAAGCGAGATTGATGCGAGCGCTTTCGACCGTGGCTTTTGCGGCAATCACGGCGGCATCGGCCTGGCGAGCATCAGCAATGGCCTGGTCGTACTCTTGCTGACTGATGTATTTCGTACCCACGAGCGGAACGTAACGTTTTACCGTCAAATGCGCGATGGAGGCGGCGGCTTCACTTTTCGCCAGTTCGCCTTTCGCGCTGTCATAACTCGCCTGATAGGTTGCTGGATCGATCTGGTACAGGGACTGACCTGCTTGCACATCGCTGCCTTCAGTAAAATTACGATTCAGTACGATCCCGCTAACCTGTGGACGAACTTCGGCTATACGGTAAGCATTGGTGCGGCCTGGTAATTCAGTCTTCACTTCTAACGGGGCCGTTTTCACAATATGAACGGTAACCTGCGGTTCACCGACGTGAGCTTTCTCTTCTCCCTTATCGTTACAACCGGCGATTAAAGCCGCGGAGATCAGAATAAAGGAGGGCAGGAGGAAAAACCTGGCATGTTTCGTCATTACTATTCCTCAAAAAACCAAAAGCGCGTTATTTACCCAAAAAGGCAACGCGTTAACTCGCAGAAAGAAAAATACAGTTCGCTATCCTACAAATTATCATCCGGCGATGTAAGGAATAGTTATGAAGACTGGCGCTTCAAGGCACATAAACACAAAAAAAGATTAATATTCTACTGTTTTGTTTGGATGTGAATTGAAAAAGGTAGTATTAAATATACGCAAGTTGAAATATACATTGATGACGTGAATGTATTTTAGGTAAATAATACATGTGATTTATTTGACTATTTATAGCAACGCAATATTAGCCTCTCGTATAAATACACATTAGGTGATAGATTAACCTTCGCTATTTTCTCACCCTATGTTGAATATATTTATTTCCTGAATGGTTAGCCATGGCAAAGAGAACCAAAGCCGAAGCCCTGAAGACCCGGCAAGAACTGATTGAAACCGCCATTGCCCAGTTTGCGCAGCATGGCGTAAGCAAGACGACGCTCAACGACATTGCCGACGCCGCTAACGTCACACGTGGTGCTATCTACTGGCACTTCGAAAACAAGATCCAACTGTTTAATGAGATGTGGTTACAACAGCCCTCATTGCGGGAGTTAATCCAGGATCGCCTGACGGTAGGGTCAGGGCATGACCCGTTTCAGCAATTGCGTGAGAAAATGATTGTTGGATTGCAATATATTGCCAAAATTCCCCGCCAGCAGGCGTTGCTGAAAATCTTATATCACAAATGTGAATTTAATGATGAGATGCTGGCCGAGGGAGTGATACGCGAAAAGATGGGCTTTAATCCGGAAGCTCTTCGCGAAGTATTGCAGGCGTGTCAGCAACAAGGTTGTGTAGCAAATAACCTCGATTTAGATGTTGTGATGATTATTATTGATGGTGCCTTCAGCGGAATTGTTCAAAACTGGTTAATGAATATGGCGGGTTATGATCTTTATAAACAAGCCCCCGCACTGGTCGATAACGTATTAAGAATGTTCATGCCAGATGAAAACATAACGAAATCAATTCATCAAACGCATGAATTAAGTGTCATATAAACTCACATTCTGTCCTGAAAGTTCAGTTCGTCACAGTTAACCAGTTTGAGGGGATTAACTGAGTTCATATTGCGGCATTTATCTGTTTCTGTTGCCAGCAGTTCAATCCACTGCATCAGTAAAGTATCAAACAGAAAAACGGAGACAGCGAAAACGACGAGCCACCAATACTTGCGAATCATTACCTGAGCCTGTACATGTTTAATCAAGTCTGGCAGGAAATATACACGAAATGAATAATCCGAAAACCAGACTTACACTTCCTTTACTTTGCAATGAGAGCGGGGTCAACTTCGCTAACTCGACATCGTTTTGACCGGTTGCCCGTTTTTCTTTTTTTTACTTTCGCCAGTTCTTCCGCGGAGTAATGCGACGCGATATCCAGTCGTCGAAGTCCCATTTTGATGTACTCGCTGTTGATCTCAATACCAATGAATTTTCGCTGGCTGGCGACGGCTACGGCACCGGTAGTAAAGCTACCGGCAAACGGGTCGAGAACGATATCGCCAGGGTTGGAAGAGGCGAGAATAATGCGTTTCAGTAAGGCTTCCGGTTTTTGCGTCGGATGGTTTTCATATTCATCCATTAAATATCGCACGCGCGGAAAATCCCAGACGTTACCCGGTACTTTTTGATGATTGTAAGGCTGTGGAGGATTTTTGCGATAATCGATCAACGCGCGCTGCGATCCAGTTTTGGCTTCTACCAGAATAGCATCACCGTTGAATGTGTAGTTCTTTGCGTCTTTCACCATCATCAGGATGGGTTCGTACATGGAACCATAGTGTTTCTTCGCCTGCACTCCAGAACTGTCATATGACCAGATGATGCGACTTTTAATGGTAAAAAGCTTGCGGCACTGGAGATCGATAAAGGGCATGTTTTCCGTGCTGTTCATGATGTACATGCTGCCCTGCTTTTTCAGAACGCGGTGGCACTCTGCAATCACTTCAAACAGCCAGTCGATAAACAAATCTTCTTTCCAGGCTTCGACCAGACCATCAAAATTTTTACCGATGTTATACGGTGGGTCGGCAAAGATCAGATCCACGCTTTCGGCAGGTAGTTTTTTAATTTCGGCAAGTGCATCACCGTGAATAATGGTCTTAGCTTCATTACCAAATCGGGTCGGTTCACATCCTGTTTTCATGGTCACTCCCTTTGTGACACCTATAAAAAAGGCGCTTCCCCATGCCGAGTAGCGCCTTTTTAATCAAGCATTTAGCTAACCTGAATTAGTTCATGCCGTACTTTTTTAATTTTTTACGCAGTGTACCACGGTTGATGCCCATCATCAGCGCAGCACGGGTCTGGTTACCACGGGTGTATTGCATCACCATGTCCAACAGGGGCTGTTCTACTTCAGCCAGTACCAGCTCATAGAGGTCATTCACATCCTGACCATTCAGTTGAGCAAAATAGTTCTTCAGTGCCTGTTTAACCGAGTCACGCAGGGGTTTTTGGGTTACCTGATCCTGAGAGTTAACGGTAGAAACGGTCAGTACGTCAGAATTTACGCGTTGTTCGAACATAGTTCTGTCAGCTCTTTATTTCTGTTTACGCAAAATTTTCGAAGTATGCCTCCAACGCCTCCAGCTGTTCGCTGGCATCCTCAATGGCGTTGAATGTGCGCCGAAACTGGTCATTTGGGGCGTGTTCCTGGAGATACCAGGAAACGTGTTTACGTGCAATTCGGTACCCTTTTGCCGGACCATAAAAGTCATGCAGTTCCCGAACGTGCGCGCAAAGCAAGCGCTTAACCTCTGCCAAAGGCAGCGGGGGCAGCAACTCCCCAGTGTCCAGATAATGCTGGATTTCCCGAAAGATCCAGGGTCTTCCCTGAGCTGCACGGCCTATCATCAGGGCATCTGCCCCTGTATAGTCGAGCACAGCTCTGGCTTTAAGCGGGTCAGTAATGTCGCCATTCGCGATAACCGGAATGGAAACTTTCTGCTTAACTGCCCGAATACTGTCGTACTCAGCTTCTCCATTGAACAAACAGGCGCGTGTACGGCCATGAATGGTCAGAGCCTGAATGCCACAGTCTTCAGCCAGTTGGGCAATCTCTTCGCAGTTACGGTGTTCCGGCGCCCAGCCGGTGCGAATCTTCAGGGTAACAGGAACGTCCACTGCATTGACGACCTCGGTAAGGATCGATTTAACGACATCCGGGTACTGCAAGAGGGCTGAACCTGCGAGCTTGCGATTCACTTTTTTAGCCGGGCAACCCATATTGATATCAATAATCTGGGCACCGCTTTCCACGTTAATACGTGCTGCATCTGCCATTTCTTTCGGATCGCTACCGGCAATTTGCACGGTGCGAATACCGGGTTCATCAATGTGCACCATCCGTAAACGAGATTTGTCGCTTTCCCAAACCTGAGGGTTAGAAGACATCATCTCGGATACTGTCAATCCGGCTCCCATCTCGTAGCACAACGTCCGAAAAGGTCTGTCTGTAATGCCAGCCATGGGCGCTGCGATCAGGCGATTTCTGAGCTGATATTGTCCGATGCGCATGAGTTAAGAAATGACCATACTGTGACTGCAAGGCGGCGTATATTACGCATTTTTTGCACGAGATGAAAGGCCAAACTTTAACCAATCCTCTGAGATGGATCAAAGAATTGCATTTAAAATGAGCTTGGCGCGATAATTACTCATAAAAATCATCACATTAGAAAGTGGTGGCTAAAATGTACACTCATAGAAATTTGAGTAAGTTCTCAATTTTTCTTTATGAATGAAAATTTTGGCACGCAAAATTGCGTAAATAATCAGCAAGTTTGCGTGCCTTTTGTGACGTTGCTCGCATTTTGTTGGCTGATGCGAACTTACCTGAAGATGATTAATTCTTACGACCGGTAATGCGGCACCACTCTTCCTTTTCCACAACTGGGTCGAGCGCGAAGTTATCGGCATAGGCTTCACAAACGCTCTCTGCCTGGCTTGCCAGAATACCGGAAAGGCCCAGTAAGCCGCCTGAAACCGGCAGGACGCTGATCAACGGTGCCAGTTCACGTAACGGGCCTGCGAGGATGTTAGCGACCACCACGTCGGCTTTCATCGCTTCTGGCTGATCTTTCGGTAAGTAGAGTTCCAGACGATCAGAAACGCCATTACGTTCGGCGTTGTCGCGGCTGGCCTGAATGGCCTGAGGATCAATATCAATACCAATGGCTTTTGCTGCGCCCAGCTTCAGCGCTGCGATAGCCAGAATGCCGGAACCACAGCCAAAGTCGATCACCGTTTTACCGGTTAAATCGAGGCTGTCGAGCCATTGCAGGCACAGAGAGGTCGTTGGATGAGTCCCTGTACCAAACGCCAGGCCTGGGTCTAACATCACGTTAACCGCGTTTTCGTCCGGCACATCACGCCAGCTTGGGCAGATCCACAGACGTTCACCAAAGCGCATTGGGTGGAAATTATCCATCCATTCGCGTTCCCAATCTTTATCTTCCAGTTGTTCGATTTTATGCGCGAAGCCCGCGCCGAGCAGCGGATGGTTTTCCAGAATCGCCACCACGTCGTTCATGTCGGTTTCAGCGTCGAACAGACCAATCACATCGGTGTCGCCCCACAGGCGAGTTTCGCCCGGCAGCGGCTCAAATACTGGCGTATCGTGGGTATCCTGAAAAGTGATAGAAACGGCGCCCGCTTCCATCAGCGCATCGCTAAGATCTTCCGCGTTCGTGCCGGTGGTGTTCAGTTTCAGTTGGATCCAAGGCATAGCAAAACTCTTTATTTATCAGTAGTCAAAACGGAAGCTTGCGGGACGGATGTACCGAAACGGTTTCCGACCAGGAAAGCCAGCAAACTTAGTAGTAACGAGGGCACGATAGGGTGGAAGCCCAGGTACTGAATATTCAGCGTCGCGAGTACGGCATACAGCACGCCGCCAACGATCATCGCACTTAGCGCACCTTTGGCGTTGGCGCGTTCCCAATAAAGTCCCAGCACCAGCGGCCACAGGAAAACGGCTTCCAGCCCACCGAAGGCCAGTAAATTCAACCAGATGATCATTTCTGGCGGCTTCCAGGCGGCAAGCAGCAGCAACGCACCGAGAATCAACGTGATCACCGCTGACATCCGCTTCAGAAGCGTCTCGTTTTGCATTTGATCCGGACGGATATTCAGATAAAGATCTTTAATGATCGTAGCGGAACTTTGCAGCAATTGGGCGTTAATTGTCGACATGATCGCAGCCATAGGTGCAGCCAGGAAGATCCCGGCTGCAAACGGTGGCAGCACTTTTACCATCAACGTTGGGATCACCAGATCCGGCACGGTGAGATCGGGGATCACCGCACGACCTAAGGCTCCGGCCAGGTGCATACCGAACATCAGGATTGCGACCACAATCGTACCGATAATGATCCCCCGATGTACTGCTTTACTGTCTTTATAAGAGATGCAGCGCACCGCAGTATGCGGTAGGCCAATAACGCCAAAGCACACCAGTACCCAGAACGATGTCATAAAGGCGGGTGACAGAATATCGTCAGCGCCTTGTGGCGTAACCAGTTGCGGATCGATGGTTTGCAGCGTCTCTACCGCATTACTTAAACCGCCTGCGGCATGCACCACGCCAATAAGCAGCACAATGGTGCCAATCAGCATCACCAGCCCTTGCATGGTGTCGTTTAGCACGCTGGCACGAAAGCCGCCAAAGGCGGTATACAACGCAATACTAATACCGAAAATCAGCAGCCCGGTTTCATAAGGAATACCCGCCGCGGTTTCCAGCAGACGCGCACCGCCGATAAACTGCACGGTCATCGCACCAACGAACGCAATCAGCAAACTCAAACTCGCCAGCCACACCAGCAGGCGACTCAGGTAGCGGGCAAACAGTATATCGTTCAGCGTTACCGCATTGTAGCGGCGTGCGAGAATAGCGAATTTCTTGCCGAGAATACCGAGCGAAAGCCAGACCGCAGGAAGCTGAATCATTGCCAGCAATACCCAACCCAGGCCGTATTTATAAGCCGCACCAGGCCCGCCGATAAACGAACTGGCGCTGATATAGGTCGCGGTGAGCGTCATCGCCAGCACAATACCGCCCATAGAGCGGCTGCCGAGGAAATACTCATTAAGGAAGGTTCCGGTGCTCCGTTTACGCATCGCATAGACAGAGATTCCGAACACCACCACCAGATAGGCGACCAGCGGTAGAATCACTTCAAGCTGCATCGTCATCCTCCAGCGGGATATCGCGATAGATAAATTTTACCATCGCCCAGCACAGTCCAATAAACAGCAGTGGCGTCAGGATGCAGGCCATCTCAAACCAGCGCGGAAATCCGGTAAAACCGGGGGCAACGCCAGGTAAGTAAGCGGCTACTAACCATACCGCCAGATACAAAAGGGTCAGCCCCAGCGCCCAGCGCGCCTCTTTATGGGCCTGAACAAAACGAGTGTCCATTTTTTGTCCCTGATGGGTGAAGAAAGCGGGGATTGTACCTTATGGGGCTTATCGATCCCCAGAAATAAAAAAGGCCGGAAAATCCGGCCTTTTAACACTTTTGCAGTCTTATTTTTCCTGAAGACCGAGTTTTTTCTCCAGATAGTGGATGTTAGTGCCACCATGCTGGAAGTTTTCGTCATTCATGATGCGGATCTGCAGATCAATATTGGTCTTGATTCCGTCGATGATCAGCTCCTGCAGTGCATTTTTCATGCGCGCAATCGCCACGTCACGGTTTTCACCGTAGCAAATCAGTTTGCCGATCATTGAGTCATAGTACGGCGGCACAGTGTAGCCAGCGTAGATATGAGACTCCCAACGCACGCCAAAACCACCTGGTGCGTGGAAACGGGTGATTTTGCCCGGGCTTGGCAGGAAGGTGTTCGGATCTTCGGCGTTGATACGGCATTCCACCGCATGACCGCGAACGTGAACTTCTTCTTGCTTGATCGACAGCGGTTGACCAGCAGCGATACGCAGCTGTTCTTTGATCAGGTCAACGCCAGTGATCATTTCAGTAACCGGGTGTTCTACCTGAATACGAGTGTTCATTTCGATGAAATAGAACTCGCCGTTTTCGAACAGGAACTCGAAAGTACCTGCACCGCGATAGCCGATATCAACACACGCTTTAGCGCAACGTTCGCCGATGTAGCGACGCAGTTCCGGTGTAATGCCCGGTGCTGGTGCTTCTTCGACCACTTTCTGGTGACGACGTTGCATAGAGCAGTCACGTTCTGCCAGATAGATAGCGTTGCCCTGGCCGTCAGCCAGTACCTGAATCTCGACGTGGCGAGGATTCTCCAGGTATTTCTCCATGTAAACCATGTCGTTATTGAAAGCGGCTTTTGCTTCCGCACGTGTCATGGAGATGGATTGTGCCAGTTCAGCGTCGCCACGCACTACGCGCATACCGCGACCGCCACCGCCACCGGAGGCTTTGATAATCACCGGATAACCAATGCGTTTTGCAATGGCGCGGTTTTTATCCATATCGTCGCCCAACGGGCCGTCAGAACCGGGTACGCAAGGAACGCCCGCTTTTTTCATCGCGGCGATTGCCGATACTTTGTCACCCATCAGGCGAATAGTGTCTGCTTTCGGGCCGATGAAGATAAAGCCGGAGCGTTCAACCTGCTCGGCAAAATTGGCGTTCTCGGAGAGGAAGCCGTAACCCGGATGGATTGCTACTGCGCCGGTGATTTCAGCGGCGCTGATGATTGCCGGGATGTTCAGATAACTTTTTACTGACGGAGCAGGGCCGATACAGACCGTTTCATCTGCCAGTAATACGTGTTTTAGATCGCGATCCGCACTGGAGTGCACTGCGACAGTCTTGATGCCCAGTTCTTTACAGGCACGAAGAATACGCAATGCAATCTCGCCGCGGTTGGCAATAACAATTTTATCCAGCATGTTCGCCTCGTTACTCGATGACGACCAGCGGCTCGTCAAATTCTACCGGTTGTCCACTTTCGACCAGAATTGCTTTCACAGTACCGGATTTGTCTGCTTCGATCTGGTTCATCATTTTCATGGCTTCAACGATGCACAGGGTATCGCCCACGTTCACTTTCTGACCCACTTCGATAAACGCTTTTGCGTCCGGGCTTGGGGTGCGGTAGAAAGTACCAACCATCGGGGAACGTACGATGTGACCACTGATTTCCGCTGCTGCTGGCGCTTCCATCGAAGGAACGGTCGCCGGAGCGGCTGCGTTAGATTGAGCTGGCTGCTGCATCATTGGTGCAGCGTAAGCCTGTTGCATCATAGGGAAACTTGCGGCAGGAGCTGCACGGCTGATGCGTACTGACTCTTCGCCTTCGGAGATTTCCAGTTCGGAGATGCCTGATTCTTCAACCAGCTCGATCAGTTTTTTAATCTTACGAATATCCATGAGTGGGTTCCGTACTCTTTGTTTAGTGTGATTGTGACAGGCGTTTCACCGCCGTCTGTAAAGCGTATGCCCCGACAGCTGTATGCATAGCGATAAATTCCAGCAGGCCGGGACGCCGGTTTATTTTGCCCCAGAGTCTCAATGTTAGACTTGACGGACATTGTGCAGCGATCTGCTGCTATCCTCCGGCAAAAAACAAAATATACCTTCGTTGCGCCAATGTCACCTTTTCCGCAGCGCAAAAACTGCGTCAGGGAGGACGAGGTCGCACATTATAACGATTTCGTAGCAATTGGCAGCTAAATACTGGTCTTATCAGGGAAGATAATCAACAGCTAACATGTAAATAACCTTCAACACCGTGTAATTTGCAACAAGCCGCACAATTCACGAATTTAGCGCCATCATCGACGGAACTTCTTATAACGTAAGGCTAAAAGCTGTAAAGCCAGACCTGCGAAGATGAGGGCTGTAATGAGATAATCTTCACAGACCACAAATAATGTAGGGATGCCAGGCTCGCGACAAGATAGACGACATTACGCAGCGGTTGCTGGGGATTGCCCAATTTTCACAGCATCGTCTGGATAGACGTGAATGCTAAAGCACGCGCATCAGATAGCGCATGGTTTCGCTACCGTCTTCAGCAAACAGGATAATTAACTCATCGTTAAAGTCTTCCCAGGCAAAATCCAGTGAGGCGTTGAGGACCCGGGATCAGACTCATACTGGCTAAGCTGTTGGCGAACGGTATCCAGCCAGGCTTTTTCTTTAATCACCGGGACAATACAGCGCCCGGTCGGCAGCATTTCTGCAAGCTGTTTCAGTATATCCGCAGCCACTTCTTCCAGCGGGTCTGGTGCGGCTTGATAACGTTTGTAGGCATCATCAAGGGTGATTTCCACCGTTTGGTGACCCGTATCAATGCGCATCAATTTATGGTCAGTCGAAATCATGACTTTCCAGTTTGGATGATGTTGTACAACTTCATGACCAAGATGTTCGACGAAAGCTGTCCGGCTAACCGCTTTTCCCGTTAACCGATTGAATAATGATTTCAAAATGAGTTCCCTCTCTTATTATTCCCTGCTAAATGGTTAGTTAACCTTCACCAGCGTGCGACCCTGGATCTGGTTATTAATGATGGCCTCGGCAAATTTCGGTGCCTCTGCCAGAGATATCTCTTTTGCCGCCTGGGTATAGAATGATTCCGGTAAATCGGCGACCAGTCGCTGCCAGGCTTGTGCGCGGCGTGCTGGTGGCGTCATCACTGAATCTACCCCCTGTAAACGGACATTACGCAGAATAAATGGCATGACGGTTGTTGGTAGAGTAAAACCACCCGCCAGACCACAAGCCGCCACACAGCCGCCGTAATTCATTTGCGCCAGCACTTTCGCCAGCACTTTGTCGCCGACGGTGTCAATTGCTCCAGCCCAGACTTGTTTTTCCAGAGGACGGGATTCGGCAAACTCATCGCGAGGAAGAATACGGCTGGCACCTAAACTTTTCAGATATTCATGGGTGCTTTCACGACCGGAAACGGCAACGACCTGATAACCCAACTTATGCAGCAGCGCCACGGCGGTACTGCCGACGCCACCACTGGCACCTGTCACGACAATCTCCCCGTCCTGCGGGCGAACACCGGCATCTTCCAGCGCCATCACACACAGCATGGCGGTAAACCCGGCAGTACCGATAATCATTGCTTTACGCGCGTCCAGCCCTTGCGGCATGGCAACCAGCCAGTCACCTTTCACTCGCGCCTGTTCTGCCAGCCCTCCCCAGTGGTTTTCACCAACGCCCCAGCCAGTGAGCAACACGTCCTGACCGGCATGAAAACGCGGATCTTCGCTGGTGCGTACAGTTCCAGCAAAATCGATCCCAGGAATCATCGGAAAATTACGGATGATTTTTCCCTTACCGGTAATCGCCAGCGCATCTTTGTAGTTCAGGCTCGACCAGTGAACATCGACCGTGACATCGCCCTCCGGCAGGCGACTTTCGTCCAGAGTCTGTACCGATGCGAGAGTTTTGCCGTCCTGCTGTTCTAAAAGTAACGCCTGCATAAGTGGTCCTCATGTGCATGATGGATTGGAAAATAATTTCTGAAGACTATACTCGCTAATGGAAAAGCAAAGCCGATGAAGCGCAATAAATTGCGAGATAAATCTGATTTGCTAGTATGCCCGTTTCCTCACTATCGGAGTTAACACAAGGATGAGATTAACGACGAAATTTTCGGCCTTTGTTACGTTGCTCACCGGGTTAACAATTTTTGTGACTTTGCTGGGCTGCTCACTCAGTTTCTACAATGCCATTCAGTATAAGTTTAGCCATCGCGTTCAGGCAGTGGCGACGGCGATTGATACTCACCTCGTGTCGAACGACTTCAACGCGTTGGGACCGCAAATTACCGAGCTAATGATGTCGGCTGATATCGTTCGTGTAGACCTGCTGCATGGTGACAAACAGGTTTATACCCAGGTCAGAAATGGTAGTTATCGTCCGGTTGGCACCAGCGATCTGTTTCGCGAACTGAGCGTTCCGTTGATAAAGCATCCTGGGATGTCGCTGCGTCTGGTTTATCAGGATCCGATGGGCAACTATTTCCATTCGTTGATGACTACCGCGCCGCTCACGGGGGCGATTGGCTTTATCATTCTTATGCTCTTTCTGGCGGTACGCTGGTTACAAAGGCAACTTGCCGGACAAGAACTGCTGGAAGCCCGGGCTACTCGTATCTTAAACGGTGAGCGTGGCTCTAATGTGTTGGGAACCATCTATGAATGGCCGCCGAGAACCAGCAGTGCGCTGGATACGCTGCTTTGTGAAATTCAGAACGCACGCGAACAACACAGCCGTCTTGATACGCTGATCCGCTCTTATGCTGCCCAGGACATCAAAACGGGTCTCAATAACCGACTCTTTTTCGATAATCAGTTAGCAACGTTACTGGAAGATCAGGAGAAAGTCGGTACTCACGGGATCGTGATGATGATTCGCCTGCCGGATTTCAATATGTTGAGCGATACCTGGGGACACAGCCAGGTTGAAGAACAGTTCTTCACTCTGACGAATCTGCTGTCGACATTTATGATGCGCTACCCTGGCGCACTGCTGGCGCGTTACCACCGTAGTGATTTTGCTGCGCTGTTGCCGCACCGGACATTAAAAGAGGCAGAAAGCATCGCCGGTCAGATAATCAAAGCCGTCGATACCTTGCCGAACAATAAAATGCTCGATCGCGACGATATGATCCACATTGGTATCTGCGCCTGGCGTAGTGGTCAGGATACCGAGCAGGTGATGGAACATGCAGAGTCTGCCACGCGTAATGCGGGATTGCAGGGCGGCAATAGCTGGGCTATTTACGATGACTCGTTGCCTGAAAAAGGACGCGGTAACGTTCGCTGGCGTACGCTTATCGAGCAAATGCTGAGTCGCGGCGGCCCGCGCCTTTATCAAAAACCGGCGGTTACTCGCGAAGGTCAGGTTCATCATCGCGAACTCATGTGCCGCATCTTCGATGGTAATGAAGAGGTTAGCTCGGCAGAGTATATGCCGATGGTCTTGCAGTTTGGCTTATCGGAAGAGTATGACCGCCTGCAAATCAGCCGTCTTATTCCACTATTGCGTTACTGGCCGGAGGAAAAACTGGCGATTCAGGTTACCGTTGAGTCGCTGATTCGCCCGCGTTTTCAGCGTTGGCTGCGCGATACGTTAATGCAATGTGAAAAAACGCAACGAAAACGCATAATTATTGAACTTGCAGAGGCCGATGTAGGTCAACATATCAGTCGCTTACAACCAATTATTCGTTTGGTGAATGCTTTGGGGGTACGGGTAGCCGTTAACCAGGCCGGTTTGACGCTGGTAAGCACCAGTTGGATCAAAGAACTTAATGTTGAGTTACTCAAGCTCCATCCGGGGCTGGTCAGAAACATTGAGAAGCGAACGGAGAACCAGCTGTTGGTTCAAAGCCTGGTGGAAGCCTGTTCCGGAACCAGCACCCAGGTTTACGCCGCCGGCGTGCGTTCGCGAAGCGAGTGGCAGACTCTGATTCAGCGCGGTGTTACAGGTGGGCAAGGGGATTTTTTCGCGTCCTCACAGCCACTTGATACTAACGTGAAAAAATATTCACAAAGATACTCGGTTTAACCTGCCGTTTAATCCGTTTTCACGTAGAATAACGCGCGTTGCGTCTCATGGGAGTGTGCTTGTCTGCTCGCCAGATTGTTGCAGCACATATGCAGATGAATGACCTTACGCGGTTGCAAACAGGCGAGGAATGCTGCTGATGCATTAAGCCTTACTGGACTCAGGCAGAGATTTGTAACAAAGGAAACGAACTGCACTATTTTTCACCGTAGCAGATGATTTTTGCGCCTTGTCGCTGCTGCGTGTGGTTGGTAAAGTAAGCGGATTTTCTTTTCCGCCCCAGCTTTCAGGATTATCCCTTAGTATGTTGAAAAAATTTCGTGGCATGTTTTCCAATGACTTGTCCATTGACTTGGGTACTGCGAATACCCTCATTTATGTAAAAGGACAAGGCATCGTATTGAATGAGCCTTCAGTGGTGGCCATTCGTCAGGATCGTGCCGGTTCACCGAAAAGCGTGGCTGCAGTAGGTCATGACGCGAAGCAGATGCTGGGTCGTACGCCGGGCAATATTGCTGCCATTCGCCCAATGAAAGACGGCGTTATTGCCGACTTCTTCGTGACTGAAAAAATGCTCCAGCACTTCATCAAACAAGTGCACAGCAACAGCTTCATGCGTCCAAGCCCGCGCGTTTTGGTCTGTGTGCCGGTTGGTGCGACCCAGGTTGAACGCCGCGCAATTCGTGAATCCGCGCAGGGCGCTGGTGCTCGTGAAGTCTTCCTGATTGAAGAACCGATGGCTGCCGCAATTGGTGCTGGCCTGCCGGTTTCTGAAGCGACCGGTTCTATGGTGGTTGATATCGGTGGTGGTACCACTGAAGTTGCTGTTATCTCCCTGAACGGCGTGGTTTACTCCTCTTCCGTACGCATTGGTGGTGACCGTTTCGACGAGGCTATCATCAACTATGTGCGTCGTAATTACGGTTCTCTGATCGGTGAAGCTACCGCAGAACGTATCAAACACGAAATCGGTTCGGCTTACCCGGGCGATGAAGTCCGTGAAATCGAAGTTCGTGGCCGTAACCTGGCAGAAGGTGTTCCACGTGGTTTTACCCTGAACTCCAACGAAATCCTCGAAGCTCTGCAGGAACCACTGACCGGTATTGTGAGTGCGGTAATGGTTGCACTGGAACAGTGCCCGCCGGAACTGGCTTCCGACATCTCCGAGCGCGGCATGGTGCTCACCGGTGGTGGCGCACTGCTGCGTAACCTTGACCGTTTGTTAATGGAAGAAACCGGCATTCCAGTCGTTGTTGCTGAAGACCCGCTGACCTGTGTGGCGCGCGGTGGCGGCAAAGCGCTGGAGATGATCGACATGCACGGCGGCGACCTGTTCAGCGAAGAGTAATCGGATGCAGGCAGGGGAAGCCTCTGTTTACCCTGCCTGCTCTGATACGAGAATACGCATAACTTATGAAGCCAATTTTCAGCCGTGGCCCGTCGCTACAGATTCGCCTTATTCTGGCGGTGCTGGTGGCGCTCGGCATTATTATTGCCGACAGCCGCCTGGGGACGTTCAGTCAAATCCGTACTTATATGGATACCGCCGTCAGTCCTTTCTACTTTGTTTCCAATGCTCCTCGTGAATTGCTGGACGGCGTATCACAGACGCTGGCTTCGCGTGACCAACTAGAACTTGAAAACCGGGCGTTACGTCAGGAACTGTTACTGAAAAACAGCGAACTGCTGATGCTTGGACAATACAAACAGGAGAACGCGCGTCTGCGCGAGCTGCTGGGCTCTCCGCTGCGTCAGGATGAGCAGAAAATGGTGACTCAGGTTATCTCCACGGTTAACGATCCTTATAGCGATCAAGTTGTTATCGATAAAGGTAGCGTTAATGGCGTTTATGAAGGCCAGCCGGTCATCAGCGACAAAGGTGTTGTTGGTCAGGTGGTGGCCGTCGCTAAATTGACCAGTCGGGTGCTGCTGATTTGTGATGCGACCCACGCGCTGCCCATCCAGGTACTGCGCAACGATATCCGCGTAATTGCAGCCGGTAACGGTTGTACTGATGATTTACAGCTTGAGCATCTGCCAGCGAATACGGATATTCGTGTTGGTGATGTGCTGGTCACTTCCGGTCTGGGTGGGCGTTTCCCTGAAGGCTATCCGGTCGCGGTTGTCTCTTCCGTAAAACTCGATACCCAGCGTGCTTATACCGTGATTCAGGCGCGTCCGACTGCGGGACTGCAACGTTTGCGTTATCTGCTGCTGCTGTGGGGCGCGGATCGTAACGGCGCTAACCCTATGACGCCGGAAGAGGTGCATCGTGTTGCCAATGAACGTCTGATGCAGATGATGCCGCAGGTATTGCCTTCGCCAGACGCGATGGGGCCAAAGTTACCTGAACCGGCAACGGGGATTGCTCAGCCGACCCCGCCGCAGCCGGCGACAGGCACTGCTGCCTCGCCTGCTGCGTCGACACAGCCTGCAGCTAACCGCTCTCCACAAAGGGCTACGGCGCCACAAAGTGGTGCTCAACCGCCTGCGCGTGCGCCGGGAGGGCAATAGTGGCGAGCTATCGTAGCCAGGGACGCTGGGTAATCTGGCTCTCTTTCCTCATTGCGCTGTTGCTGCAAATCATGCCCTGGCCGGACAACCTGATTGTTTTCCGGCCAAACTGGGTGTTGCTCATTCTGTTGTATTGGATCCTGGCCTTGCCCCACCGCGTAAATGTGGGTACTGGTTTTGTGATGGGTGCCATACTGGATCTGATCAGCGGCTCGACGCTTGGCGTACGCGTATTGGCGATGAGCATCATTGCTTATCTGGTGGCGTTGAAATACCAGCTTTTCCGTAACCTCGCGTTATGGCAGCAGGCGCTGGTCGTCATGTTGCTTTCGCTGGTGGTGGATATTATTGTTTTCTGGGCAGAGTTTTTAGTGATTAACGTCTCTTTCAGACCGGAAGTGTTCTGGAGTAGTGTAGTTAATGGGGTGCTCTGGCCGTGGATTTTCTTGCTGATGCGTAAAGTTCGTCAGCAGTTTGCAGTGCAATAAAGGTTTCTATGACTTCTCTGTATTTAGCTTCCGGTTCTCCGCGTCGTCAGGAGTTACTTGCGCAACTTGGCGTGACCTTTGAACGTGTTGTTACGGGCATTGAGGAGCAGCGTCAGCCGCAGGAGAGTGCGCAGCAGTATGTTGTTCGTCTGGCACGCGAGAAAGCACAGGCGGGTGTCGCGCAAACGGCGCAGGATCTCCCGGTGCTGGGTGCGGATACTATCGTTGTTCTGAACGGAGAAGTGCTGGAGAAACCGCTCGACGCAGATCATGCGGCCCAGATGTTGCGCAAATTATCGGGTCAGACCCATCAGGTGATGACGGCAGTGGCGTTGGCCGACAGTCAGCACATTCTCGATTGCCTGGTGGTTACCGATGTGACTTTCAGAACGTTAACAGACGAAGACATCGCGGGCTATGTCGCCAGCGGTGAACCGTTAGATAAAGCAGGTGCATACGGTATTCAGGGGCTGGGAGGCTGTTTTGTCAGGAAGATAAAGGGCAGCTATCACGCCGTAGTCGGCTTACCGTTGGTTGAAACGTATGAATTATTAAGTAATTTTAACGCACTGCGTGAGAAAAGGGATAAACATGACGGCTGAATTGTTGGTAAACGTAACGCCTTCGGAAACGCGAGTGGCGTATATTGATGGCGGTATTCTGCAGGAAATTCATATTGAACGTGAGGCGCGACGCGGAATAGTAGGCAATATCTACAAGGGTCGTGTAAGTCGTGTACTTCCGGGTATGCAGGCGGCTTTTGTAGATATTGGGCTGGATAAAGCCGCGTTTCTTCATGCATCCGACATCATGCCGCACACTGAATGTGTGGCGGGTGAAGAGCAAAAACAATTCACGGTGCGCGACATCTCGGAACTGGTCCGTCAGGGGCAAGATCTGATGGTGCAGGTGGTGAAAGATCCGCTGGGCACTAAAGGTGCACGCCTGACCACCGATATCACGCTGCCATCTCGTTATCTGGTGTTTATGCCAGGGGCTTCTCACGTTGGGGTTTCCCAACGTATCGAAAGCGAATCCGAACGCGATCGCCTGAAAAAAGTGGTTGCGGAGTATTGCGACGAGCAGGGTGGCTTTATCATCCGTACCGCAGCGGAAGGGATTGGCGAAGCTGAACTGGCTTCCGATGCCGCTTATCTGAAACGCGTCTGGACCAAAGTGATGGCGCGTAAAAAGCGCCCGCAGACACGTTATCAGCTATATGGTGAACTGGCGCTGGCGCAGCGTGTGCTGCGTGATTTCGCCGACGCCGAACTGGACCGTATTCGCGTTGACTCACGCCTGACTTACGAAGCATTACTTGAGTTCACCTCGGAATACATCCCCGAAATGACCAGTAAGCTGGAGCATTACACGGGCCGCCAGCCGATTTTCGATCTCTTTGACGTTGAAAACGAAATCCAGCGGGCGCTGGAGCGCAAAGTAGAACTGAAATCCGGTGGCTATTTGATTATCGACCAGACCGAAGCGATGACCACCGTGGACATCAATACTGGGGCGTTTGTCGGTCATCGCAATCTGGATGACACCATCTTCAATACCAATATTGAAGCGACGCAGGCTATCGCTCGCCAGCTACGGTTGCGTAACCTGGGCGGGATTATCATTATTGATTTCATCGACATGAATAATGAAGATCACCGCCGCCGCGTGCTGCATTCGCTGGAACAGGCGTTGGGCAAAGACCGGGTGAAAACCAGTGTTAATGGTTTTTCGGCGCTGGGGCTGGTGGAGATGACGCGTAAACGCACCCGCGAAAGCATTGAGCACGTGCTGTGTAACGAATGCCCAACTTGCCACGGTCGTGGAACGGTGAAAACCGTGGAAACGGTATGTTATGAAATCATGCGAGAAATCGTTCGTGTGCACCATGCTTACGACTCTGACCGTTTCCTGGTCTATGCTTCTCCGGCAGTAGCCGAAGCCTTGAAAGGCGAAGAGTCACACTCGCTGGCAGAGGTGGAAATTTTCGTAGGCAAACAGGTTAAAGTACAAATTGAACCGCTCTATAACCAGGAGCAGTTTGACGTCGTAATGATGTAAACAGATGCTGGGCGGCCATCCGGCAAAGGTTTTTTGAGTCACATTTTTAGCAGACAAGGAGTGACGGGTGAGGCGATTGCCGGGGATTATACTGCTTACTGGAGCCGCACTCGTTGTGAGCGCTGCCCTGTTGGTTAGCGGCCTGCGTATTGCTTTACCGCATCTTGACGCCTGGCGTCCGGAAATCCTCAACAAAATAGAATCCGCGACTGGCATGCCGGTAGATGCCAGCCAGCTTTCTGCCAGCTGGCAGAATTTTGGCCCGACACTTGAAGCGCTCGACATCCGTGCAGAGCTAAAAGATGGCGGCGAATTTTCGGTTAAACGCGTTACTCTGGCGCTGGATGTCTGGCAGAGCCTGTTGCATATGCGCTGGCAGTTTCGCGACCTCACTTTCTGGCAGCTGCGCTTTCGTACCAATACACCTATCACCAGCGGCGGTGGTAATGATAGCCTGGAAGCCAGTCACATCAGCGATTTGTTTCTTCGTCAGTTCGACCATTTTGATCTCCGCGACAGCGAAGTCAGTTTCCTGACGCCATCCGGCCAGCGTGCTGAGCTGGCGATCCCACAACTCACCTGGCTGAACGATCCACGTCGACACCGTGCGGAAGGCCAGGTAAGCCTCTCCAGCCTTACCGGACAGCACGGGGTGATGCAGGTGCGTATGGATCTGCGTGATGATGAGGGGGTGTTAAGCAACGGTCGCGTCTGGCTTCAGGCTGATGACATCGATCTGAAGCCGTGGCTGGGTAAATGGATGCAGGACAATATTGCGCTGGAAACGGCGCAGTTCTCCCTTGAAGGCTGGATGACGATCGACAAAGGCGATGTAACCGGCGGCGACGTCTGGCTGAAACAGGGCGGTGCCAGCTGGTTGGGCGAGAAGCAAACGCATACGCTGTCGGTGGATAATCTGACTGCGCACATTACGCGTGAAAATCCGGGCTGGCAGTTCTCTATTCCCGATACGCGGATCACGATGGACGGCACCCCCTGGCCGAGCGGAGCATTGACGCTGGCCTGGATTCCGCAACAGGACGTTGGTGGCAAAACCAATAAACGCAGTGACGAACTCCGGATTCGCGCCAGTAATCTGGAGCTGGCAGGCCTGGAAGGCGTACGCCCGTTAGCTGCGAAACTTTCACCTGCACTGAGGGACATTTGGCGCTCTACACAACCGAGCGGCAAGATTAACACTCTGGCGCTGGATATCCCGCTTCAGGCGGTAGATAAGACCCGCTTTCAGGCATCCTGGAGCGATCTGGCCTGGAAGCAATGGAAATTATTGCCGGGTGCGGAACACTTCTCCGGGACGCTTTCCGGTAGTGTAGAAAATGGTTTGCTTACCGCCTCGATGAAACAGGCGAAGATGCCTTACGAAACGGTATTCCGTGCGCCACTGGAAATCGCCGACGGACAGGCAGCTATAAGCTGGCTGAACAATGACAAAGGTTTCCAGCTGGATGGGCGTAACATTGACGTCAAAGCCAAAGCCGTCCATGCGCACGGTGGTTTCCGTTACCTGCAACCGGCTAACGATGACCCCTGGCTGGGGATTCTGGCTGGCATCAGTACTGATGATGGTTCGCAAGCCTGGCGCTATTTCCCCGAAAACCTGATGGGGAAAGACCTGGTAGATTACTTAAGTGGCGCGATTCAGGGCGGTGAAGCGGATAACGCGACGCTGGTTTATGGCGGCAATCCGCAACTCTTCCCCTATAAACACAATGAAGGTCAGTTTGAAGTGCTGGTGCCGCTGCGCAACGCGAAGTTTGCCTTCCAGCCGGACTGGCCAGCGTTAACTAACCTTGATATTGAACTGGACTTTATTAACGACGGCTTATGGATGAAAACCGATGGCGTTAATCTGGGCGGTGTGCGGGCCAGTAATCTCACCGCAGTGATCCCTGACTACTCGAAAGAAAAACTGCTGATTGACGCTGATATTAAAGGTCCGGGTAAAGCCGTTGGTCCTTACTTTGATGAGACACCGCTGAAAGATTCTCTGGGGGCGACCCTGCAAGAACTCCAGCTCGACGGCGATGTGAATGCTCGCTTACATCTTGATATCCCGCTGAACGGTGAACTGGTAACCGCGAAAGGTGAAGTGACGCTGCGTAATAACAGTTTGTTTATCAAACCACTCGACAGCACTCTGAAAAATTTGAGCGGCAAATTCCGCTTTATCAATGGCGATCTGCAAAGTGAACCACTGACAGCAAGCTGGTTTAATCAGCCGTTGAACGTGGAATTTTCCACGAAAGAAGGGGCAAAAGCCTACCAGGTCGCGGTGAATCTCAACGGTAACTGGCAACCTGCGAAAACCAACGTTCTGCCTGAAGCGGTGAACGAAGCATTAAGTGGCAATGTGGCGTGGGATGGTAAAGTGGGCATTGAGCTGCCTTATCATGCTGGCGCGACCTATAACGTAGAGCTGAATGGCGAACTGAAGAATGTGAGCAGTCACTTACCTTCACCGTTAGCCAAACCTGCGGGTGAACCGCTACCGGTAAACGTTAAGGTTGATGGCAATCTCAACAGCTTTGAATTAACCGGACAGGCTGGTGCGGATAACCATTTCAATAGCCGCTGGTTACTCGGTCAAAAACTGACGCTCGATCGTGCTATTTGGGTGGCCGACAGTAAAACGCTCCCGCCGTTGCCGGAACAAAGTGGCGTTGAACTCAATATGCCGCCGATGAATGGTGCCGAGTGGCTGGCCCTGTTCCAGAAAGGCGCGGCGGAGAGTGTCGGTGGTGCAGCGAGTTTTCCACAACACATTACGTTACGTACACCTGTGCTGTCGCTGGGAAATCAGCAATGGAATAACCTGAGCATTGTTTCGCAACCGACGGTAAATGGCACCCAGGTTGAGGTGCAAGGGCGTGAAATCAACGTCACGCTGGCGATGCGTAATAACGCGCCGTGGCTGGCGAATATCAAATATCTTTATTACAACCCGAGTGTGGCGAAAACTCGTGGTGATTCAACGACGTCATCACCTTTCCCAACAACGGAGCGCATTAGCTTCCGTGGCTGGCCGGACGCGCAAATACGTTGCGCAGAGTGCTGGTTCTGGGGGCAAAAATTCGGTCGCATTGACAGTGATATCACCATTTCTGGTGATACATTAACGCTGACCAACGGACTGATTGATACCGGTTTCTCGCGGCTTACTGCCGAGGGTGAATGGGTTAACAATCCGGGGAATGAACGTACCTCGCTGAAAGGAAAACTGCGCGGGCAGAAAATTGATGCCGCCGCAGAATTTTTTGGTGTCACGACGCCTATACGCCAGTCGTCATTTAATGTGGATTACGATTTACACTGGCGCAAAGCACCGTGGCTGCCGGATGAGGCGACGTTGAATGGCATTATTCATACTCAGCTGGGCAAAGGCGAAATTACCGAAATCAGCACCGGACATGCCGGGCAATTGCTGCGCTTATTGAGCGTTGATGCCCTGATGCGTAAGCTGCGTTTTGATTTCAGAGACACTTTTGGCGAAGGGTTCTATTTTGACTCCATTCACAGCACCGCGTGGATTAAAGACGGCGTTATGCACACTGACGACACGCTGGTGGATGGCCTGGAAGCGGATATCGCCATGAAAGGGTCGGTAAATCTGGTACGTCGCGACCTGAATATGGAAGCGGTTGTCGCACCAGAGATTTCTGCGACGGTGGGTGTGGCTGCGGCCTTTGCGGTTAATCCCATTGTCGGCGCGGCAGTGTTTGCCGCCAGTAAAGTGCTGGGGCCGCTGTGGAGCAAAGTCTCCATTTTGCGCTATCACATTTCGGGCCAGCTGGACGATCCGCAAATCAACGAAGTGTTGCGCCAACCGCGTAAAGAAAAAGCGCAATGATTTGACGAGGGCGCGTAATTGCCCCAATCTCATATGATAATCGTTGCCAAAGGCCAACGAGCCGGAACATAACCGTAGGCCGGATAAGGCGTTCACGCCGCATCCGGCAGCCGTAAAAAATCCTCTACTGCAGTAACTAACGAGTAGCAAAAACGATGAGTCTGAACCTGGTAAGTGAACAATTGCTAACGGCGAATGGCCTGAAACATCAGGACTTGTTCGCGATCCTCGGTCAACTGGCCGAACGTCGCCTTGATTATGGCGATCTCTATTTTCAGTCGAGCTATCACGAATCCTGGGTTTTAGAAGACCGCATTATTAAAGATGGTTCTTACAACATCGATCAGGGTGTTGGCGTGCGTGCAATCAGTGGTGAAAAAACCGGATTTGCTTACGCTGACCAAATCAGCTTGCTGGCGCTGGAACAGAGTGCGCAAGCGGCGCGCACCATCGTCCGTGATAGTGGTGATGGCAAAGTACAGACGCTGGGCGCGGTAGAGCATAGCCCGTTGTATACCTCGGTAGATCCGCTGCAAAGCATGAGCCGTGAAGAGAAGCTGGATATCCTGCGTCGCGTCGATAAGGTTGCCCGCGAAGCGGACAAGCGCGTACAGGAAGTGACTGCCAGCCTCAGTGGCGTCTATGAATTAATTCTGGTTGCGGCCACCGACGGCACGCTGGCGGCAGATGTCCGTCCGCTGGTGCGTCTTTCCGTGAGCGTTCTGGTCGAAGAAGATGGCAAACGTGAACGCGGTGCCAGTGGTGGCGGCGGTCGTTTTGGTTATGAGTTCTTCCTTGCCGATCTCGACGGTGAAGTCCGTGCGGATGCATGGGCGAAAGAAGCGGTGCGTATGGCGCTGATCAACCTTTCAGCCGTAGCAGCGCCTGCGGGCACCATGCCGGTGGTTCTGGGCGCAGGTTGGCCGGGCGTGCTGTTGCATGAAGCGGTGGGGCACGGTCTGGAAGGCGACTTCAACCGCCGTGGTACTTCGGTCTTCAGTGGACAGGTCGGGGAGCTGGTGGCTTCAGAACTGTGTACCGTGGTTGATGACGGCACGATGGTCGATCGCCGTGGTTCGGTGGCAATTGATGACGAAGGTACGCCAGGCCAGTACAACGTGCTGATCGAGAACGGCGTCCTGAAAGGCTACATGCAGGATAAACTCAATGCGCGCTTAATGGGCATGGCGCCGACTGGTAATGGTCGCCGTGAATCCTACGCTCATCTGCCCATGCCGCGTATGACCAACACCTATATGCTGCCGGGTAAATCGACCCCGCAGGAAATCATTGAATCCGTTGAGTACGGTATTTATGCACCGAACTTTGGTGGTGGTCAGGTGGATATCACCTCCGGAAAATTCGTTTTCTCCACCTCAGAAGCGTATCTGATTGAAAACGGTAAAGTAACGAAGCCAGTGAAAGGCGCAACGTTGATTGGTTCCGGTATCGAAACCATGCAGCAGATTTCGATGGTGGGTAACGACCTGAAACTGGATAACGGCGTGGGTGTCTGCGGTAAAGAAGGGCAGAGTGTGCCGGTTGGCGTGGGTCAGCCGACGCTTAAAGTCGATAACCTGACCGTTGGCGGTACTGCGTAATCTATCCAGGTCGGTAAGCGTCGCATCAGGCATTGGTTGCCGGATGCGACGCTTACCGGCCTACGCACATGAATTACTTCTCTTTCCCGCGGCCGTGCATCTCCTGAAATAGCTTACCGACCTCAACAAAATAATCCGTCAGTGAGTTGATCACGACCTGCACTTTTAGCGGCAGTTTATCTTTTTCGGTATATAACGCATAAACCGGGCGTGGATCTGACTGGTAACGCGGCAGCAGGATCTCAAGCTCTCCGCGATTGATCTCGTTGATCACCCACATCAATGGCACATAGGCGATCCCGGCGCCTGCCGTCAGCCAGCGCACCAGCGTCATCGGATCATTAGTAACAAATCTCCCCTGCGGGATCAGGCGAGTCGAGATCCCTTCCGGTGCGATCAGTTCAAATTCATTGTCGGGACGCACGCTGTATTCAAGCCATGAATGACTACTTAAATCGGCAGGTTTTTCCGGTATGCCGTATTGTGTGAGATAGCTTTTCGCAGCGCACACTACCATTGGCATTGCGCCCAGACGGCGGGAAAACAGGCTGGAATCCTGCAACGCGCCGACGCGGATCACCACATCCAGACCATCGGCAATCAGGTCGGGGGCAGGAATTCCGGTAACCAGATTGACGCTTAAACCAGGATACTCTTTCAGCATTTTTGCTGTCAGCCCGGCGAGAACATTTTGTGCCATAGTTGAAGAACAGCCAATGCGCAGCGTCCCGATGGGGGTGTTATTGAAGGCATACAGTTGCTCATGAACATCCTGCACTTCATGGAGCATCCGACGGCAGCCCTGGTAATAAATTCTACCGGCTTCGGTCAGGCCAATGCTGCGTGTGCTACGGTTTAACAGCTTTACCTGCAACTCATCTTCCAGTTTTGACACCGTCTGACTGATGGACGAAACGCTCATCTGTAGCTGTCTGGCGGCGGCGGTAAAAGAGCCAAATTCAACTACTTTGGCAAACACCGACATGCGTTTTAGTCGTTCCATTATTCACTCTGACTTAAAAGTGATTTAGATCACATAATATAGATAACAGCATAACAGTTACGTTAATATATTAAATATCAATCTACAGTAATGTTGCGCTCGCCCGGCTTTCCATGCCCTTCTCTGCGGCGACAGATGCTGAAAATAATAACGCCTGCTCTCTCTATACAACCAAGGTCAACATGAGTCTGTTTCCCGTTATCGTGGTGTTTGGGCTGTCCTTCCCACCGATTTTTTTCGAATTGCTTTTATCACTGGCGATTTTCTGGCTGGTGCGCCGGGTACTTGTGCCAACAGGTCTCTACGACTTTGTCTGGCATCCGGCGTTGTTCAACACCGCGCTCTATTGCTGCTTGTTTTATTTGATATCGCGACTGTTCGTTTGAGGTTGAAGTGAAAACACTAATAAGAAAATTCTCTCGTACGGCCATCACGGTCGTATTAGTCATTCTGGCCTTCATCGCAATTTTTAATGCCTGGGTCTATTACACCGAATCCCCGTGGACGCGTGACGCGCGCTTTAGCGCTGACGTCGTGGCGATCGCGCCGGACGTTTCTGGACTCATTACCCAGGTGAATGTTCATGATAACCAGCTGGTGAAAAAAGGACAGGAACTGTTCATCATCGACCAGCCGCGCTATCAAAAGGCGCTTGAGGAAGCGCAAGCCGATGTTGCTTATTATCAGGTCCTGGCACAGGAGAAACGGCAGGAGGCCGGGCGTCGTAACCGCCTCGGCGTGCAGGCGATGTCTCGCGAAGAGATCGACCAGGCCAACAACGTACTACAAACAGTTCTGCATCAGTTAGCGAAAGCGCAGGCGACTCGCGATCTGGCAAAACTGGATCTTGAACGCACAGTGATCCGCGCGCCGGCAGATGGCTGGGTGACCAACCTCAACGTCTATACCGGTGAGTTTATTACCCGTGGATCAACGGCGGTTGCGCTGGTGAAACAGAACACCTTCTATGTGCTGGCCTATATGGAAGAAACCAAGCTGGAAGGGGGGCGCCCTGGGTATCGCGCAGAGATCACGCCGCTTGGCAGTAACAAAGTACTGAAAGGGACTGTTGATAGTGTTGCCGCCGGGGTCACCAACGCCAGCAGCACGCGTGACGACAAAGGGATGGCGACCATCGACTCTAACCTTGAATGGGTACGTCTGGCGCAGCGTGTTCCGGTACGTATTCGTCTCGACAACCAGCAAGAGAACATCTGGCCTGCGGGCACCACTGCTACGGTGGTGGTCACTGGAAAACAAGATCGCGACGAAAGCCAGGATTCGTTCTTCCGTAAAATGGCTCATCGCCTGCGTGAGTTTGGTTAATTGCGATGGGTATTTTCTCCATTGCTAATCAACATATTCGCTTTGCGGTAAAACTGGCGACCGCCATTGTACTGGCGCTGTTTGTTGGCTTTCACTTTCAGCTGGAAACGCCACGCTGGGCGGTACTGACAGCGGCGATTGTTGCTGCCGGTCCAGCCTTTGCTGCCGGGGGAGAACCGTACTCTGGCGCGATACGTTATCGTGGCGTTTTGCGCATCATCGGCACATTTATCGGCTGTATTGCCGGACTGGTGATCATCATTGCGATGATCCGCGCTCCCTTGCTGATGATTCTGGTGTGCTGTATCTGGGCCGGTTTTTGTACCTGGATTTCCTCGTTGGTACGAATAGAAAACTCCTATGCGTGGGGGCTGGCTGGTTATACCGCGCTGATCATTGTGATCACCATTCACCAGGAACCGTTGCTGACGCCGCAGTTTGCCGTCGAACGTTGTAGCGAGATCGTTATCGGTATTGTGTGTGCGATTATGGCAGATTTGCTCTTTTCTCCGCGATCGATCAAACAAGAAGTGGATCGAGAGCTGGAAAGTTTGCTGGTCGCGCAATATCAATTAATGCAACTCAGTATCAAACATGGCGATGGTGAAGTTGTCGATAAAGCCTGGGGGGAGCTGGTTCGACGCACCACGGCGTTACAAGGTATGCGCAGCAACCTGAATATGGAATCTTCCCGCTGGGCACGGGCCAATCGACGTTTAAAAGCAATCAATACGCTATCGCTGACGTTGATTACTCAATCCTGCGAAACCTATCTTATTCAGAATACGCGCCCGGAATTGATCACTGATACTTTCCGCGAATTTTTTGACACGCCAGTAGAAACCGCGCAGGACGTCCACAAGCAGCTCAAACGCCTGCGGCGAGTTATCGCCTGGACCGGGGAACGGGAAACGCCTGTCACCATTTATAGCTGGGTTGCGGCGGCAACGCGTTATCAATTGCTGAAGCGCGGCGTTATCAGTAACACAAAAATCAACGCCACCGAAGAAGAGATCCTTCAAGGCGAACCGGAAGTAAAAGTAGAGTCAGCCGAACGTCATCATGCGATGGTTAACTTCTGGCGAACCACACTTTCCTGCATTCTTGGCACGCTTTTCTGGTTGTGGACGGGCTGGACTTCCGGTAGTGGCGCAATGGTGATGATTGCGGTAGTGACGTCACTGGCAATGCGTCTGCCGAATCCACGCATGGTGGCGATCGACTTTATCTACGGGACGCTGGCGGCGCTGCCGTTAGGGCTGCTCTACTTTTTGGTGATTATCCCTAATACTCAACAGAGTATGTTGCTGCTGTGTATTAGCCTGGCAGTTCTGGGATTTTTCCTCGGTATAGAAGTACAGAAACGGCGGCTTGGCTCAATGGGGGCGCTGGCCAGCACCATAAATATTATTGTGCTGGATAACCCGATGACTTTCCATTTCAGTCAGTTTCTCGACAGCGCATTAGGGCAGATCGTCGGCTGTGTGCTCGCGTTCACCGTTATTTTGCTGGTGCGGGATAAATCGCGCGACAGGACCGGACGTGTACTGCTTAATCAGTTTGTTTCTGCCGCTGTTTCCGCGATGACCACCAATGTGGCGCGTCGTAAAGAGAACCATCTCCCGGCACTTTATCAGCAGCTGTTTTTGTTGATGAATAAGTTTCCCGGAGATTTGCCGAAATTTCGCCTGGCGCTGACGATGATTATCGCGCACCAGCGCCTGCGTGATGCACCGATCCCGGTTAACGAGGATTTATCGGCGTTTCACCGACAAATGCGCCGCACAGCAGACCATGTGATATCTGCCCGTAGCGATGATAAACGGCATCGGTACTTCGGACAGTTGCTGGAAGAACTGGAAATCTACCAGGAAAAGCTACGCATCTGGCAAGCACCTCCGCAGGTGACGGAACCGGTGCATCGACTTACCGGTATGCTCCATAAGTATCAACATGCGTTGACTGATAGTTAAGTCAAAACCGACGCCAAAAGAGTCGGTTGAGATTGCAGACATACTTCAAATTGCCTGATGCGCTATGCCTTATCAGGCCAGTAAGGGAATTGCATTCACACCCTGGTAGGCCGGATAAGGCGTTCACGCCGCATCCGGCATCAACAACGCGCACTTTGTCAATCATCTGAGCCGACGCCAAAAGGTGTCGGTTTTTTCATGGCTATACTTAGCGATGAACGGCAGAATTCGCCGCGAAACGTGACGGTGGCAACAGATGAATATTTATACCTTTGATTTTGATGAGATTGAGAGTCAGGAGGATTTTTATCGCGACTTCAGCCAAACCTTTGGCCTGGCCAGGGAGAAAGTTCGCGATCTAGACTCACTATGGGATGTGTTAATGAACGATGTCCTGCCGCTACCACTTGAGATTGAATTTGTTCATCTGGGAGAGAAAACGCGTCGCCGTTTTGGCGCGTTAATATTGCTGTTTGATGAGGCAGAGGAAGAGCTGGAAGGGCATTTGCGTTTTAATGTTCGTCATTAGCGCAAAAAAGCCCCCGAGCCGGGGGCAATATCGTCGGACAAGACGATGAGGGTTTATTTGTACAGTTCAGCCGTAGCGTGCCAGGTGTCACCGCTACGAGCTTCAGTAATCTGGTAGGCCGTTGCGCCTTTCTCTTCCGCTTTTTTGTTCAGCATTTCACGCATATCCATTGGCGAAGACGCCACACCACTTACGGATACGGTTCCGATTGCTTCACGATTTTGTGCTTGTGCAGCATCAATAGAATTGGCAGCAAACGCGCCGAAAGAGAGAACAGAAAGTACGCTTAATGCAGCAACAGTGGTTTTGATTTTCATGATTTTTACCTCGACATAATCTTTTAGCTGGGCTTTTTTTTTCGTGACCCATATCACAAAATCAAGTATACACTAATTATTTGGCTAATTAATATCACGCTAACTGTTTTGGTTGATTCTAAGTATTAAAAATATGAATTTTAATAACAAAACAGAATTAAAAGCGCAGTTATTTGTTACTAATAATAGGTTTTTCAATTAGATAGTTAATTTTACATAATGTGCTTTTTTTACCGCATGTATTCATTGTGTGAATGATTCATCGCGGTAAAACGCACTATTCGTTAAATGAATCGCAGGAGAAAGCAGGAGATTGAGAGGGAACAGCAACATTTTCCCCGCCGCCAGAAGCGACGGGGCAGAGATTAAAGCTCCTGATCGAACAGCTCTAAAATCGCTTCGTACAGGTCTTTGACGGTGAAACCGTTAGCAGGGGTGGTAAAGATGGTGTCATCACCAGCGATAGTGCCCAGAATACCTTCTGCTTTACCCAGTGAGTCCAGCAGGCGAGCAATTAACTGCGCTGCGCCAGGGCTGGTATGAATCACGACAACGGCATCGTTGTAGTCGATATCCAGCACCAGATTCTTCAATGGACTGGAGGTGGTTGGTACACCCAGTTCAGCTGGCAGGCAGTAAACCATTTCCATTTTGGCATTGCGTGTACGTACAGCACCAAACTTGGTCAACATCCGCGAGACTTTAGACTGATTAATATTGTCAAAGCCTTGCTCCTGCAACGCGGCGACGATTTCGCCCTGGGAACTAAATTTCTCTTCTTTAAGTAATGCTTTAAATGCTTTAACTAGTTCTTCTTGCTTAGCCGAGCTTCGCATAAGTCACCCGATATGGTGGTTGATACAACATTATTGTGCATACAGATGAATTTTTATGCAAACAGTCAGCCCTGAAGAAGGCTGAAATAATGTTATGGAAGAGCGGGATTTTATCAAATTTCGTTATTGAGAAACATGCCTGCGTCACGGCCTGCAAATTCGACTTAAAAGTAAAGTAATTGTTATCAAATTGATGTTGTTTTGGCTGAGTGGTAGGGTATATTGTCACCACTTGTTGGAATGTTGTGCTAATGCATAAGCGACTGTTAATTACGTAAGTTAGGTTCCTGATTACGGCAATTAAATGCATAAATGCATAAACGCTAAACTTGCGTGACTACACATTCTTGAGTTGTGGTCATTGTAAACGGCAATTTTGTGGATTAAGGTCGCGGCAGCGGAGCAACATATCTTAGTTTATCAATATAATAAGGAGTTTAGGATGAAAGTCGCAGTCCTCGGCGCAGCTGGCGGTATTGGCCAGGCACTTGCACTACTGTTAAAAACCCAACTGCCTTCAGGTTCAGAACTCTCTCTGTATGATATCGCTCCAGTGACTCCCGGTGTGGCTGTCGATCTGAGCCATATCCCTACTGCTGTGAAAATCAAAGGTTTTTCTGGTGAAGATGCGACTCCGGCGCTGGAAGGCGCAGATGTCGTTCTTATCTCTGCAGGCGTAGCGCGTAAACCGGGTATGGATCGTTCCGACCTGTTTAACGTGAACGCCGGGATCGTGAAAAACCTGGTACAGCAAGTTGCGAAAACCTGCCCGAAAGCGTGCATTGGTATTATCACTAACCCGGTTAACACCACAGTTGCAATTGCTGCAGAAGTGCTGAAAAAAGCCGGAGTTTATGACAAAAACAAACTGTTCGGCATTACCACGCTGGATATCATTCGTTCCAACACCTTTGTTGCGGAACTGAAAGGCAAACAGCCGGGCGAAGTTGAAGTGCCGGTCATTGGTGGCCACTCTGGTGTTACCATTCTGCCGCTGCTGTCACAGGTTCCTGGTGTCAGCTTTACCGAGCAGGAAGTGGCTGATCTGACCAAACGTATCCAGAACGCGGGTACTGAAGTGGTTGAAGCGAAAGCGGGTGGCGGGTCTGCAACCCTGTCTATGGGCCAGGCTGCTGCACGTTTTGGTCTGTCTCTGGTTCGCGCACTGCAGGGCGAACAAGGCGTTGTCGAATGTGCCTACGTTGAAGGTGATGGTCAGTTCGCACGTTTCTTCTCTCAACCGCTGCTGCTGGGTAAAAACGGCGTGGAAGAGCGTAAATCTATCGGCACCCTGAGCGCATTTGAACAGAACGCGCTGGAAGGTATGCTGGATACGCTGAAGAAAGATATCGCCCTGGGCGAAGAATTCGTTAATAAGTAATTGATTAGCGGATAATAAAAAACCGGAGCACAGACTCCGGTTTTTTGTCTTTTACGCTGACCTTAATTGGTCGCCGGATATTCCTGAATGGTGACCTGCAATGTTAACTGCTTATCGTCACGCATCACTACAACCGGGATCACCGAGCCTGGGCGAATTTCTGCCACCTGATCCATCGTCTCCAGCGCAGAGATGGCCGGTTTGTTATTCACCGAAATAATCAGATCGTTGACCTGAATACCCGCATTCGCCGCCGGACCGTCAGGTGATACTTCATTAACCACGATCCCTTGTAGTTGATCGATACCACCGCCCTGCGCGTGCAGTGGTGCGATCTCGCGCCCACCGATACCAATGTAGCCGCGGATCACTCGACCATCGCGGATCAGCTTATCCATAATTTTGGTTGCTAACTGGAAAGGAATCGCAAAGCCGATACCTTCCGGCGTTTCGCCGTCGTTACTCTTATCAAACGACAGCGTGTTAATGCCCATCAGCTCACCCAGCGAGTTCACCAGCGCGCCGCCAGAGTTACCATGGTTAATGGAAGCATCGGTTTGCAGGAAGTTTTGCCGCCCGGTCGGGTTCAGACCGATTCGACCCGTGGCACTAATAATCCCCTGGGTAATGGTCTGCCCGAGGTTGTACGGGTTACCGATGGCCAGTACCACATCGCCAATGTGTGGTACGCGACGAGCATTGATTGGAATGGTCGGTAAACCGCCAGTGGCATTAATTTTAAGTACCGCCAGATCGGTTAGAGAATCAGATCCCACCAGTAACGCTTCAAATACACGTCCATCCTGTAAGGCGACGATGATCTGATCGGCGTCGTTGATTACGTGTTTATTGGTGATGATATAACCGCGCTGATCCATGATTACACCGGAACCCAGGGTGCGGATCTCAAGTTGGTTGTGAGAATTGGTGTTCAAACCACGGTTGTAGACGTTAACCACTGCTGGCGCGGCGCGGCGAACCGCCAGATTATAGCTGGCAGGCGTCTCATCGGTACTGTCAAATTGCGGAGTGGAAAGCGGGTTAAGGCTGCGCAGCGAAGGCATGGCAACCAGCAGAATAGCGCCGACAATTAATCCAATCGCAACAGAACGTAAGAGCTTCACAAACATGATGGAGGCGTCATTAAAAAAGGGAACGCCAGCAGCATACCACGAGTTAACCGGACATCACACGTCAGCCTGATGCCCGGTTTACGACATTAACGCATTAGCAGGTAAATGCTCTCATTGCCACGTACGATCTGCAGGGCAATGATGGCCGGTTTTGTCGCCAGCACTTTACGCATTTCAGCGATCGAATTCACCCGATCGCGGTTGACACCAATGATCACATCGTCTTTTTGCAAGCCAGCCTGAGCGGCGGGACTTCCTTTGACGACCTCATCGATCTTAATACCTTTGCCGCCATCTTTTAGCTGACCATCGCTCAACGTTGCACCTTCCAGCGCTGGCGTGATCATTTCAGCACTGGCTGACGAAGAGGTACTGGTATCGAGCGTCACTTCTACTTCCAGTGGTTTGCCGTTACGCAGCAGGCCGAGCTTCACTTTCGTGCCCGGCTCGGTGGTGGCGATACGAGAGCGCAACTCAGCAAAGCTATTGAGCGGTTTGCCGTTGAGGCTGGTAATAATATCGCCCGCTTTGACGCCCGCTTTCGCCGAGCCAGAACCTGGCAGCACTTCGCTAACAAACGCGCCACGCTGTACGTCAAGGTTGAAGGCTTTGGCGATATCGGCACTCATCTCCGTACCTTTGATGCCTAACAGACCGCGCTTAATTTCGCCAAAGTCGATAAGCTGCTGCGCCAGGGTACGTGCCATATTACTGGGGATGGCAAATCCAATCCCGACGCTCCCGCCGCCAGGCGCAAGGATTGCAGTGTTGATGCCAATTAACTCACCGTTAAGGTTTAACAGCGCACCGCCGGAGTTACCGCGGTTAATGGAAGCATCGGTCTGGATAAAGTTTTCCAGACCTTCAAGATTCAAGCCGCTACGGCCTAATGCGGAAACAATGCCAGAGGTGGCGGTTTGCCCAAGACCAAATGGGTTACCGACCGCTACGGCAAAATCACCGACGCGCAGCTTGTCTGAGTCGGCAATAGCGATTTGCGTTAATTTGCTCGGGTTTTGAATTTGCAACAGGGCGATATCGCTCTGGTCATCGCTACCAATCAGTTTTGCATCAAACTCGCGCCCATCATTGAGCTGAATACTGATTTTCTGTGCCTGATTAATCACATGGTTGTTGGTCAGTACATAGCCTTTACTGGCGTTGATGATGACACCGGAGCCTAAACCTTCGAAAGGTTGTGCTGGTTGATCCGGTAAATCATCACCAAAAAACTTTTTGAATTCATCCGGGATTTTCTGCCCCTGACTTGCCGTTCCTTCCACTCGTACGCTCACCACTGCCGGAAGCACTTTTTCCAGCATTGGAGCCAGACTGGGGAGAGGGGCCTGATCGGCAACCTGGCCTGGAATCGACGCGACGGCCTGAAATGACGCCGAGAGAGTTAACCCGACACTTAACGCTAATGCACTCAACAGCTGGGTTTGTTTTTTCATTATTCCTGCTCTCGTACCTGAATGATAAGAAAAGAGATTCAAAACAGTTTGATGTTATTGAATTTTCAGACGGCTAACAATGAGACACCAGATTAAATGATAGTCGGGGAGGGAGAGAAGAGGAGGGCGCAATGGCTGCGCCCGAAAAATAAATTAGTCGCGCTTCGCGCCAGTACGCAGCAGACCGGATGCGCCTTCAGAATAGTCACGAGGCATCTGCACCGGTGCCTGATCGTTGCTGGCTTCAGACTCTGCCAGACGATTACGGAACGGGTTTGCTTCGGCAGACAGTTCCGGCAGCAGGCTGCTGGAGCTTTTCGCCATGTGCTGATACAGCTGGCGATAATCGTGCGCCATGGTATCCAGTAATTCCGCGCTGCGGGCAAAGTGGCTAACCAGCTCTTCGCGATACTCGTCCAGTTCAGCTTTATTTTTTTCCAGTTCGTACTGCAACGCCTGTTGCTGGCGTAGTTTACGATTACCAAAACGCATGGCCACAGCACCAATAATGATGCCGACGACTAACCCAATTAGCGCATATTCCCAGGTCATGAACATCTCCCGTTGTCTTTTGTTTCTGTAGGGTGTTGGCTTCAGGCTCCATGCCTGCGGCTGATTATGCCACTATAACCGTTAATGCCACAGAAGTGGAATCCCGACTGCATATCGCGTAGTGTAGAACGGCCTTTTTTTCGTCAACCGTGAACAACGGCGCACCGATTATTCAAGGAATAACAATAAGATCATGCAAAGCGTTACCCCAACATCGCAATACCTGAAGGCGCTCAATGAAGGCAGCCATCAACCCGACGAGGTTCAAAAAGAGGCCGTCAGCCGCCTGGAAATTATTTATCAGGAACTCATCAATAGCACGCCGCCAGCGGCCAGGAAGAGTGGGCTAATGGCGCGGGTCGGTAAGCTGTGGGGTAAACGTGAAGACACAAAGCATACACCAGTGCGTGGCTTATATATGTGGGGCGGTGTAGGACGCGGGAAAACCTGGCTGATGGACCTTTTTTATCAAAGTCTGCCGGGAGAGCGGAAACTGCGCCTGCACTTTCACCGTTTTATGCTGCGGGTGCACGAAGAGCTGACCGAATTACAAGGCCAAAGCGACCCGCTGGAAATTATTGCCGATCGCTTTAAAGCAGAAACTGACGTGCTCTGTTTTGACGAATTTTTTGTTTCTGATATTACCGATGCCATGCTCCTTGGCGGCCTGATGAAAGCCCTGTTCGCCCGCGGTATTACCCTGGTAGCGACGTCAAATATTCCACCGGATGAACTTTATCGAAATGGCCTGCAACGTGCGCGTTTTCTGCCTGCAATCGATGCCATTAAACAGCATTGTGATGTAATGAATGTGGACGCTGGTGTTGATTATCGACTACGTACTCTCACTCAGGCGCATCTGTGGCTTTCGCCACTCAACGATGAAACCCGGGTGCAAATGGATAAACTATGGTTGGCGCTGGCGGGGGCGAAACGAGAAAATTCACCGACGTTAGAAATCAACCATCGGCCGCTGGCGACAATGGGCGTTGAAAATCAGACGCTGGCGGTCTCATTTACTACGCTGTGCGTCGATGCCCGCAGTCAGCATGACTATATTGCGCTCTCACGCCTCTTTCACACGGTAATGCTGTTTGATGTGCCGGTCATGACGCGGTTGATGGAGAGCGAAGCGCGGCGCTTTATTGCGCTGGTGGATGAGTTTTACGAGCGCCATGTCAAATTAGTGGTGAGTGCAGAAGCGCCTTTGTATGAAATTTATCAGGGCGAGCGGCTGAAGTTTGAGTTCCAGCGTTGCCTGTCACGTCTGCAAGAGATGCAAAGCGAAGAGTATCTGAAGCGCGAGCATTTAGCGGGTTAAAACCTGTCACAAATCACAAAAAGGGGTCGATCTTTGACCCCGACTTCTCTATAATCTTGCGACCCCACGTTACAAGAAAGTTTTTTTCCCAAAACTTTTTGTGTGCTGGCATAGGCTATTCGAAGGGGTAGGTTTGCCGGACTTTGTCGTGTGAACCTCAACAATTGAAGACGTTTGGGTGTTCACCAACGTGTAACTATTTATTGGGTAAGCTTTTAATGAAAACTTTTACAGCTAAACCAGAAACCGTAAAACGCGACTGGTATGTTGTTGACGCGACCGGTAAAACTCTGGGCCGTCTGGCTACTGAACTGGCTCGTCGCCTGCGCGGTAAGCACAAAGCGGAATACACTCCGCACGTAGATACCGGTGATTACATCATCGTTCTGAACGCTGACAAAGTTGCTGTAACCGGCAACAAGCGTACTGATAAAGTGTACTATCACCACACAGGTCACATCGGTGGTATCAAACAAGCGACCTTTGAAGAGATGATTGCTCGCCGTCCTGAGCGTGTGATTGAAATCGCGGTTAAAGGCATGTTGCCAAAAGGCCCGCTGGGTCGTGCTATGTTCCGTAAACTGAAAGTTTACGCGGGTAACGAGCACAACCACGCGGCACAGCAACCGCAAGTTCTTGACATCTAATCGGGATTATAGGCAATGGCTGAAAATCAATACTACGGCACTGGTCGCCGCAAAAGTTCCGCAGCTCGCGTTTTCATCAAACCGGGCAACGGTAAAATCGTAATCAACCAACGTTCTCTGGAACAGTACTTCGGTCGTGAAACTGCCCGCATGGTAGTTCGTCAGCCGCTGGAACTGGTCGACATGGTTGAGAAACTGGACCTGTACATCACCGTTAAAGGTGGTGGTATCTCTGGTCAGGCTGGTGCGATCCGTCACGGTATCACCCGCGCTCTGATGGAATACGACGAGTCCCTGCGTTCTGAACTGCGTAAAGCTGGCTTCGTTACTCGTGACGCTCGTCAGGTTGAACGTAAGAAAGTCGGTCTGCGTAAAGCACGTCGTCGTCCGCAGTTCTCCAAACGTTAATTGGCTTCTGCTCCGGCAGAAAACAATTTGCGAAAAAACCCGCTTCGGCGCTGAGGAATCCCCAGTAATGGGCGGGTAAAAAAAGACAGGCATAGAGTTTTGTGAT
>NZ_PTRE01000083.1 GCF_002965065.1 Escherichia sp. MOD1-EC7003
GGACACCACTTTGTCTAATTCGTCAGATTCTGACCAGACGGTTCAGGCTGTACGCTTACGTTTGAAAGATGGCATGACCGTCTCTTTCCATCACTCTTTCCGTGGTGGTGACCTGACCGTCAATATGGTGATGGACGTCATCGCGAAGATGGGCTTTAAAAACCTGACTCTGGCATCCAGCTCCCTGAGTGATTGCCATGCGCCGCTGGTAGAACATATTCGTCAGGGTGTGGTCACCCGCATTTATACTTCTGGTCTGCGCGGTCCGCTGGCAGAAGAAATTTCCCGTGGTGTGCTGGCTGAACCGGTGCAAGTCCACTCCCATGGTGGTCGTGTACATCTGGTCCAGAGCGGCGAGCTGAACATTGACGTGGCTTTCCTCGGCGTCCCGTCCTGTGATGAATTCGGTAATGCCAACGGCTACACCGGTAAAGCCTGCTGCGGCTCTCTCGGCTATGCAATGGTTGATGCCGACAACGCAAAACAGGTCGTGATGCTCACCGAGGAACTACTGCCTTATCCGCATAATCCGGCAAGCATTGAGCAAGATCAGGTTGATCTGATCGTCAAAGTTGATCGCGTTGGCGATGCTGCAAAAATCGGCGCTGGCGCGACCCGTATGACCACTAACCCGCGCGAACTACTGATTGCCCGTAGCGCTGCGGATGTGATTGTCAACTCTGGCTACTTCAAAGAAGGTTTCTCCATGCAGACAGGTACTGGCGGCGCATCGCTGGCGGTAACCCGTTTCCTGGAAGACAAAATGCGTAGCCGCGATATTCGCGCCGACTTCGCCCTCGGCGGCATTACCGCGACGATGGTTGATCTGCACGAAAAAGGTCTGATCCGAAAACTGCTGGATGTTCAGAGCTTTGACAGCGACGCGGCGCAATCGCTGGCTCGTAACCCCAATCACATCGAAATCAGCGCTAACCAGTACGCTAACTGGGGTTCTAAAGGCGCATCGGTTGATCGTCTTGACGTGGTGGTACTGAGCGCGTTGGAAATTGACACCCAGTTTAACGTTAACGTGCTGACCGGCTCTGACGGCGTACTGCGTGGTGCTTCCGGCGGTCACTGCGATACCGCGATTGCCTCTGCACTTTCCATCATCGTCGCGCCGCTGGTACGCGGTCGTATTCCGACGCTGGTGGATAACGTGCTGACCTGCATCACCCCAGGCTCCAGCGTTGACATTCTGGTCACAGACCACGGTATCGCAGTTAACCCGGCACGTCCGGAACTGGCAGAACGTCTGCAGGAAGCGGGCATTAAAGTGGTGTCCATTGAGTGGCTGCGCGAACGTGCGCGTCTGCTGACCGGTGAACCACAGCCGATTGAATTCACCGACCGCGTCGTTGCCGTTGTGCGTTACCGCGATGGCTCGGTGATCGATGTTGTGCATCAGGTGAAGGAATAAGCCATGCACCTGCTCCCTGAACTCGCCAGCCACCACGCGGTTTCTATTCCCGAGCTGCTCATCAGCCGGGATGAGAGGCAAGCACGGCAACACGCCTGGCTCAAGCGCCACCCTGTTCCACTGGTCTCCTTTACCGTGGTTGCGCCTGGGCCGATTAAAGACAGCGAGGTCACACGCCGAATTTTTAATCATGGCGTGACAGCCTTGCGAGCCTTAGCCGCAAAACAGGGCTGGCAAATTCAGGAGCAGGCTGCACTGGTTTCTGCCAGCGGGCCGGAGGGTATGTTGAGTATTGCCGCCCCGGCTCGCGACCTCAAGCTCGCCACTATTGAGCTTGAGCATAGTCATCCTCTCGGGCGTTTATGGGATATCGATGTCCTGACGCCCGAAGGCGAAATTCTCTCCCGCCGCGATTATTCGCTGCCGCCTCGCCGCTGCCTGCTGTGCGAGCAAAGCGCAGCCGTCTGCGCGCGTGGAAAAACCCATCAACTGACTGATTTACTCAACCGCATGGAGGCGCTGCTGAACGATGTCGATGTCTGCAACGTCAACTAAAACCACAAAGCTTGCTGCGTCATTAATCAATGAATACGCCCTGCTGGGCTGGCGCGCCATGCTGACTGAAGTCAATTTGTCACCGAAACCCGGCCTGGTAGATCGCATTAACTGCGGTGCACACAAAGATATGGCACTGGAAGATTTCCACCGCAGCGCGCTGGCGATTCAGGGCTGGTTACCCCGTTTCATTGAATTTGGTGCCTGTAGTGCAGAAATGGCACCGGAAGCGGTACTCCACGGATTACGCCCAATTGGTATGGCTTGCGAAGGTGATATGTTCCGCGCCACTGCGGGCGTAAACACGCATAAAGGCAGTATTTTTTCTTTAGGGCTACTGTGCGCGGCGATTGGTCGTTTGCATCAGCTTAATGAGGCGGTAACGCCAAATACCGTTTGTTCGACGGCGGCAAGTTTCTGCCGCGGTCTGACCGATCGCGAACTGCGTACCAATAATCCACAACTGACGGCAGGTCAACGGTTGTACCAGCAGCTTGGCCTTACCGGTGCACGCGGTGAAGCTGAAGCGGGTTATCCACTGGTGATCAACCGCGCACTGCCGCATTACCTCACTTTGCTGGATCAGGGGTTAGATCCTGAACTGGCATTGCTCGATACCTTGCTCCTACTGATGGCGATCAACGGCGATACCAACGTTGCATCGCGCGGTGGCGAAGGGGGCCTGCGCTGGCTACAACGCGAGGCGCAAGCATTATTGCAAAAAGGGGGCATCCGAACCCCCGCCGATCTCGATTATCTTCGCCAGTTTGACAAAGAGTGTATCGAACGAAATCTCAGTCCAGGCGGCAGTGCCGACCTGCTGATTATTACCTGGTTTTTAGCACAGATTTAATTATTTAAGCACTTGATAAATTTTGAAATATTAATTTTCGGAGAACCCGTATGTCTTTAGCAAAAGATAATATATGGAAACTATTGGCCCCACTGGTGGTGATGGGCGTCATGTTTCTTATCCCTGTCCCCGACGGCATGCCGCCGCAGGCATGGCATTACTTCGCTGTGTTTGTGGCAATGATTATCGGCATGATCCTCGAGCCCATCCCGGCAACAGCGATCAGTTTTATTGCTGTCACTATTTGCGTTATTGGCAGTAATTATCTGCTCTTTGATGCCAAAGAATTAGCTGACCCAGCATTTAATGCACAAAAACAGGCGCTGAAATGGGGTCTGGCTGGTTTTTCCAGCACTACGGTATGGCTGGTATTTGGCGCATTTATTTTTGCATTAGGGTATGAAGTTTCCGGATTAGGTCGTCGCATTGCCCTTTTCCTGGTGAAATTTATGGGCAAACGCACGCTGACGTTGGGTTATGCGATTGTCATTATCGACATTCTGCTGGCGCCGTTTACACCGTCCAACACCGCGCGTACCGGGGGAACGGTTTTTCCGGTCATAAAAAACCTGCCGCCGCTGTTTAAATCATTCCCCAACGATCCATCTTCCCGACGCATTGGTGGCTATTTGATGTGGATGATGGTCATCAGTACCAGCCTTAGCTCCTCCATGTTTGTCACCGGCGCGGCACCGAACGTACTGGGTCTGGAGTTTGTCAGCAAAATTGCGGGCGTCCAGATTAGCTGGCTACAATGGTTCTTAAGCTTCCTGCCGGTTGGTATTATTTTGCTGATCGTTGCGCCGTGGCTTTCCTACGTGCTGTATAAGCCAGAAGTAACTCACAGTGCAGAAGTGGCAGCATGGGCCGGTGATGAACTGAAAACCATGGGCGCACTAAGCCGTAAAGAGTGGACGCTGATTATCCTGGTACTGCTTAGCCTGGGCTTGTGGGTATTTGGCGGCGAAATGATTGACGCCACTGCGGTTGGTCTGCTGGCGGTTTCACTGATGCTGGCCCTGCACGTTGTGCCGTGGAAAGACATTACCCGCTATAACAGTGCATGGAACACGCTGGTCAACCTGGCAACACTGGTTGTGATGGCTAACGGCTTAACCCGTTCTGGCTTTATCGACTGGTTCGCCAGCACCATGAGTACGCACCTGGAAGGATTCTCACCAAACGCAACGGTGATTGTACTGGTTCTGGTGTTCTACTTTGCGCACTACCTGTTTGCCAGCCTGTCTGCGCACACCGCAACCATGCTGCCGGTTATTCTGGCCGTCGGTAAAGGTATTCCGGGCGTACCAATGGAACAACTGTGTATCCTGCTGGTGCTGTCTATCGGTATCATGGGTTGTCTGACGCCGTATGCAACCGGTCCTGGGGTGATTATTTACGGCTGTGGCTATGTGAAATCAAAAGATTACTGGCGTCTTGGCGCAATCTTCGGGGTGATTTACATCTCTATGCTGCTGTTGGTTGGCTGGCCGATTCTCGCCATGTGGAACTAATACATTCGCCAAACGCTGAATAAATCATCACGCCCGCCAGGTAAGCCCACCTGGCGGGCTTTTTTATGATTTAATAGATAATATTCAGTGTATGTATGAGTTCCCCCCCCATGATGAAAGCATTCTGGCGTAACGCCACGTTACTGGCGGCTTCTCTGCTCCCCTTATCTTCTGCCAACGCCGTGGCGTTACAGGCAAAACAGTATGGCGATTTTGATCGATATGTCCTGGCGCTCTCCTGGCAAACAGGATTTTGCCAAAGTCAGCATGATCGAAATCGTAACGAACGGGATGAATGTCGTCTGCAAACCGAAACGCCCAACAAAGCTGATTTTCTGACCGTACATGGTTTGTGGCCGGGGTTGCCAAAATCAATCGCAGCGCGTGGCGTTGATGAACGCCGCTGGATGCGCTTCGGCTGCGCCACTCGCCCAATCCCAAATCGACCAGAAGCGCGCGCCAGCCGGATGTGTTCATCACCGGAAACCGGGTTATCGCTGGAAACGGCAGCTAAACTAAGTGAAGTCATGCCTGGCGCCGGTGGACGTTCCTGTCTGGAACGTTACGAATATGCCAAACACGGCGTCTGCTTTGGTTTTGATCCAGACGCATACTTCGGCACGATGGTACGCCTGAATCAAGAAATTAAAGAGAGCGAAGCTGGAAAATTCCTTGCGGATAACTACGGTAAAACAGTGAGCCGCAATGACTTTGACGCCGCATTTGCCAAAAGCTGGGGAAAAGAGAACGTGAAAGCAGTTAAGCTAACGTGCCAGGGTAACCCCGCGTATTTGACTGAAATTCAGATTTCGATCAAAGCTGACGCCATCAACGCTCCGCTTTCTGCAAAATCATTCTTGCCACAACCACACCCAGGCAACTGTGGCAAAACCTTTTTGATTGATAAAGCGGGTTATTAATCATGTATTTACAAAACATACTGAATCGTCTTCCATAAAACATGACGATTAAGATTTATACATAATGCGCTACATTGAGGAATTCCCTGAATGTGACGCTCATCACTTCAAAGAGTGAGCAACAGTCAGTATCATCATATGAGTTAAACCCTCGCCGCCTGACGGTGAGGGTTTTCTTTTGGGTATGTTTATCTGCGACACTCGCAGTACCGACGACATGGAGTAAAAATGTCCAGACCAACTATCATCATTAACGACCTGGATGCCGAACGCATCGATATTCTGCTGGAGCAACCCGCCTATGCTGGTTTGCCAATCGCCGGCGCGTTAAACGCAGAGTTGGATCGCGCCCAAATGTGTTCGCCAGAAGAGATGCCACACGACGTGGTGACAATGAACAGCCGGGTTAAATTCCGCAATCTTAGCGATGGCGAAGTGCGTGTGCGCACGCTGGTGTATCCGGCAAAAATGACCGATAGCAATACTCAGCTTTCCGTTATGGCCCCGGTAGGTGCCGCACTACTGGGGCTGCGCGTTGGCGACTCTATTCACTGGGAACTTCCGGGCGGCGTAGCAACCCACCTTGAAGTGCTGGAACTTGAATACCAGCCAGAAGCGGCTGGCGACTACCTGCTTTAATCCCATCTGCACAAGCGATAACTCGCTTTGCCCAGAGGATGCTCTTGCATCCTCTTTCCGCTCAAATATCAACCAGATTTATCATTTTGCTCTTAAGCGCCGCATTCTAATCTGAATTGGTTATTCACCTGCGGAACCTCATATGAGCGAAGCTCTCGGTATCACTGCGTTTTATATGTTCATAGCAGCGATTATTGTTGCTGCTGTGCTATACCTTGAACAACGCTGGTAGTGCCTGGTTTTATTTATTTTTCAGATCAATCACCATTTTATATTAAATCAGTATCACGAATCATAGATTCATAATCAATAATGTGCTGTTATGTATACATGCAAAAACAAGGAGAGAATGCTTATGTACAAAACAATCATTATGCCAGTGGATGTTTTCGAAATGGAATTGAGCGATAAAGCTATTCGCCACGCTGAATTCCTCGCCCAGGATGACGGTGTTATTCATCTACTTCACGTACTCCCAGGCTCAGCCAGCCTGAGCCTGCACCGTTTTGCCGCTGATGTGCGTCGTTTTGAAGAGCATCTGCAACATGAAGCAGAAGAACGTCTACAAACGATGGTCAGCCACTTCACCATCGATCCTTCGCGTATTAAACAACATGTCCGTTTTGGTAGCGTGCGGGATGAAGTTAACGAGTTAGCGAAAGAACTCGATGCAGATATCGTGGTGATTGGTTCGCGTAATCCTTCAATTTCAACCCATCTGTTAGGTTCTAACGCCTCGAGCGTGATCCGCCACGCCAATCTGCCGGTGCTGGTTGTGCGTTAATTGCCAGAATAAGTATCCCGCCCTGCCCGGAACCATCCCGGCAGGGCTTTTTTATTGCAATAAAAAAGCCGCCAGGTTTAACCCCAGCGGCTAAGCAATTGCAGGTGAATCTTACTTCTTCTTATGCAGTTTTGGTGCGAATCAGGTAGTCAAAAGCGCTCAGAGAGGCTTTGGCACCTTCGCCAGTGGCGATGATGATCTGCTTGTACGGAACTGTCGTACAGTCACCTGCGGCGAACACACCTTTGACGTTGGTTTCGCATTTCGCATCAATGATTACCTCACCCATGCGGTTACGTTCGACTGCGCCTTCCAGCCAGTTAGTGTTCGGCAGCAGACCAATCTGGACGAAAATACCGGCCAGTTCGATGTTGTGAATATCGCCGCTTACGCGATCACGATATTCCAGACCGACGACCTTGCTGCCGTCGCCTTTCACTTCTGTGGTTTGCGCGTTCAGAATAATATCGACATTTTTCAGGCTGCGCAGTTTGTCCTGCAATACCTGGTCAGCTTTCATTTCTGGAGCAAACTCAAGCAAAGTTACGTGCTCAACGATACCCGCCAGGTCGATTGCTGCTTCCACGCCAGAGTTACCGCCGCCGATGACCGCTACACGTTTGCCTTTAAACAGCGGGCCGTCGCAGTGCGGGCAGTAGGTCACGCCTTTGGTGCGATACTGATCTTCGCCCGGAACGTTCATGTTGCGCCATTTTGCACCGGTCGCCACGATAATGCTGCGTGCTTTCAGTACCGCGCCAGAAACTGTTTCAATCTGATGCAGGCCGCCTTCAACCGCTGCCAGGATCAGTTTGCTCGCGCTCTGGCTGTCAATCACATCAACGTCGTATTCATCAACGTGAACTTTCAGTGCACCAGCCAGTTTCTGGCCTTCAGTCTTCGGTACAGAAATGTAGTTTTCGATATCAACGGTATCAAGGATCTGACCACCAAAACGCTCGCCCATCAGACCGGTACGGATACCTTTACGTGCGGAGTAAATTGCTGCCGCCGCACCCGCCGGGCCGGAACCGACGATTAATACGTCATAAGCATCACGCTTGTTCAGCTCTTCTGCCGCACGTTTTTCCGCGCCAGTATCAATTTTGGCGACGATTTCAGAAATAGTCATGCGGCCCTGACCAAACTCTTTACCATTCACGAACACTTCCGGAACGCCCATGACGTTGCGATCGGTAATTTCGTTCTGGAAGGTGCCACCATCAATTGCAGTGTGCTTGATGCGCGGGTTCAGTACGCTCATCAGATTCAGCGCCTGCACCACGTCCGGACAGTTGTGGCAAGAGAGCGAGTAATAGGTTTCGAATTCAAAATCACCGTCAATATGGCGAATCTGCTCCAGCAGAGACTGCGCCTCTTTCGACGGGTGACCACCGGTCCACAGCAACGCCAGTACCAGCGAGGTGAACTCGTGGCCCAGCGGAGAGCCTGCAAAACGTGGCCCCTGGTTGGAACCAGGATTGGTGATCAGGAAAGACGGCTTACGCACCGGCAAGCTGTTATCTTCTTTGAAGGTGACTTTGTCTGACAGTTCTGCGATTTCAGCCAACAGTTCCTTGATTTCTGCCGATTTAGCGCTGTCATCCAGCGTGGCAATTAACTCAACAGGCTTGGTCAATTTCTCAAGGTATGCCTTGAGTTGAGTTTTCATATTTGTGTCGAGCATGTTTATCTCCTGGGCTTTAAACATCATCATGCAAGCGGCCTCTGCGGCTACCTGGATGCAGCTTGCATCATGGTGTAGAGAAGAAACGGGCACCTTTAGTACCCGTTATAAATGATGGATTTCTCATGTATTTCGCGCCGGAGTTGGTAGCGCGAAAGACGAAGGAAATTTAGATTTTACCAACCAGGTCCAGAGACGGAGCCAGAGTCGCTTCACCTTCTTTCCATTTAGCCGGGCAAACTTCGCCTGGGTGAGAAGCTACGTACTGAGCAGCTTTGATTTTGCGCAGCAGATCAGACGCGTCACGGCCAATGCCTTCAGCGGTAACTTCGATAGCCTGGATGATACCCTGCGGGTCAACGACGAAGGTCGCACGGTCAGCCAGACCTTCATCTTCACGCATGTTGTCGAAGTTACGGGTCAGGGCGCCAGTCGGGTCGCCGATCATCGCATATTTGATTTTAGCAATGGTTTCAGAGCTGCTGTGCCATGCTTTGTGGGTGAAGTGAGTATCGGTAGATACTGCGTATACGTCTACGCCCAGTTTCTGCAGTTCTTCATAGTGGTCAGCAACGTCACCCAGTTCGGTCGGGCATACGAAGGTAAAGTCAGCCGGGTAGAAGAAGAAGACGCTCCAGCGACCTTCGGTATCTTTTTCGGTGATTTCGATGAATTCGCCGTTTTTGAATGCCTGGTTTTTAAAAGGTTTAATTTTGGTGTTAATCAAGGACATCTATACTTCCTCCGTGTTTTCGATGAGATGTAAGGTAACCAATTTTTGCCGATTCGGCTAATGCGTTTCCATTATCAAATCGATAAGTTTTACCTTACAACCGTCGTAAGACAACTTTGTGAACTTTGCATCGCCAGCGGCGATAAAAAGTAAAATGGCCCCCTTTCCAGGTGACCGTGTAATCTGAACTACCCTTTGGTATCTTCAGCGCCTGCCGGCAGGCTGAGGTGTTGCCCTTACAAAGGCAACAACGACATGAATTACAACACCCTCATAAACAAAGGGCAATCACCTGATGTGACTGCTCCCCGCCGTAAACGGCGAGGCTTCCCACTTCTTAGGCTGCAACTGGCATAGA
>NZ_PTRE01000084.1 GCF_002965065.1 Escherichia sp. MOD1-EC7003
ATTAATGACCAATAGCGGACATTAAAAATGGCGAAAAACGGCCAATAATCTTGGCGTTGACAGTTATATTAATAACAACGTTCCCCAGTGTTCGTCTCTGGAGCATGAAAGCCCGCCCGATACCTTCCCCGAGCCAGGTAAGATTTCGAAAGAGGGTTATCGGGTCTGGTTAACCTCGCATAACGATTTAGGTATTATACGTTACATGATCGCCATGGGAACGGCACATTATGTCGTCATGATCGACCCCGCTTCCTTTATTGATGTCATTCCCTATAGCTCATGGCAAATTGATACCGCTATTATTGGCAATGCCCATAATGTTGTCATAACCAGCAGCGATGAAATTGCTCAGGGAATTATAACCCGTCTACAAAAAACACCCGGTGAGCATATCGAAAATAATGGAATCATTTACGATATCCTGCCCTTCCCGGAGATGAATATTTCGATCATCACCTGGGCTTCAGCGAAAATGTTGCAGCAAGGCTGGCATCGGCAAGTCTTTATCTGGTTACCGCTCGGGTTAGTCATTGGCCTGCTGGCAGCGATGTTTGTGCTGCGTATTTTGCGCCGTATCCAGTCACCGCATCATCGGCTGCTGGATGCTATCGAAAATCGTGATATTTGCGTGCACTATCAGCCGATTGTCTCCTTAGCCAATGGCAAAATTGTCGGTGCTGAGGCACTGGCGCGCTGGCCGCAGACAGATGGTTGTTGGTTGTCACCAGATAGTTTTATCCCGCTGGCACAGCAAACGGGCCTTTCTGAGCCATTGACGCTACTGATTATAAGAAGCGTCTTTGAAGATATGGGCGACTGGCTGCGTCAGCATCCGCAGCAGCATATTTCGATCAATCTTGAATCCACCGTGCTCACCTCGGAAAAAATCCCGCAATTACTGCGTGAAATGATCAATCACTATCAGGTTAATCCCAGACAGATCGCTCTTGAACTCACGGAACGCGAGTTTGCCGATCCGAAAATCAGCGCCCCGATAATTTCTCGCTACCGGGAGGCGGGCCATGAGATTTATCTCGATGATTTTGGTACGGGGTATTCAAGTTTAAGTTATTTACAGGATCTGGATGTCGACATTCTGAAGAGCGATAAATCCTTCGTTGATGCGCTGGAATATAAAAATGTCACGCCGCATATCATCGAAATGGCAAAAACACTGAAACTGAAAATGGTAGCCGAGGGAATCGAAACCAGTAAACAAGAAGAGTGGTTACGCCAGCATGGCGTGCACTACGGCCAGGGCTGGCTCTACAGCAAGGCATTACCGAAGGAGGATTTCTTACGCTGGGCCGGGCAACATTTGTGAATTTTAGGGCTGACGACGAGCCTGTAAACAGTTTTCAGAAAAACCAGAAGACGCTGGCGAGACTTCAGCGACAGTTAAGCCGCAAGGTCAAATTCAGCAACAACTGGCAGAAGCAGAAAGGCAAAATACAGCAACTGCATTCCCGTATCGCAAATATCCGCAGGGACTACCTTCACAAAGTCACAACGACAATCAGCAAAAACCACGCAATGATAGTTATTGAGGATTTGAAGGTCAGCAACATGTCAAAGTCAGCAGCGGGTACGGTCAGCCAGCCGGGGCGCAATGTCCGGGCAAAATCAGGTTTAAACCGTTCGATACTGGAGCAGGGCTGGTATGAAATGCGCCGCCAGCTTGAGTACAAGCAGCGCTGGCGTGGAGGTCAGGTACTGGCAGTACCGCCAGCGTACACAAGCCAGCGTTGCGCGTGCTGTGGTCATACCGCGAAAGAAAACCGCCTGACACAAAGTAAATTCGTGTGTCGGGCTTGTGGATATACAGCGAACGCCGATGTAAACGGCGCTCGTAACATTTTAGCGGCGGGGCACGCCGTTCTTGCCTGTGGAGGGATGGTGCAGTCAGGCCGCCCGTTGAAGCAGGAACCCACCGAAATGATTCAGGCGACAGCCTGAACGTCGTAGGAATCCCTGTCCTGCAGGGCGTGGAGGATGTCAACGGTAGGAACGGCAACCACAAAACCATCAACATACTTCATCAGGCATACCTCCGAAGCGTACTGCGCAGCCAGACAATTCTTGCGACGTCAGTTGTGGTTAAAGTTTAGCTATATTGTTTTTTTTGACGAAACGGTGGAAGGCTGAAATGGGTGGGGGCCCTGCCAGCTACATCCCGGCACACGCGTCATCTGCCTTGGCTGCTTCCTTCCGGACCTGACCTGGTAAACAGAGTAGCGTTGCGGGAGAACCAACAGAGCCCCATTGAGAGCGTTGAGAACCAACGCGCAGGCGCATTATTACTGCTGTCCCGGCTAATTGCAACACATTGCGTGCCAGATGCTGGTTTCTTGCACAATGCGGCTTCACTCGGGCGTTTTTCCAGATTATGCTGAAAAATTGCCTCAGGAAGAAAAGATGGAAAAAGAAGATTCATTTCCCCAACGGGTCTGGCAAATCGTAGCCGCTATTCCCGAAGGCTATGTCACCACTTACGGTGATGTGGCGAAACTGGCGGGAGCGCCCCGCGCCGCGCGCCAGGTGGGCGGTGTGTTAAAGCGTCTCCCCGAAGGCAGCACCTTGCCCTGGCACCGGGTGGTTAATCGCTACGGCGCAATTTCGCTAACCGGACCTGATTTACAGCGTCAGCGACAGGCATTACTGGCAGAAGGTGTGATGGTATCGGGAAGCGGGCAAATCGACTTACAGCGTTATCGCTGGAACTACTAACCCTCTCAGGGCTGAGAGGGTTAACTTCGCTTAATATTGCGTAGGAGCAGGAACAGCCGAAGACGGATTCACCTGGGTTGGTGAAGTCGAAGGTACGGTAGTCGTTGCGCCACCGCTGGCCTGAATCGGCACGGCAGTTTGCTGTACCGGCACTAATGTCAGGTCGGCTTTAGTTCCCCCCTGGTTGATCACCGGCTGAACGGTATCGGTAATAAAGACCAGTTTGTCATTCACGGTAATCGCCGCACTCAACAGAATACGCGCGTTCGGCTGAACATCTGCCGGGTTAAATGGCAGAACAAAGCTGAATGGCGACTGTTTACCTTCGGTACGCACCGCTTTCTGCGCCAGCACTTTTGACGGAGCATCGGCTAACGACGCGTCAGAAAGTGTCACGGTCAGCACAGCGTCAGGCGGCAGTGCGACTTTCTGACGGATCCAGACGGTGCCGGAGACATTCGGTTGCTGGATAGCAGGTTGTTGTGTTGCTGAAATAGACGTATTTGCAGCCGGTGCTGGCGTCTGAATATCCGCGCTTTTATCTGCGCAAGCCGCCAACGCAATCGCAACCGCTAAACCACTGGCCATGTGCACGAGTTTCATTCACTTCTCCCTATTATCAATGCACCAGCGGGCTAACTTTCCTCGCCGGAAGAGTGGTTAACAAAATAGTAACGTCAACAAGTGTGGCACACATCACGCATTTCTGCCTGTAATTAGCCCGTAATTCAGACCATTGCACCCATCGGACCAGTGGCAAATTTGCGTTATACTCAACTCACTTTGGCTTGCTGCGGCAGCTTTGTTACTGGAGAGTTATATGAGTCAGGCGCTAAAAAATTTACTGACATTGTTAAACCTGGAAAAAATTGAGGAGGGACTCTTTCGCGGCCAGAGTGAAGATTTAGGTTTACGCCAGGTGTTTGGCGGCCAGGTCGTGGGTCAGGCCTTGTATGCTGCAAAAGAGACCGTCCCTGAAGAACGGCTGGTACATTCGTTTCATAGCTACTTTCTTCGCCCGGGTGATAGTAAGAAGCCGATTATTTATGATGTCGAAACGCTGCGTGACGGTAACAGCTTCAGCGCCCGCCGGGTTGCTGCTATTCAAAACGGCAAACCGATTTTTTATATGACCGCCTCTTTCCAGGCACCAGAAGTGGGGTTCGAACATCAAAAAACAATGCCGCCCGCGCCAGCGCCTGATGGCCTGCCTTCGGAAACACAAATCGCCCAATCGCTGGCGCACCTGTTGCCGCCGGTGCTGAAAGATAAATTTATCAGCGATCGTCCGCTGGAAGTTCGCCCGGTAGAGTTTCATAACCCGCTGAAAGGCCACGTCGCAGAACCGCATCGTCAGGTGTGGATCCGCGCAAATGGTAGCGTGCAGGATGATCTGCGCGTTCATCAGTATCTGCTCGGTTACGCTTCTGATCTTAACTTTCTGCCGGTAGCTTTACAGCCGCACGGCATCGGTTTTCTCGAACCGGGGATTCAGATTGCCACCATTGACCATTCCATGTGGTTTCATCGACCGTTTAATTTGAACGAATGGCTGCTGTATAGCGTGGAGAGTACTTCGGCGTCCAGCGCACGCGGCTTTGTGCGCGGCGAGTTTTATACCCAGGACGGCGTGTTGGTTGCCTCAACGGTTCAGGAAGGGGTTATGCGTAATCACAATTAAAAAAATAGCCGGAGGTGAAAACCGTCCGGCTGTGAGATGGTTGGTCACGTGCTTTTGTTGATGCCGGATGCGGCGTAAACGCCTTATCCGGCCGACCAATTCTTGTAAATTCAACAAATTGTGATTTTCATTGTGGGCCTGATAAGCGCATCAGGCTAAATTGCATTTGATTGCTGGTTACGCGTTATAGGCATTCTCGCCGTGGCTGTTGACGTCCAGCCCTTCTCGCTCCTGCTCTTCCGGTACACGCAGACCAACTGTCAGATCTGCCAGTTTGTAGCCAATAAACGCCACCACACCAGACCATACAATCGTAATGGCGATGCTTTCCAGCTGTACCAGCACCTGATGCCCCATCGTCACACCTTCAGCGAAGCCCACGCCGCCCAGTGAGCTGGCGGCAAAAATCCCGGTCATGATACAGCCGACAATGCCGCAAACGCCGTGTACCCCGAAGACATCGCAGGGATCATCCACCCGCAGCAGACGTTTGAGCATAGTGACACCCCACAAACCAGCCAGACCTGCCACCACGCCGATAATCAACGCGCCGCCAACACCAATATAGCCACAGGCAGGCGTCACACCGACCAGCCCCGCAATCGCGCCAGAACACGCCCCCAGCAGTGAAGGCTTGCCACGCAGCGCCCATTCACCGAAGATCCAGCCAAGAATTGCCGCCGCCGTTGCGACCACTGTATTCACAAATGCCAGTGCCGCGATTTCATTCGCGGTGCCCGCGGACCCAGCGTTAAAGCCAAACCAACCGATATAGAGAATGGCAGCCCCGGTGAAGACCATCGGCAGGTTGTGCGGTTTGAACGCCTCTTTACCGAAACCCACACGTTTGCCTGTCAAATACGCGCCCACCAGACCGGCGATTGCGGCGTTAATATGCACCACCGTGCCGCCCGCGAAATCCAGCGCACCGTGAGAAGCCAGCAAACCGCCGCCCCACACCATATGCGCAATCGGAATGTAGGAGAGCGTCAGCCATACCACCACAAAAATCAGTACAGCTGAGAAGCGGATCCGTTCTGCCAGCGCCCCGACGATCAAGCCTACGGTAATGCAGGCAAAAGATCCCTGAAACGCCACGTGGATATATTGATAAATGCTGCCCATCACCGCCGTCAGTTCGATGTTTTTCAGCATCACCCCGTTAATGTTGCCAAAGAAGTTGTTGCCCTCACCAAACGCCAGCGAGTAACCGTAAACCACCCAGAGAATACAGACCAGTGCAAACGTCACCGTCACCTGCGTCAGCATCGACAGCACGTTTTTGCCGCGAATCAACCCACCGTAAAACAGGGCAATCCCCGGAATAGTCATAAACAGCACCAGCGCAGTACAAATCATCATAAACGCATTGTCGGCTTTATCAGCCACCGCAGGTGCAGCCATTACCAGTCCCGGCAGCATCGCCAGTGAAGCAAGCCCAGTTTTTATCGTCGCTATCTTCATTTTTCGTTCCTGTTGCTGTGTGCCAGAGATTACAGCGCCGCTTCGTCGGCTTCGCCGGTACGAATACGAATGACGCGTTGCAATTCAGCGACGAAGATTTTGCCGTCGCCAATTTTTCCGGTGTAGGCCGCCTTGCTGACGATATCGATCACTTCATCGAGTTGGTCATCAGCAATTGCCACATCAATTTTTACTTTTGGCAGGAAGTTGACGCTGTATTCTGCCCCCCGGTACAGCTCGGCATGCCCTTTCTGACGCCCGAAACCTTTGACTTCGGTGACGGTCAGGCCCTGAATACCAATGGAAGATAACGCTTCACGAACGTCTTCCAGCTTGAATGGTTTGATTATCACGGTCACCAGCTTCATAGATCCCCTCCGGTCAGAATTCGGTAATGGTTCTGCTACACGAAGAAGGTATTGCAAGCGGTGTGCCAGAAATGAAAAACGAGAAAGAGAGCAGGAAGTTAAGAAGATTGAAAATAAAAACGCACTATGACAGTGCACAGTGCGTTACATTTTTGCACCAACGATGAAATATTGCGCTATTCAGGCGCTCAATGATTCCTCTTCACGCACGCTGGCTGCCAGCTCTTCGCCCGCAAGTTGCAGTTGATACATCTGCCAGTAGCGTCCCTGGGCCACCAACAGTTGCTGGTGAGTGCCCTGCTCCACAGCTTGCCCACGATGAAGCACCAAAATAGTGTCGGCATCGACAATGGTCGATAAGCGGTGAGCAATCACCACAAGCGTGGTATGTTCACGCACCGCCGCCAGAGCGTGCTGAATCGCCTGTTCAGTACCGGAATCAATGCTGGCGGTAGCCTCATCAAGGATCAGGATTTGCGGCGTCTCCACCAACACGCGCGCCAGTGCCAGCAATTGCTTTTGTCCAACCGAGAGGTTATTCCCCTGTTCACCCAGCAGCGTATTAATACCGTCGCTCATACTGCGCGCCAGCTCTGCCAGTTGCACGGTTTCCAGCGCTTGCCAGACACGTTCTTCGGAGATATCACGCCCCAGCGTCACGTTGGCGAGGAAGGTATCTGCCAGCACCACCGGATCTTGCTGCACCATCGCCACGCCCTGGCGCAGCGTGCTGTGACTTAGCGAACTTAATGGACGACCATCAAGGCGAATCTCACCTTCCGTTAGCGGGTAATAGCCCATCAATAAACTGGCGAGGGTACTTTTGCCACTGCCGGTATGCCCGACCAGCGCCACAAAGTTACGCGAAGGCACAGAGAGATTAATGTTCTTTAGCACCAGATTGTCATCACGATAAGCAAATGACACGTTATCGACTTCGATGGTGCCGCTCTGTAACGGGCGATCATCATTGCCATATTGCTGGCGCGGTCCGTCCATCAACTCAAACACGCGCTCACCAGCAACAACAGCCTGTTGCAGCATCGCCTGTTGCGTGGTCAGTTCGATTAATGGTTCGTTAAGTCGCCCAAGATAGCTGATAAACGCATACAACACGCCCACTTCAATGGTGCCACTGGCGGAGAAGCCAAACAGCATCAGCAAGCCACAAAGAATGAGCGATGAAAACAGACTCAGCAGGGGGCGCAGCAAAAAACCGTCGAGGCGCAGGGTTTGCATCCTCGCCATATAATGCGAACGACTGGCCTCGCCCATACGTTCGCCAAATCGCGCCTGCTGACGAAACTGCTGGATGACGCTCATGCCGTTGATAATTTCGTTAAAGCCGTCATTGATATCTGCCAGATAGGCGCGCACACGGCGGACAATCGGCGTGCTGTAACGCTGATATATCACCATTACCACCAGCACCACCGGGAAAATCATTATCGCCACCAGCGCCATTCGCCAGTCGAGGCTGAACATCGCCACCAGCATCGCGCCCACCAGTGCGGCGCTACGCAGGACAGTTGCCACTACGGTAACATAGAGATCGCGGATCACTTCAGTGTCATTAGTGACGCGGGAAATCACCTGCCCGACAGGCTGGGTATCAAATTCGCTTAATGGCTGGCGTAACGCCGCATCCATCACGTCGGTACGCAACTGTTGCACAACACCAACCGCCGCACGATTAAAGAGTAGCGATTGCGCATAATGCAACCCAGCAGCAAACAGTTGCAGCCCAACATACACCGCAGCCAGCCCTGCAACCACTTTCAACGGCAGGTTGTTTTTCGCTACCATATTGTCGATAAAATAGCTGATGAGCAGCGGGCAGCTCACTTCTGCCGCCGCCGCCACCCACATCATCACCACTGCACCCCCCAGCGGTTTACGCCACGGCGAACCGTACGCTAACAGGCGCTTGAGAGTCGGCCACAGTCGGCTAAAACTACGCATCAACGGCCTCCTCGCGAATTTCCGGAGCGTCGTCGAGCGCCGCCTCCAGTTGTTGATAGCGATACATATCGCGATACCAGCCGCTTTGTTGTGCCAACGCATCATGGTTGCCACGCTGGGCGATATGTCCGTGCTGCATCACAATAATTTCACGGGCTTCCGTCAGTGCAGAAAGACGATGGGCACTGATGATTACTGTTCTTCCCTGCCCCCACTGGCGCAGGTTATGCAGGATCTGGTGCTCTGTGCGTCCGTCCACCGCCGAAAGCGCATCATCCAGAATAAGAATTTCAGCATTCACCAGTAACGCACGAGCAATGGAAATACGCTGCTTTTGTCCACCGGAAAGCATCACGCCGCGCTCGCCCACTTCTGTATCGTAACCTTGCGGCAGACGCAAAATATCGTCATGTACGCTGGCTAACCGTGCTACGAATTCAATCTCTTGCTGGGTGGCATTCGGGCAACCCAGCGCGATGTTATTCGCCACGGTGTCGGAAAAAAGGAATGGCGTCTGACTGACCACCGCCAGGCGGCTACGCCAGCTATCGAGTTGCAACTGCGTCAGAGGAATATCATGAAAGCGAATATCCCCCTCGCTGACGTCGAAATGACGCTGAATGAGCGACAACAGGGTACTTTTGCCGGAGCCGGTCGGCCCGCAAATGCCCAGCATCTGACAGGGTTTCAGTACGAAATTGACGTTTTCCAGCGCAGGATGGTTAGTCTGCGGATACGTAAACCGACGAATATTCACATCCAGTTCGCCACGCCCTTCCGGCACGGGTTTGCTACCATCGTTCACCACTGGCGCTTCAGCCAGCATCGCGCGAATACGGCTGTATGCAGCACTACCTCGTTCTACAATGTTAAACATCCACGCCAACGCCAGCATCGGCCAGATCATCAAACCTAAATACATCATAAAACTGGTGAGCTGGCCCAGCGTTAAACTGCCCTGCACCACCATCCAACTACCACCGCTAATTGCCAGCAAGTTCGCCATGCCAATCGCGATATAGATGGTCGGGTCAAAACGGGCATCAATACGCGCCACCCGCATGTTTTTTTTGCCGGTATCTTCGGCATCCGCGGCAAATAACGCCGACTGGCGATCTTCCAGACCAAAGGCTTTAATCATGCGGATACTGGTGAGGCTTTCCTGAGTGCGGTCATTAAGACTGGAAAACGCCGACTGTGCCAGCTTAAAGCGTTCATGCAAGGCATCGCCGTTGCGCTTAATCATGATCGCCATCACTGGCATCGGTAACAGCGCGATTAAAGTTAACTGCCAGCTAATTTGCGTCGACATCATAATCAACACTGCGCAGCCCATCACCAGTGAATCCACCAGCGTCAGCACCCCTTCTCCGGCGGCAAACACGACCCGATCGACGTCATTGGTCGCACGAGCCATGAGGTCCCCCGTGCGATGACGCAGGTAAAACTCAGGATGCTGGCGGCTTAGCTGACGGTAATAATCTTCACGCAGTTCAACAGCCAGTTGATAAGACGCGCCGAATAGCAATACGCGCCAGACGTAACGCAGGAGATAAACCACAACTGCAATCAGCACCATGGTGGCGATCCACATCAGGATCTGCCCGGTAGTAAAGTGTTGTTCTGTCACGCCATCGACAACAATACCAACCACTTTTGGTGGAACCAGTTGCAGCATCGCGATAATGACAAGCAAGGCGACGGCCCCGAGATAGCGACGCCATTCCCGACGGAAATACCAGCTTAATTGAGCAAATAATCGCACGCGTTGTGTCCTGACCTGATTCTGGATATTTATTCGATGGGTAAAGAAGTGGTGTATTTAATCTGTTCCATCGCGAAACTGGAAGTGACGTCCGACAGCCCCGGCACGCTGTTTACCAGACGCTTATAAAACTCGTCGTAACGTTTCATGTCGGCAACCTGGATGCGCATCAGATAGTCGTATTCACCGGCCATGCGCCAGAACCCCAGTACTTCTGGCATTTCACTAACCACCGTGACAAAGCGGCAATACCATTCGCTGCTGTGATGTTGCGTTTTTATCAACACAAACGCAGTCAGCCCGAGGCCAATTTTTTCTGGATCCAGCAGGGCGACTTTGCCGATAAGGATACCGTCGTCCTCCAGCCGTTTCAGACGCTTCCAGCAGGGGGTGGTTGTCAGATTAACGGCTTCAGCCAGTGCCTGCAAAGAGAGAGTGCAATCCTGCTGTAGTAAGGCAAGCAGCTTACGATCAATTTTATCTAACATAGCCCTTTCACAGAGAATTTTTTCCTCTTTTCATTCTATTTTAAAGGTGAAATGGCAACAATTTATTCTGTGCGGTTTAAACACCACAGCACAAAATGACAAATCAAACAAAAAAAACCGGGCAATTGCCCGGTGCTGGAAGGGATCTCGTTATTCGGGGGAATAAGGTAGATGTGGATAGTCCAGCCAGTGCATCAAATAGTGAGAGACAGCCTGATTTCGGCAATGTCCAATCACCGGTAAATGTGGGAGCGCCGCGCGCAGTTGCGGCATCGCATTGCCCATAATAAAGCCGCTACCGACGCTGCCTAACATTTCGCGATCGTTCATCGCATCACCAAAAGCCATACAGTCACGCAGCGAAAACCCTAAATGTTGCGTCAGCACCTTCAGCGCTGCGCCTTTATTGCAGCCCACCGGCAGCACTTCCAGGCAATTAATTGCGGAGAAACATAAATGCACACGTTCACCTAAGGCTTCACTTAGCTGGGTCTGCAAACGCATAAGATCGTCGTGATCGCCACAGAAGCAGATCTTGGTGACGCGATCGAGCGGTATTCTTTTGACATCGATAATCTGGTAATGGAAACCGCTATACACAAACGCTTGCAACAATGCCGGGACTTCTTGTCCGGTAAACCAACCATCGTCATTGAAGATATGCATGCTGGCTCGAGTATCCCATTGCTGATACAACACCAGCTCCGCGACATCTGCGGGTAAATCATCACGATGTAAAAGCTCACCTTCCAAAGAATGCACGCGCGTTCCGTTGCCGGTAATCAAATACGCATCCAGCGATAGCGCTCCGAGAATATGCTGCATCTCCAGCGCATGACGTCCCGTGGCAAAAGTGAGGGTAATGCCGCGTTCACGCAGCCGCGCCAAAGTAGAGAGGGTCTTCTCACCGAAATGATGGTCAGGCATCAATAAAGTGCCGTCCATATCAAATGCTGCCAGACGAGCCATTTCTTTCTCCACTCTGTGACACGGTTAATGGTGATTGAGTATCACCTGATATATACGGAAGTAATAGTGAATAGTTAAATAATTTTGTTCCGGATTTATATGCGACTGCTCAACCGTCTTAACCAGTATCAACGTCTATGGCAGCCTTCTGCCGGAAGGCCGCAATCTGTCACCGTCAGCGAACTGGCCAAACGCTGTTTTTGCAGCGAACGCCATGTTCGTACGCTGTTACGTCAGGCACAGGAGGCGGGATGGCTGGAGTGGCAGGCGCAGTCAGGACGCGGAAAGCGCGGGCAACTACGCTTTCTGGTCACGCCGGAATCGCTACGCAATGCGATGATGGAACAGGCACTGGAAACCGGAAAGCAGCAAGATGTGCTGGAACTGGCGCAACTGGCCCCGGGTGAGCTGCGCACGCTGTTACAGCCGTTTATGGGCGGGCAATGGCAAAACGATACGCCAACGTTGCGTATTCCCTACTATCGCCCACTCGAACCGTTACAACCGGGCTTTTTGCCTGGCCGTGCCGAGCAGCATCTCGCCGGGCAGATATTTTCCGGCCTGGCCCGCTTCGATAATAAAACCCAGCGCCCGATTGGCGATTTAGCGCATCACTGGGAAACCTCTGCTGACGGGTTACGCTGGGATTTTTATCTTCGCTCAACCCTACACTGGCATAACGGCGATGCACTAAAAGCCACACACTTACACCAGCGGTTATTGATGCTGTTACAACTGCCAGCACTGGAGCAATTATTTATTAGCGTGAAGCGTATTGAAGTCACCCATCCGCAGTGTCTGACTTTCTTTTTACATTGCCCCGATTACTGGCTTGCGCACCGACTGGCGAGCTATTGCAGCCATCTGGCGCATCCGCAATTCCCACAGATTGGCACGGGTCCATTTCGCTTAACACACTTCACAGCGGAACTGGTGCGCCTGGAAAGCCATGATTATTACCATTTACGTCATCCGCTGCTTAAAGCGGTTGAGTACTGGATAACTCCACCGCTTTTTGAAAATGATGTGGGAACCAGTTGTCAGCATCCCGTGCAAATTACTATCGGCAAACCAGAGGAGTTGCCACGGGTCAGCCAGGTCAGTAGCGGCATCAGTTTAGGTTTTTGCTATTTAACATTGCGCAAAAGTCCCCGGCTGTCCCTCTGGCAGGCGCGAAAAGTGATCTCCATTATTCATCAATCCAGTTTATTACAAACATTAGAAGTCGGAGAAAACCTGATCACCGCCAGTCATGCATTGCTGCCAGGCTGGACTATTCCGCAATGGCAAGTACCGGATGAGATAAAACTACCGGAAACTTTGACGCTGGTTTACCACCTGCCGATAGAACTTCATACCATGGCAGAACGTTTACAGGCGACGCTGGCTGCGGAAGGCTGTGAACTTACCATTATTTTTCATAACGCAAAAAACTGGGACGACACGACCCCACTGGCACAAGCAGACCTCATGATGGGCGACAGGTTAATTGGTGAAGCACCGGAATATACCCTGGAGCAGTGGCTACGTTGCGATCCGCTTTGGCCACATGTTTTTGACGCTCCAGCCTATACACATCTGCAATCGACACTGGACGCGGTGCAAGTAATGCCTGATGAGGAAAACCGATTTAATGCCCTGAAAACGGTTTTTTGCCAGTTAATGGCAGACGCGACGCTGACGCCGCTGTTCAACTATCACTATCGCATTAGCGCCCCGCCCGGCGTGAACGGTGTGCGGCTGACTCCGCGCGGCTGGTTTGAATTTACCGAAGCCTGGCTTCCCGCACCGTCGCAATGAAGAGCTGGTCCGGGTTAATCGCAGGCGTTACCATAACGCTTTTATTGTTCAAGCAGGATTATCTATGAAACGTGCTGTCGTTGTGTTCAGTGGAGGCCAGGATTCCACCACCTGTCTGGTGCAGGCATTACAACAATATGATGAAGTCCATTGCGTGACGTTCGATTACGGTCAGCGACATCGCGCAGAAATCGACGTGGCACGCGAACTGGCGCTAAAACTGGGGGCACGCGCGCATAAGGTGCTGGATGTTACCCTGCTTAACGAACTGGCGGTCAGCAGCCTGACGCGTGACAGCATTCCGGTGCCTGATTATGAACCTGAAGCCGATGGCATCCCGAATACGTTCGTCCCAGGGCGTAATATTTTGTTCCTGACGCTGGCGGCGATATATGCGTATCAGGTAAAAGCAGAAGCCGTGATTACCGGCGTCTGCGAAACAGATTTCTCCGGCTACCCGGATTGCCGCGATGAGTTTGTGAAAGCACTAAACCATGCCGTCAGTTTGGGCATGGCGAAAGATATTCGTTTTGAAACGCCACTGATGTGGATTGATAAAGCGGAAACCTGGGCGCTGGCAGATTATTACGGCAAGCTGGATTTAGTACGTAACGAAACGCTGACCTGCTATAACGGCATTAAAGGCGACGGTTGCGGTCATTGCGCAGCATGTAATTTACGCGCCAACGGTTTGAATCATTATCTGGCCGACAGACCGATGGTGATGGCGGCAATGAAGCAGAAAACCGGGTTGAAGTAATTATTCCGGTTATCGCCGGATGCAGCTTGAGCATCCGGCACAACAAAACGTTTACTTCACCATCTGCTCCAGCTTTTCGCGCAATTCCCCTTCCAGAGCTAATGCTTTCTGCGTTTTAAGATCAATACAAACAAACGTAATAAGCGCATCCACCACCACCTGCCCTTCCGGCTCCAGTGTGATGACCTGGCTTAAGATGCCGCTTTTACCGTTTAATTGCTGCAACTGACTGGTAATGGTTAACAGGTCGCTTAATACCGCCGGGCGACGATAGTTAATATTGATATTGACCACGATGAAGGCGATGTTATGGGCGGTCATCCACTGAAAACTGTCGCTATTTTCCAACCCATCCCAGCGGGCTTCTTCGAGAAACTCAAGGTAGCGAGCGTTGTTTACGTGCTGGTAGACGTCGAGATGATATCCACGAACTTTGATTTGTGTTTGCATAGCGCAATAACCTTACGTTGTTGTTATAGGAACTGTTATCAGTACTGAGGTCATAACTGGTATGACCTCTTCAGTTTGGCAAAAAATTGCCACTATGCAAATTAACTACAGAGTTAATACCGCCAGATTACGTTCCACCAGCGAATTGCCCATCCCCGGCACCTGCTTTAGATCCTCCACCGTTTTAAACGGACCGTACTCTTCGCGATAGCTGACAATCGCCTGCGCTTTCTTCAGGCCAACGCCATTCATCGCGCGGGCCAGCTCTTCTGCGCTGGCATTATTAATGCTGACCCTGGTGCCTTCTTCGTCACTGGCTTTCGCCGGTACTGCTGCTTTACTTTGTGCTGCAGGAGCTTCCGCTTTGGTTTCTACCGCCGTCGGTTTCGCCGCAGGAGCAGCCGCCAGCGCGCTATGAGACATTCCGGCACAGGTCAGGGACAGGGTAATGAGCAGTGCTTTAATTCCGTGTTTCATACTGTTTTCTCCTTGTTTGTTAACAGTGGAATCACCTTAACGGCAGTGAAAACAGTAAACAAATGGCAATGTTCAGAAATGGAAAAGGCCGCGAAAGCGACCTTTTCTTGTTACAGCTGCAAAGCATTTTTTTGCGAGGCGGCTTCAGGATTATTGCTGTTCCAGCGCATCGCCAATTTTGATTTTCGCCTCTTTACGCAGGTTACTCATCAGCGCTTCAAAGACGATTTGTGCGTTGTTCTGGGTGATACCCTGCACCATCGCTTTTTTCTGTTCTTCCGGCATTGAACCTTGTTTCACTTCGTCCAGTGCCAGCAGAACCACATTGCCTTGCATATCGGTCGCCATACCATAGCTCGGTTTGTCTTTCGCTGGCAGTGGCAGTGCAAACGCTGCCTGGCTAATCGGGTCACGACCGGTACGGCTTAAGGTTTTCGGCTCACCAAATTTCAGACCGGCAGCCTGTATGGCTTCTGCACCTTTGCCCGCTTTCAGATCAACCAGCAGTTTTTCAGCATCCACTTTCGCCTGTTGTTCAGCTTTGTTGTGCTGAACCAATGCCTTGACCTGTTCCTGAACATCTGCCAGCGGTTTCACCGCTTCCGGTTTGTGCTCGCTGATGCGCAACACGAATGCGCGATCGCCGTCTACGGTGATGATGTCAGAATTGATGCCTGGCGCACCGTTTTCACCTACCAGACCGCCGTTGAAGATAGCGTCTGCAACCGGCTTGAAGTTCAACTCTTCCGGCAGATTATCTTTGCTGAACCAACCAGTCTGAGTAGCTTTAACGCCCGCAGCTTGCTCTGCACCTGCCAGAGACTCAGTGTCATTGCTTGCCGCATCACTCACTTTCTGCTGCAGCGCGTAGTACGCATCGAGGGCTTTTTCGTGTTTCACTTTCGCTGCAATGTCGTCACGGACTTCATCTAACGACTTCACTTTCGCTGGCTGAATGTCGTCCAGACGTACAATCAGGAAACCGACCGATGATTTGATGACACCAGACAGTTGGCCATTTTCTTTCAGACCGGCATTTTTCAGTTCGTCCGGGATAGTGGCATCTTCTAACCACCCCATATCGCCGCCATTACGGGCAGAGATAATATCGGCAGATTTTTCTTTGGCTAACGCAGCAAAATCACCGCCTTTATTCAGCTCATCAAGTACCGCTTTCGCTTCATCTTCAGTTTTGGTCTGGATGATGCTGTAGCGAGAACGCTGTGGCTGGGTGAATTGATCCTGATGCTGATCGTAGTAGCTCTGGATATCCGCATCGCTAACCGATTGCTGCATCGTTGCGGCATCCAGCTTGATGTAACTCACGCGGAATTGTTCCGGAGTCATGAAATTGTTTTTGTTTTGTTCGTAGTAGCTGGCAATTTCCTGTTCGGTCACAGGCTGCTTCGCCGCCAGCGCGTTAACATCGATAGTCGCTTCACGCACCACGCGTTGTTGAGCTACCAGTGCCGCCAGCTCGTCGGTTTCACCTTTCAGCATAAAATCGGTACCGGCAACGCCGTTAATCAGCTGTTGGGTGGTGAGCTGGTTACGCAGCGCCTGCGCGTACTGATCGGCGGTCATCCCCATCTGATTGAGGATACCGTTATAGCGGCTGTTATCAAATTTGCCGTCAACCTGGAAGGCTGGGGTCGCGAAAATCGCCTGTTTAACCTGCTCATCGCTGATACCCAGTTTCAGCTCACGAGCGTACTGATCCAGCAGCGCCTCGTCGATCAGACGATTCAGCACCTGTTGACGCAGGGTTTTCATATAGCTTTCGTTTGCTGCCAGCTCTGAGTATTGATCGCCCAGCTGTTGCTGCATGCGATTACGCTCGCTGTTGAAGGCATTCTCGAACTGCCCACGGCTGATTTCCTGGTCATTCACTTTTGCGGCGTAGTTATTGCCTCCGCCAATCAGGTAACCACTCACGCCGGTCAATATGAACGACACGATAATGATACCGAAAATAATCTTGAGCACGAGACTGTTTGCAGCCGTGCGTAAGCTGTCCATCATGGTGTAACAACACTCCGCTGTAGATGACTGTGTACCTCACGCAACGTATCGATGCGCGCAAAGGCCTATTGTGACAAGAAACGGGGGCAATTGTCAGCCCACAAGAGGCAGAAAGTCACCGAATACAAATAAAAAAGGCACATCAGTAGATGCGCCCTTGAACTTCGTCACATCCCCGCTGGGGACAACGCTTAGTTTACCGCGTCTTTCAGTGCTTTACCTGCACGGAAGCTTGGTACTTTAGCGGCAGCGATAGTAATCTCTTTACCGGTCTGCGGGTTGCGGCCAGTACGGGCAGCACGCTCTTTAACGGCAAAAGTACCAAAACCAACCAGTGCTACATCATCCCCTTCTTTCAGAGATTCAGTTACGGAAGCAATAATAGCATCTAACGCACGGCCAGCCGCAGCTTTAGAGATATCAGCCCCTGCAGCAATCTTGTCGATCAATTGAGATTTATTCACTCTTCTCTTCCTCTTTATAATTTATATCGCACTTGAATCCTTCAAGGTACGAACGCGCAGCAGTTATATCAGGCCAGCCATCCCCTTACAACACCCCTTAATAAGGGCAAGCCCAATCCACCATCTAACTTAGCGAGACAAAAAAAGGCTGGCAAGTCCGAATTAGCCTGCCAGCCCTGTTTTTATTAGTGCATTTTGCGCGAGGTCACTATTTTGCAGTCACAACCTGCATGCCAGACGGTTCATTTTGCAGCGCCAGAGTCAGAACTTCCTCAATGCGCTTCACCGGATGAATGTCCAGATCGGCAATTACGTTGTCAGGAATCTCTTCCAGATCGCGTTTATTTTCGAACGGAATTAACACTGTTTTAATCCCGCCGCGATGCGCTGCCAACAGTTTTTCTTTCAAACCACCGATAGGCAGTACCTGACCACGCAGAGTGATCTCACCGGTCATTGCCACATCGGCACGAACCGGGTTACCGGTCAGGCAAGAAACCAGCGCGGTGCACATAGCAATACCCGCACTCGGACCATCTTTCGGCGTCGCACCTTCCGGTACGTGGACGTGGATGTCGCGTTTTTCGTAAAAATCAGGGTTGATCCCCAGTTTTTCCGCACGCGCACGAACCACCGTTAACGCCGCCTGAATAGACTCTTGCATCACTTCGCCCAGCGAACCGGTATAGGTCAGTTTGCCTTTCCCCGGAACACACGCGGTTTCAATGGTCAGCAAGTCACCGCCCACTTCCGTCCACGCCAGACCGGTTACCTGACCGACACGGTTTTCGTTATCCGCGCGACCATAGTCGAAACGCTGAACACCGAGGTAGTCATGCAGGTTATCGCCGTTAATTTCGATATGTTTTAAAGAATTATCGAGCAGTAACTGCTTAACCGCTTTGCGACACAGTTTGGAGATTTCACGCTCCAGACCACGCACGCCCGCCTCACGGGTGTAATAACGAATAATGCCGATAATGGCGCTATCGTCGACGGTCAGCTCACCTTTTTTCAGTGCATTACGTTCAATCTGCTTCGGCAACAGGTGGCGTTTGGCAATGTTCAGTTTTTCATCTTCGGTATAACCGGAGAGGCGAATCACTTCCATACGATCCAGCAGCGGTGCCGGAATGTTCATGGAGTTCGACGTCGCGACAAACATCACATCGCTAAGGTCGTAATCCACTTCCAGGTAGTGATCGCTGAACGCTACGTTCTGCTCTGGATCCAGCACTTCAAGCAGTGCGGAAGCTGGATCGCCACGCATATCAGAAGACATTTTGTCGATCTCATCGAGCAGGAACAGCGGGTTTTTCACGCCCACTTTCGCCATTTTCTGGATCAATTTACCCGGCATTGAACCGATGTAAGTACGACGGTGGCCGCGGATTTCCGCTTCATCACGCACGCCGCCCAGCGCCATACGGACATATTTACGTCCGGTAGCTTTGGCGATGGACTGACCCAGTGACGTTTTACCTACCCCCGGCGGCCCAACCAGGCAGAGGATCGGTCCCTTGATTTTGTTTACACGGCTTTGAACCGCAAGATACTCAAGGATGCGATCTTTCACGCGCTCCAGACCATAATGGTCGGTATCAAGGATTTCTTGCGCCTGACGCAGGTCTTTTTTGACCTTGCTACGCGCATTCCACGGCACCTGCACCATCCAGTCGATATAACCACGCACCACGGTTGCTTCTGCCGACATCGGAGACATCATTTTCAGCTTCTGCAGCTCTGCTTCCGCTTTCTCTTTTGCCTCTTTCGGCATTTTCGCCGCGTCGATTTTGCGCTTCAGGGCTTCGTTTTCATCCGGCGCGTCGTCCATTTCGCCGAGTTCTTTCTGAATAGCTTTCATTTGCTCATTCAGATAGTACTCTCGCTGGGATTTCTCCATCTGCTTTTTAACGCGGTTGCGAATGCGTTTCTCAACCTGCAGCAGATCGATTTCCGATTCCATCATCGCCATCAGATATTCCAGACGTTCGTTGACGTCGGACATCTCCAGAACGGACTGTTTGTCAGCCAGTTTCAGCGGCATATGCGCAGCAATGGTATCTGCCAGGCGCGCCGGATCGTCGATGCTATTCAGCGACGTCAGCACTTCTGGTGGGATTTTTTTGTTCAGCTTAATGTAGCCTTCGAACTGGCTGATTGCGGTACGCACCAGCACTTCCTGTTCCCGCTCATCAATGGTCGGCGACTCCAGATACTCTGCCTTCGCAGAAAAGTGTTCGCCATTGTCAGAGAGCGCAGAAATACGCGCGCGCTGTAACCCCTCGACCAGCACTTTGACGGTGCCGTCAGGCAGTTTCAGCATCTGCAATATAGAGGCCACGGTCCCGACGGTGAAAAGATCGTTTACACCCGGCTCATCCGTTGAAGCTTCTTTCTGCGCGACCAGCATAATTTTTTTATCATGGTCCATCGCCGCTTCCAGACAACGGATAGATTTTTCCCGCCCGACAAATAAGGGAATGACCATGTGCGGATAAACCACCACATCGCGCAGCGGCAATACGGGGATTTCAATGCGTTCAGAACGCTCAGGATTCATAGAGCTCTCTCTTAGTTTAATTTCCGCCAGGTAATCAGATGACACGACTGTGCTTCACGCCATCTATTAACATGTACGTCAGTATATGGGGATGTTTCCCCCACATTCAACGCCGAGAATAGAGGAAAAATTAAAGGGGAGATAAAATCCCCCCTTTTTGGTTAACTAATTGTATGGGAATGGTTAATTATTCACCAGATGCTTGTTGCGCTTCTGGCTTGCCATAAATCAGCAACGGTTTGCTTTGACCATCAATTACCGACTCGTCGATAACCACTTTTTCGACATCTTCCATGGACGGCAGATCGTACATGGTATCGAGCAGTGCGGCTTCTACGATGGAACGCAGACCACGAGCACCGGTTTTACGCGCCATCGCTTTCTTAGCGATAGCATCCAGCGCCTCGTCACGGAATTCCAGATCCACACCTTCCAGATTAAACAGCGCCTGATACTGCTTGGTCAGGGCGTTTTTCGGCTCTTTGAGGATCTGAATCAGCGCTTCTTCGCTCAGCTCATTCAGCGTTGCTACAACCGGCAGACGACCAATGAACTCAGGGATCAAACCAAACTTGATCAGATCTTCCGGTTCAACCTGCGCCAGCAGCTCGCCTTCACTTGCTTTGTCGGATTTCGCTTTTACCGTCGCGCCAAAACCAATGCCGGAGCCGGTTTCTACACGATGGGAAATCACTTTATCCAGACCGGCAAACGCACCGCCACAGATAAACAGGATCTTAGAAGTATCAACCTGTAAGAATTCCTGCTGCGGATGTTTACGCCCACCTTGCGGTGGAACAGCAGCTACCGTACCTTCGATCAGTTTCAACAGCGCTTGCTGTACGCCTTCACCGGAAACGTCTCGGGTAATGGACGGGTTGTCTGACTTACGAGAAATCTTGTCGATTTCATCGATGTAGACAATCCCGCGCTGCGCTTTCTGTACGTCGTAATCGCACTTCTGCAACAGCTTCTGAATGATGTTTTCAACGTCTTCGCCCACATAACCGGCTTCGGTCAGCGTGGTCGCGTCGGCCATGGTAAACGGGACGTCCAGCAGGCGCGCCAGTGTTTCAGCCAGCAGCGTTTTACCGGAACCGGTCGGACCGATCAGCAAAATGTTACTTTTGCCCAACTCGACGCCATTGCTGGTATCTCCGTTGCGCAGACGTTTGTAGTGGTTGTATACCGCGACCGCCAGCACTTTCTTCGCCTGTTCCTGACCGATAACGTAATCGTCCAGGTGGTTGCGAATTTCATGCGGCGTCGGTAGCGCACTGCGTTCACGATGCGGTGCAACTTCTTTAATCTCTTCGCGAATGATGTCGTTACATAAATCAACACATTCGTCGCAGATATACACGGATGGACCGGCAATCAGCTTGCGCACTTCATGCTGGCTTTTGCCGCAAAAAGAGCAATACAGCAATTTGCCTGAGCCATCTTTGCGTTTATCTGTCATGGGTCAAAACCTCTTCTTTGTTCTTTGTGCCGCACACGACGACGCAAATGCCATTCTCAGGCGCAAGCCGCTTACAGCGTTGTGCCGCCCTGGATAAGTATAGCGGCACAGTTGCGCCTCTGGCATCAATTACGATGGGTCAGAATCGAATCGACCAGACCGTATTCCACCGCTTCAGGGGCAGAAAGGAAACGATCGCGTTCGGTATCACGTTCAATCTGTTCTAATGATTGACCCGTATGAAGTGCCATAAGTTCATTCATGCGCCCTTTAACTTTCAGAATTTCACGGGCATGAATTTCGATATCGGTCGCCTGCCCCTGATAGCCGCCCAACGGCTGGTGAATCATCACGCGCGAATTCGGCAGGCAGAAACGTTTACCTTTTGCCCCTGCGGTCAGCAAGAAGGCCCCCATCGAGGCCGCCTGGCCCATACAGATGGTGCTGACATCAGGCTTGATAAACTGCATAGTGTCATAGATAGACATCCCGGCAGTGATCACCCCGCCTGGGGAGTTAATGTACAGATAGATATCTTTTTCTGGGTTTTCTGCTTCCAGGAACAGCATCTGGGCCACAATCAGGTTAGCCATGTGGTCTTCAACCTGGCCAGTCAGAAAAATGACGCGTTCCTTAAGTAGACGAGAATAGATATCAAAAGAGCGCTCACCACGTGAGGTCTGTTCAATGACCATCGGCACCAGCGCCATATGGGGTGCAAAGTTATCTCGTTCGCCGCTGTATGACATTTCCGTCTCCTGGATAAAATTGAAAAAACCTGCTGTACCGATTGTAACCTTATGGACGGATTATCAGCTAGTCCCTGTGTTATGGGTACGGCATCACCCTATTTCAAGCATAACAATCTTTTGTTGTTACGCTAACACCGAAAGAGGCTTTTCGCACGGTTCCATGCAAAATTCATGACAAAAAAAAGCCCACCACCTGGCGGTGACGGGCCTTTGTGCGAATTTAGCGCGTTATGCTGCGTAAATTACGCCTGCTGGTTCATCAGCTCGTTGAAAGTGGTTTCTTTTTCAGTCACTTTCGCTTTCGCCAGTACAGCTTCAACAGCCTGTTCTTCCAGAGCAACATTGCGCATGTTGTCCATCAGTTCTTTGTTTTTGCTGTAGAACTCGATAACTTCTTTCGGATCTTCGTACGCAGAAGCCATCTCTTCGATCAGGCCTTTCACGCGCTCTTCATCAGCTTTCAGCTCATTGGTGCGGATAACTTCGCCCAGCAGCAGGCCAACAACTACGCGGCGTTTAGCCTGTTCTTCGAACAGTTCACGCGGCAGTTCCAGAGCTTGTTTCTCGTTGCCACCGAAACGCTGTGCAGCCTGACGACGCAGAACGTCGATTTCGCTGTCGATCAGCGCAGCTGGAACGTCGATGTCGTTAGCTTTTACCAGACCTTCGATCGCCTGAGACTTAACGCGGTTACGGATGGCGCTCTTCAGCTCGCGCTCCATGTTTTTACGCACTTCAGCGCGCAGACCTTCTACGGAACCATCTTCAACGCCGAAACGCTTGATGAACTCTTCAGTCAGTTCCGGCAGTTCACGCTCTTCAACTTTCTTCAGGTTGATAGCGAATTTCGCTGCTTTACCTTTCAGGTTTTCTGCGTGGTACTCTTCCGGGAAGGTTACGTCGATGGTGAACTCTTCGCCCGCTTTGTGGCCTTTGATACCGTCTTCAAAGCCCGGAATCATACGCCCCTGGCCCATCGCCAGTACGAAATCAGACGCTTTACCGCCTTCGAACTCTTCGCCGTCTACAGAACCGGTGAAGTCGAGGGTTACACGGTCTTCTGCTTCAGCCGCGCCGTCTTTTTCTTTCCAGGTCGCCTGCTGTTTACGCAGTGTATCCAGCATGCCGTCAACGTCAGCGTCGGTCACTTCAACGATCGGTTTTTCAACTTCGATCGCTTCCAGCCCCTGCAGTTCAACTTCCGGATAAACTTCAAACTCTACAGAGTAGGTGAAGTCTTCACCCAGCTTGTATTCGCCCGGAACATAAGTCGGTGCGCCAGCCGGATTGATTTTTTCTTTAATGATGGCGTCAATGAAGTTACGGCTCATCAGGTCGCCCAGAACGTCCTGGCGTACAGAGGCGCCATAACGCTGAGCAACGATATTCATTGGCACTTTGCCTTTGCGGAAGCCGTCAATACGTACTTTTTTCGCAACGTTGACCAGCTCGCTTTTAACAGCGGTCTCGATGCTGTCAGCAGCGATAGTAATCGTTACACGGCGGCCAAGGCCTTGAGTGGTTTCAACTGAAACTTGCATCTTGTTACCTCAAAAAATCACAGTGCTCGGTCAACTCTTACCCCGCAAGCACAGGTTGTTGGCTTCGCGGAACCGGGATGTTCTTATAATCAATCACATTCCCTGTTACCAGAATCATCCCGAAAGCATTCAAATAGGACGCGGCATTATAGCGGCATCACTTTTATGAGTCGAGAACGGTTATTGCGCGCTGTCGCGTATTTTTTCACAATTCCCGGGCAATTTTCGTCTGAATGCTGGGCAAAAAGCACAAAATCCAGACAAAACAAAACGGCCCGCAGGCCGTTTTTCATAAAATCTTTAGCAACATACTGGAAAAGCGCCGACAGTTGCAAATGCGTTTTTACGCGATGCTTCCTGCTCCACGACAGGGAGGAGAGGCAAAGATGGTGTCCTGTAACCCTTCCCACTCCTTAATAGTGTAAGTATGCAGAGCCAGCGCATGAACGGTAGTAGAGAGTTCCTCCGCTAAAGTACTGTAAATCATTCGATGACGATTCAGAAAACGTTCACCCGTAAAACGATCGCTGACCAGCACAACTTTAAAATGGCTTTCAGAGCCGGCTGGGACATTGTGACGATAGCTTTCATCCACAACTTCGAGGAATACGGGTTGGAACGCCGCCCTTAATTTTTCTTCTATCCGCTCACGTATCATCATGAAATATCTCCTCCGACAACACTGAGATGTCATCCATCCCTTTAAATACTAGCCGCTTTTACCGTTTCCATTGCCGCTTAACAACAAATATTTAGGTTTCGTCCTGGTTTTTCCGTCAAGCGTATGAAGTTTACTGATTTAAAGACTGAAACACAGGTCTCGCATCAGCGTTTCTTTTACCAGGGGTGATTATTTCGTCAACATGATGAATTTACATGCCTTACCCACTTCCCCTCGCCGTTGGCAATGTTATGATGGCGGGAATTTTTACCAAACACGCTTAAAAGTTTCTGAGAGCCCGAACATGTTCAAAAAAATCCTCTTCCCGTTAGTTGCTCTGTTTATGCTTGCAGGATGTGCAAAACCGCCAACAACTATTGAAGTTTCCCCGACAATAACGCTACCACAGCAGGATCCAAGCCTGATGGGCGTCACCGTAAGCATTAATGGTGCCGATCAGCGTACCGATCAGGCGCTGGCAAAAGTCACCCGCAATAATCAAATCGTTACCCTGACCGCCTCCCGCGATCTGCGTTTCCTGCTGCAAGAAGTGCTCGAAAAACAGATGACCGCGCGCGGTTACATGGTTGGTCCGAATGGCCCGGTAAATCTGCAAATCATCGTTAGCCAACTGTATGCTGACGTGTCTCAGGGCAATGTGCGCTACAACATCGCGACCAAAGCAGATATCGCTATCATCGCTACCGCGCAGAATGGCAACAAAATGACCAAGAACTATCGTGCCAGCTACAACGTTGAAGGTGCATTCCAGGCGTCCAACAAAAATATCGCCGATGCGGTTAACAGCGTGCTGACCGATACCATCGCTGATATGTCTCAGGACACCAGCATCCACGAATTCATCAAGCAGAACGCGCGTTAATTTCTGTCCTCTGGCCCGGTGCAAGCCGGGCCTGTAGACGCCCATGTCTAGTCAATATTTACGTATTTTCCAACAGCCACGTTCAGCCATATTGCTGATCCTGGGTTTTGCTTCCGGGCTGCCGCTCGCCCTGACATCCGGCACCTTACAGGCGTGGATGACGGTTGAGAATATCGATCTCAAAACCATTGGTTTCTTCTCTCTGGTAGGCCAGGCTTACGTCTTTAAATTCCTCTGGTCACCGCTGATGGACCGCTACACGCCCCCGTTTTTTGGGCGGCGACGCGGTTGGTTGCTCGCCACGCAAATCCTGTTATTAGTCGCCATTGCGGCGATGGGGTTTCTCGAACCAGGCACCCAACTCCGCTGGATGGCGGCACTGGCAGTGGTGATCGCTTTTTGCTCTGCCTCCCAGGATATTGTCTTCGATGCGTGGAAAACCGATGTGCTCCCGGCAGAAGAACGTGGTGCGGGTGCGGCAATCAGCGTGCTGGGGTATCGTCTGGGGATGCTGGTTTCCGGCGGCTTAGCCCTGTGGCTGGCAGATAAATGGCTGGGCTGGCAGGGCATGTACTGGTTGATGGCGGCGCTGTTGATCCCCTGTATTATCGCGACGTTGCTTGCACCAGAACCAACCGACACCATTCCTGTGCCAAAAACGCTGGAACAAGCGGTTGTTGCCCCCCTGCGAGATTTCTTTGGTCGCAATAATGCCTGGATTATTTTGCTTCTTATCGTGCTGTATAAGCTGGGTGACGCATTCGCCATGAGCCTGACCACCACGTTTTTGATTCGTGGCATCGGATTTGACGCGGGTGAAGTAGGTGTGGTTAACAAAACGCTTGGCTTACTGGCGACTATTGTTGGCGCGTTGTACGGCGGGATTCTGATGCAGCGCCTGTCGCTGTTCCGTGCACTGCTAATTTTCGGCATTTTGCAAGGTGCGTCTAACGCCGGTTACTGGCTACTGTCGATTACTGATAAGCATCTCTTCAGCATGGGCGCAGCCGTCTTTTTCGAAAATCTCTGTGGCGGGATGGGGACCTCAGCCTTTGTAGCGCTGTTAATGACGCTGTGTAACAAGTCATTTTCCGCGACTCAGTTTGCCCTGCTCTCAGCGCTTTCTGCTGTAGGGCGAGTTTATGTCGGCCCCGTGGCGGGTTGGTTTGTTGAATCACACGGCTGGTCAACATTCTATCTGTTCTCTGTCGCTGCCGCCGTACCAGGGCTTATTTTGCTGCTGGTTTGTCGCCAGACGCTTGAATATACAAGGTTAAATGACAACTTTATCCCCCGTACCGAGTATCCGGCAGGTTATGCTTTTGCCATGTGGACACTGGCGGCGGGCGTCAGCCTGTTGGCCGTGTGGTTACTGCTGTTGATGCTGGACACGCTGGACTTGACGCACTTCTCTTTCCTGCCGGCTCTGCTGGAAGCCGGGGTTTTAGTCGCTCTCTCTGGCGTCGTGCTTGGTGGTTTACTGGATTATCTGGCACTACGAAAACGCACCTGACGTAATCTGTAAATATTATTTAGCCGTAGTAATCACTCGCCGTCATTATTATGGCTAAATAAACATCACTATCGTTTATTAATATTTGTCCTTTTGTGCGGCTTAGTTTTTGGAAATTATTTGCGTAATTTATGAATTCTATTTTTTTACACGATTCAGCTAATAAATTTTTATTTTCTCACGTCTTAATTATCACCTTAATGATAACCAATTGTTAGATAATTGTTTTATTGCGCATTGGTTATACCTATTGCCCGCTCAGACGCCTTCTACTTTCCCCTTTCGTTATAACGCCCTTTTGCAACAGCTTCTTAAAATCAATTTGATACATTTTGCAACATATGCGACAAAGCAGCCAAACCAAAGTAACAAAAATTTAATTGTGTTTACAGTAATGTAACCTTCCCGTAAGATGCCCACACACTTTAAACGCCACCAGATCCCGTGGAATTGAGGTCGTTAAATGAGACTCAGGAAATACAATAAAAGTTTGGGATGGTTGTCATTATTCGCAGGCACTGCATTGCTCAGTGGCTGTAATTCTGCGCTGTTAGATCCCAAAGGACAGATTGGTCTGGAGCAACGTTCACTGATACTGACGGCATTTGGCTTGATGTTGATTGTCGTTATTCCCGCAATCTTGATGGCTGTTGGTTTCGCCTGGAAGTATCGTGCGAGCAATAAAGATGCTAAGTACAGCCCGAACTGGTCACACTCCAATAAAGTGGAAGCTGTGGTCTGGACGGTGCCTATCTTAATCATCATCTTTCTTGCGGTACTGACCTGGAAAACCACTCACGCTCTTGAGCCTAGCAAGCCGCTGGCACACGACGAGAAGCCCATTACCATCGAAGTGGTTTCCATGGACTGGAAATGGTTCTTCATCTACCCGGAACAGGGCATTGCTACCGTGAATGAAATCGCTTTCCCGGCGAACACTCCGGTGTACTTCAAAGTGACCTCCAACTCCGTGATGAACTCCTTCTTCATTCCGCGCCTGGGTAGCCAGATTTATGCCATGGCCGGTATGCAGACTCGCCTACATCTGATCGCCAACGAACCCGGTACTTATGACGGTATCTCTGCCAGCTACAGCGGCCCGGGCTTCTCAGGCATGAAATTCAAAGCTATTGCAACACCGGATCGCGCCACATTCGACCAGTGGGTCGCAAAAGCGAAACAGTCGCCGAACACCATGTCTGACATGGCTGCCTTCGAAAAACTGGCCGCACCTAGCGAATACAACCAGGTGGAATATTTCTCCAACGTGAAACCAGATTTGTTTACCGATGTGATTAACAAGTTTATGGCTCACGGTAAGAGCATGGACATGACCCAGCCAGAAGGTGAGCACAGTGCGCACGAAGGTATGGAAGGCATGGGCATGAGCCACGCGGAATCTGCCCATTAAAGGGGTTGAGGAAGAATAAAGATGTTCGGAAAATTATCACTTGATGCAGTCCCGTTCCATGAACCTATCGTCATGGTTACGATCGCTGGCATTATTTTGGGAGGTCTGGCGCTCGTTGGCCTGATCACTTACTTTGGTAAGTGGACCTACCTGTGGAAAGAGTGGCTGACCTCCGTCGACCATAAACGCCTCGGTATTATGTATATCATCGTGGCGATTGTGATGTTGCTGCGTGGTTTTGCTGACGCCATTATGATGCGTAGCCAGCAGGCCCTTGCCTCGGCGGGCGAAGCCGGCTTCCTGCCACCTCACCACTACGATCAGATCTTCACCGCGCACGGCGTGATTATGATCTTCTTCGTGGCGATGCCTTTTGTTATCGGTCTGATGAACCTGGTCGTTCCGCTACAGATCGGCGCACGTGACGTTGCGTTCCCGTTCCTCAACAACTTAAGCTTCTGGTTTACCGTTGTTGGCGTGATTCTGGTTAACGTTTCTCTCGGCGTGGGCGAATTTGCGCAGACCGGCTGGCTGGCCTATCCACCACTATCGGGAATAGAGTACAGTCCGGGAGTCGGTGTCGATTACTGGATATGGAGTCTCCAGCTATCCGGTATTGGTACGACGCTAACCGGTATCAACTTCTTCGTTACCATTCTGAAGATGCGCGCACCGGGCATGACCATGTTCAAGATGCCAGTATTTACCTGGGCATCACTGTGCGCGAACGTACTGATTATTGCTTCCTTCCCAATTCTGACAGTTACCGTCGCGTTGTTAACCCTGGATCGCTATCTGGGCACCCATTTCTTTACCAACGATATGGGTGGCAACATGATGATGTACATCAACCTGATTTGGGCCTGGGGCCACCCGGAAGTTTACATTCTGATCCTGCCTGTTTTCGGTGTGTTCTCCGAAATTGCGGCAACCTTCTCACGTAAACGTCTGTTTGGTTATACCTCGCTGGTATGGGCAACCGTCTGTATCACCGTGCTGTCGTTTATCGTCTGGCTGCACCACTTCTTTACGATGGGTGCGGGCGCGAACGTAAACGCCTTCTTTGGTATCACCACGATGATTATCGCCATCCCGACCGGGGTGAAGATCTTCAACTGGCTGTTCACCATGTATCAGGGCCGCATCGTGTTCCATTCCGCGATGCTGTGGACCATCGGTTTTATCGTCACCTTCTCGGTGGGCGGGATGACGGGTGTGCTGCTGGCAGTACCGGGCGCGGACTTCGTTCTGCATAACAGCCTGTTCCTGATTGCGCACTTCCATAACGTTATCATCGGCGGCGTGGTCTTCGGCTGCTTCGCAGGGATGACCTACTGGTGGCCTAAAGCGTTCGGTTTCAAACTGAACGAAACCTGGGGTAAACGCGCGTTCTGGTTCTGGATCATCGGCTTCTTCGTTGCCTTTATGCCGCTGTATGCGCTGGGCTTCATGGGCATGACTCGTCGTTTGAGCCAGCAGATTGACCCGCAGTTCCACACCATGCTGATGATTGCAGCCGGCGGTGCAGTACTGATTGCACTGGGTATTCTCTGCCTCGTTATCCAGATGTACGTTTCTATTCGCGACCGCGACCAGAACCGTGACCTGACTGGCGACCCGTGGGGTGGCCGTACGCTGGAGTGGGCAACCTCTTCCCCGCCTCCGTTCTATAACTTTGCCGTTGTGCCACACGTTCACGAACGTGATGCATTCTGGGAAATGAAAGAGAAAGGTGAAGCGTACAAAAAGCCTGACCACTATGAAGAAATTCATATGCCGAAAAACAGCGGCGCCGGTATCGTCATTGCGGCTTTCTCCACCATCTTCGGTTTCGCCATGATCTGGCATATCTGGTGGCTGGCGATTGTAGGCTTCGCAGGCATGATCATCACCTGGATCGTGAAAAGCTTCGACGAGGACGTGGATTACTACGTGCCGGTGGCAGAAATCGAAAAACTGGAAAACCAGCATTTCGATGAGATTACTAAGGCAGGGCTGAAAAATGGCAACTGATACTTTGACGCACGCGACTGCCCACGCGCACGAACACGGGCACCACGATGCAGGTGGAAACAAAATCTTCGGATTTTGGATTTACCTGATGAGCGATTGCATTCTGTTCTCTATCTTGTTTGCTACCTATGCCGTTCTGGTGAACGGCACCGCAGGTGGCCCGACAGGTAAGGACATTTTCGAACTGCCGTTCGTTCTGGTTGAAACGTTCTTGCTGTTGTTCAGCTCCATCACCTACGGCATGGCAGCTATCGCCATGTACAAAAACAACAAAAGCCAGGTTATCTCCTGGCTGGCGTTGACCTGGTTGTTTGGTGCTGGATTTATCGGGATGGAAATCTATGAATTCCATCACCTGATTGTTAACGGCATGGGCCCGGATCGCAGCGGCTTCCTGTCAGCGTTCTTTGCGCTGGTCGGTACACATGGTCTGCACGTCACTTCCGGTCTGATCTGGATGGCAGTGCTGATGGTGCAAATCGCCCGTCGCGGCCTGACCAGCACTAACCGTACCCGCATCATGTGCCTGAGTTTGTTCTGGCACTTCCTGGATGTGGTGTGGATCAGTGTGTTCACTGTTGTTTATCTGATGGGGGCGATGTAATGAGTCATTCTAACGTGAACGGCGGCGCGTCCCATGGCAGCGTAAAAACCTACATGACAGGCTTTATCCTGTCGATAATCCTGACGGTGATTCCGTTCTGGATGGTGATGACAGGAGCTGCCTCTCCGACCGTAACTCTGGGAACAATCCTGGCAATGGCAGTGGTACAGGTTCTGGTGCATCTGGTGTGCTTCCTGCACATGAATACCAAATCAGATGAAGGCTGGAACATGACGGCGTTTGTCTTCACCGTGTTAATCATCGCTATCCTGGTTGTAGGCTCCATCTGGATTATGTGGAACCTCAACTACAACATGATGATGCACTAAGAGCGGCGGTTATGATGTTTAAGCAATACCTGCAAGTAACGAAACCAGGCATCATCTTTGGCAACCTGATCTCGGTGATAGGGGGATTTCTGCTGGCCTCAAAGGGCAGCATTGATTATCCCTTGTTTATCTACACGCTGGTTGGGGTATCACTGGTTGTGGCGTCAGGTTGTGTGTTTAACAACTACATCGACAGGGATATCGACAGAAAGATGGAAAGGACGAAGAATCGGGTGCTGGTTAAAGGCCTGATCTCTCCTGCTGTCTCGCTGGTGTACGCTACCTTGCTAGGCTTTGCTGGCTTTATGCTGCTGTGGTTTGGCGCGAATCCGCTGGCCTGCTGGCTGGGGGTGATGGGCTTTGTGGTGTATGTTGGCGTTTATAGCCTGTACATGAAACGCCACTCTGTCTACGGCACGTTGATTGGTTCGCTCTCCGGCGCTGCGCCGCCGGTGATCGGCTACTGTGCGGTAACCGGCGAGTTCGATAGCGGCGCAGCGATCCTGCTGGCTATCTTCAGCCTGTGGCAGATGCCTCACTCTTATGCCATCGCCATTTTCCGCTTTAAGGATTATCAGGCGGCAAACATTCCGGTATTGCCAGTAGTAAAAGGCATTTCGGTGGCAAAGAATCACATCACGCTGTATATCATCGCCTTTGCCGTGGCCACGCTGATGCTCTCTCTTGGCGGTTACGCCGGGTATAAATATCTGGTGGTTGCCGCAGCGGTTAGCGTCTGGTGGTTAGGCATGGCCCTGCGCGGTTATAACGTTGCTGATGATCGAATCTGGGCGCGCAAGCTGTTCGGCTTCTCTATCATCGCCATCACTGCCCTCTCGGTAATGATGTCCGTTGATTTTATGGTGCCGGATTCGCATACGCTGTTGGCTTCTGTGTGGTAAACGCGCGAAATCTCATAAAGATAAACGCTCCGAATGTCACATTCGGGGCGTTTTTTATTACGCTAATTACAAGGCGCTACGATCGGGCGCAAGGCCAACCAGTGAGCCATAAATCAAAGCGCCCAGCAAAATTGATTTCTCATTGGCAATAAACGGATTCGAATGTAGCGGGTTACAGATCCCTTTCGCATGGTCGCCACTGCCTAAAAAGAAAAATGCGCCGGGCCGTTCTTCAAGGAAATACGAAAAGTCTTCGGAGCCTACCATCGGCGGTAAATCCGTCAATACTCCCTCGTCACCCAGCAGCTGGCGACTGGCATCAATTAAATCCTGCGTCGCCTGGCGGTGGTTATTAATTGCCGGATACCCCCTGATATCAAGTTCAACTTTAAATCCACGGTGGCGCGACTCCTCAAGTTCATTTTTGAACTTTTCCATCAGCGTGGTATGCACATCTTTATCAAAAGAGCGGATTGATCCCTGAAACTCAGCATTACGCGCCAGAATATTTGGCGCTTCGCCGGCCTTCAACATACACGTTGAGATAAGCGCAGGTTTATTCGGATCGATATTGTCCGTAATAATACTTCTGAACGAACTGAGTAAGCGTACAGCCTCTGAAAGGGCATCCAGTCCGAGATGAGGGGCAGAAGCGTGTGCGCTCTTCCCTTCGATAGTCACCTTAAACTGATCGCCATTCGAGGACATAATGCCAGGATGAACGGAGATTTTGCCATAATCGATCTGCGGATCATTATGTAAACCATACACCCGTTCAACACCGTTCAGGCAGCCGGCCTCCACCATCCCTTTCGCCCCACCGCGAAACATTTCTTCGGAGGGTTGAAAAAGGAAACGAATATTATATTTCAGGCGATCTTTGCAATCGCTCATCATGCGTGCAGCAGTCAATGATACTGCCATATGAATATCATGCCCGCAGAGATGCGCAGCACCAGGATTAGCAGACGTCACGACCTCGCCACTTTTTTCTTCTGCAGGCAAAGCGTCCATATCGGCACGAAAAGCGATAGTCTGAAAATGATCATTTACCTGTAAATCGGCGTAAAAACCCGTCTCAAAGCAATCGGTGATTTTATAACCCCATTGTTCCAGTTGCTGAATACAGTAACGCCGGGTTTCATGCTCTTCACGGCCCGCACGGTGGGTACTACCACAAACGGATATGGGCTATTACCAGGCGTTATTTGAATTATTTGAGCATAACGTCGTCAATACCGATCGCGTCGTACGCACTGACTCCGTCATTACTATCTATACTCGTCATACTTCAAGTTGCATGTGCTGCGACTGCGTTCGCTCACCCCAGTCACTTACTTATGTAAGCTCCTGGGGATTCACTCGCTTGCCGCCTTCCTGCAACTCGAATTATTTAGAGTATATAATCTGGTGGCTCATGCTGAATTTCTCAGCGTGCTGGCAAAAGCCATGTCGACGCCTTTTAATAATGAAAACTTTATTGAGCTGCCGATAAGAGAACATCTTCCGCTTGCGCGTTACGCACTTGTTTATCCCAAAAACAGACGAGTGGGCAATGAAACAGAAGCGATCATCAACTTAGTGAAGAATCATCCGTACCATTTATACCGTGGATTCAATCCAATAACTTAGCGGCCAGGGGCGCGCATTGTCCTTTTTTTGCATGAGCACATTCACCAGCATCCTGAGAACTTAAAGTTTCTGGTGAATTGCCCCCGCTTTAAGCAGCTCCACATCCTTACCGTTAATGGTCGCCGTTGCGGCAACGATTGTCGTCTTAATATTTGCACAAGATTTTCGCGCAAAGTCCGCTTTATAAAGAATAAGAGATGAATTACTGGTAAATGAACCAAACACGTAATCAGTAAAATTAATATTCAGCCGGTTTAAGCCGAAAGGCGCGAAGCCAACCGTTTGGTTAGTCTCCTTGCCGGAAGGGCTACGGATGCTGAACGTCACGCGAAGATTGGCCACTTCGCCTAATTTATTGGTTTTGGCAAAGAGGCTTTCCATGCAGGAAAAACTCTCACCCATAAAATTATCCCGCATACCGGACCCGGTAACAGTAAGCACGGGTAACGTATTATCTACCGTTTTTCTGTCAATCATGTCTTTTCGACAGGCGGCAAGAAAGTCTTTCGGAGCATCATACGCATAAATATGCACCCCCTTTGCAAGATATTCCTTCGCTTTAATGCAATCCACCTCAACATACTGACCATTAGCGTACATCATGCCCAGCCAAGACCATGCAAAACTTACACCTTGTTGCGCGGCCTGATTAAATAACGCATACGCTTTGGCATAATCCACCCGCACCAGCTCACCGTCGTAGTAGATTTTCCCCAGCGCTAACTGAGCTTCTCCATCACCTTGCTTTGCGGCTAACTCGAACCATTTAATCGCTTCCTGAACGTCGGGTTTGGTATCATAGCGAGGCTGATAATATTCCCAGCCTAACAGGCTCTGCGCGTCGACATCCCCCAACTCAGCCATTTTATGCAGTGTACTTATAACATCGGGCGCAGTTTTTTCACCGTATATGCTGTCATACAATTCATGCGCTTTCTCGCTTGCCAATGAGCCTTGTGACACCATCAGCATTAAGGACAATATTGTCCTTTTAGTTAACATAGATACCTTTATACCTGCCCTGTTATATATTTCCATAGTGTTTAACCACCAAACATCTGTTTAGTGAATAAATATTATACCATAAAGGTCCAGGTAATAAGTACATATTTAGCCTGAAACATTATCATCCATGCCATCAACACGTTTATTTATTGAGATAAAAACAGCATATTCGCCGGATAAAAAATGCATACACCAATCAAGAAATAATATTATTACTTTTGAGGCAAAATCATTTTTCTTAAGAGTTCGTTATTTTCAACATATAAAGCATTCATTTAATGAATGCGAAAAAATCATACCGGCCCCACAAATTACTCTCCTCTGTAATATTTTCTCATTAACACTCTGTTTACCCAACATGCGCTCCGCACTACACTATGTGGGCAATTTTTTAAGAGGTGGTAATGAACGATTATAAAATGACGCCAGCGGAGCGGCGCGCGACCTGGGGTTTAGGAACCGTATTTTCATTGCGCATGCTGGGCATGTTTATGGTTCTGCCGGTTCTGACCACATATGGTATGACCCTGCAAGGTGCCAGCGAAGCATTAATAGGCATTGCCATTGGTATTTATGGTCTGACTCAGGCCGTTTTTCAGATTCCGTTTGGCCTGCTTTCCGACCGTATTGGTCGCAAACCATTAATCGTCGGCGGGCTGGCGGTGTTTGCCGCCGGTAGCGTTATCGCTGCGCTTTCCGACTCTATCTGGGGAATTATTTTGGGCCGGGCGTTACAAGGCTCAGGAGCGATTGCCGCTGCCGTTATGGCGCTGCTTTCCGATCTCACGCGCGAACAAAACCGCACCAAAGCGATGGCATTTATCGGTGTAAGTTTTGGCATTACCTTCGCCATTGCGATGGTGCTTGGCCCGATCATTACTCACAAACTTGGGCTACACGCACTGTTCTGGATGATTGCTATTCTGGCAACGACCGGCATTGCGTTGACCATTTGGGTTGTTCCCAACAGCAGCACGCACGTACTCAATCGTGAATCCGGGATGGTGAAAGGCAGTTTTAGTAAAGTGCTGGCAGAACCGCGGCTGCTGAAACTCAACTTCGGCATTATGTGTCTGCACATGCTTCTGATGTCGACGTTTGTTGCCCTGCCAGGGCAACTTGCTGGCGCAGGTTTTCCGGCGGCTGAACACTGGAAGGTCTACCTGGCGACGATGCTAATCGCCTTTGGCTCGGTCGTGCCTTTCATTATCTATGCCGAAGTTAAGCGTAAGATGAAGCAAGTCTTTGTCTTCAGCGTCGGACTGATCGTGGTTGCGGAAATTGTACTGTGGAACGCACAAACGCAATTCTGGCAACTTGTGGCCGGCGTACAGCTTTTCTTTGTGGCGTTTAATTTAATGGAAGCTCTCCTGCCCTCACTTATCAGTAAAGAGTCGCCAGCGGGTTACAAAGGTACGGCGATGGGCGTTTACTCCACCAGCCAGTTTCTTGGCGTGGCGATTGGCGGTTCGCTGGGCGGCTGGATTGACGGCATGTTTGACGGTCAGGGGGTATTTCTCGCTGGCGCAATGCTGGCCGCAGTGTGGCTGGCAGTCGCCAGTACCATGAAAGAACCGCCGTATGTCAGCAGTTTGCGCATTGAAATCCCGGCAAACCTTGCCGCAAACGATGCGTTAAAAGTGCGTTTGCTGGAGACCGCCGGTGTCAAAGAAGTGTTGATTGCAGAACAAGAACATTCAGCTTATGTGAAAATCGACAGCAAAGTGACGAATCGCTTTGAGGTTGAACAGGCCATTCGTCAGGCATAAAAAACGAGCCTAATTGCCTGATACGCTACGCTTATCAGGCCTACAAAGTTCCTGAGTTACAAACCTTTGTAGGCCGAATTAGACGTTCATGCCGCATCTGACATGAACAAAACGCACATTGTCGCGATTAATCGCGGAAGTTTTTAAACTGGAACGGCTGACCGAGATCGCCACCACGTACCATCGCCATCACTGCCTGCAAATCATCACGAGATTTGCCCGTTACGCGGATCTCATCGCCCTGAATTTGCGCCTGCACCTTCAGTTTGCTGTCTTTGATCATCTTGACGATTTTCTTCTGGGTCGCGCTCTCAATGCCCTGTTTCAGTTTCGCTTCCACAAACCAGGTTTTACCGCTATGAACGATATTTTCCGGTACATCCAGCGAACTGCCTTCAATGCCGCGCTTCAGCAGCTTGGCACGCAGAATATCCAGCAACTGATTGACCTGGAAGTCAGATTCGCTCAACACTTTGATGGTTTTGCTGGCGTCATTCAGCTCAAATGAGGCTTCAACGTTACGGAAGTCAAAACGGGACTCCACTTCGCGGCTTGCGTTATCGACCGCGTTACGTGCTTCCTGAAGATCAACTTCAGAGACAATATCGAAAGATGGCATCTTTTCCTCTCCCTTCATTTTTGATGCGAAGCATAATACCTGCAAAGTTAAATAACCGACAGTCCTGCACCCGGATGCATCCCTTAATTGTGCATAGTCGCAACAGCATGCACAATTAAGGGATAGCCTTATTGAACACCCGGAGTGGTTGCGGGTGAGGAGGAACAATGAAAATTACCGTATTGGGATGCGGTGCCTTAGGGCAATTATGGCTTACAGCACTTTGCAAACAGGGTCACGACGTTCAGGGCTGGCTACGCGTACCGCAACCTTATTGTAGTGTGAATCTGGTTGAGACAGATGGTTTGATATTTAACGAATCGCTGACCGCCAACGATCCCGATTTTCTGGCCACCAGCGATCTACTACTGGTGACGCTGAAAGCATGGCAGGTTTCCGATGCCGTCAAAAGCCTTGCATCCACACTGCCTGTAACCACGCCAATACTGTTAATTCACAACGGCATGGGCACTATTGAAGAGTTGCAAAACATTGCGCAACCATTACTGATGGGCACGACCACCCATGCGGCGCGCCGCGACGGAAATGTCATTATTCATGTGGCAAACGGTATTACACACATTGGCCCGGCACGGCAACAGGACGGTGATTACAGCTATCTGGCAGATATTTTGCAAACCGTGTTACCCGATGTTGCGTGGCATAACAATATTCGCGCCGAGCTGTGGCGCAAGCTGGCAGTCAACTGTGTGATTAATCCACTGACCGCCATCTGGAATTGTCCGAATGGTGAATTACGTCATCATCCGCAAGAAATTATGCAGGTATGCGAAGAAGTCGCCGCAGTGATCGAACGCGAAGGACATCATACTTCAGCAGAAGATTTACGTGATTACGTGATGCAGGTGATTGATGCCACAGCGGAAAATATCTCGTCGATGTTGCAGGATATCCACGCACTGCGCCACACTGAAATCGACTATATCAATGGTTTTCTCTTACGCCGCGCCCGTGCGCATGGGATTGCTGTACCGGAAAACACCCGCCTGTTTGAAATGGTAAAAAGAAAGGAGAGTGAATATGAGCGCATCGGCACTAGTTTGCCTCGCCCCTGGTAGTGAAGAGACTGAAGCCGTCACCACTATCGACCTGCTGGTTCGCGGTGGTATCAAAGTCACCACTGCCAGCGTCGCCAGCGATGGCAACCTGGCGATTACCTGCTCACGCGGCGTGAAGCTGCTGACGGATGCGCCGCTGGTCGAAGTGGCTGATGGCGAATATGACGTGATCGTTCTGCCTGGTGGTATTAAAGGCGCAGAATGTTTCCGCGATAGCACCCTGCTGGTTGAAACCGTTAAACAGTTCCACCGTTCCGGACGTATTGTCGCGGCTATTTGCGCCGTGCCAGCCACCGTGCTGGTCCCACACGATATCTTCCCGATTGGCAATATGACCGGCTTCCCGACGCTGAAAGACAAAATTCCCGCTGAACAATGGCAGGACAAGCGCGTTGTCTGGGATGCACGGGTAAAATTGCTGACCAGCCAGGGGCCAGGCACGGCTATTGATTTTGGTCTGAAAATTATCGACCTGTTGGTTGGGCGCGAGAAAGCCCATGAAGTGGCATCACAACTGGTGATGGCGGCAGGGATTTATAATTATTACGAGTAGTGTTAGATGCGGTAAGCGTCGCATCTGGCCAGATGCGACGTCACAACCACAAATTACGGGCGATACACCTTCACATTGTTAAAGCCCTGTTCGCGCAGATAGAGCGCCTGCAGACGGCTCATCACCCCGCGCTCACACCACAACAGCCAGGTTTTGTTCTGGTCGAGATCGCCAAATTTAGTGCTCAGTTTGTAGAACGGCAGAGAAACCACGTCGATGCCTTCAACTTTCAGCGGCTTATCTTCTTGTTCATCAATAGCGCGAATATCAAGGATCACGTCGTTCGGGCCGAAGCCATTGACGGTTTCCACTTCAACCACTGCCTGCTCGGTCTGCTGGGCGATTTCACGGATATCAACGTTATTCGCTTCCTCAACCACTTTATCGAGAATGCTGAAGTCGAACTTCTCTTCTTCCGCTTCAATCTTCGATTTAACCGCTTTCACCGTCGGGCTTTTGGAGATCACACCGCAATATTCCGGCATAGTACGGGCAAAGTCTTCAGTACCAATCTGGCGAGCCAGGTTGATGATGTGCTCTTTGTCGTAAGAGATCAGCGGACGCAGGATCAGCGTATCGGAGACGTTATCAATCAGGCGCAGGTTGGTCAGCGTCTGGCTGGACACCTGACCCAGAGCTTCGCCGGTGACCAGCGCCTGTACGCCGTAACGTTCAGCCACTTTAGACGCCGCACGCACCATCATCCGTTTGAGGATAACGCCCATCTGACCGTCGTCGATTTTCTCGAGAATTTCCCCGACGACCGGTTCAAAGTTAATGGCGACAAAACGCACACGGTGGGAGCTGCCAAAGCGGTTCCACAGATAATGCGCCACCTGGCGAACGCCAATTTCATGCGCCGCGCCGCCAAGGTTAAAGAAGCAGTAATGCACGCGACAGCCGCGACGCATTAACATATAACTGGAAACCCCGGAGTCGAAACCACCGGAAATGAGCGACAGCACATCTTCCTGGGTGCCAATCGGGAAACCGCCAATACCTTCGTAGCGACCTTTGATCAGCAGCAGACGATCGTCTTCAACCTCCAGATGGACAGTCACATCCGGATTGGTTAGCTTCACGCGCGCGGAGTCAATATGCTGATTTAAACCGCCACCGACGTAACGTTCCACATCAATCGAGCTAAAATCATGTTTGCCACGGCGCTTTACGCGTACGCAGAAGGTTTTCCCTTCCAGCTGATCGCGATACTGCACCAACGCTTTCTCGAAAATATCGTGCATGTCGGTAAACGGCACGTCTTCGACTTCGAGAATATGGTGGATACCCGGAATACGGGTCAGGGCGTCGCGAATGGCCAGACGCTGGTTTTCATCTTTCGCGCGAACTTCGATGTTATCCCAGTGTCGGACGACAGCGAGCGTCTCATCATAGTGCTTTAAAACGTTACGAATGTTCCCGGTAAGGATTTTTATAAAGCGCAAGCGCACAGATTGGCTTTTGATGGTGATTTCCGGGAACAATTTAATGATAAACTTCATGGCGGCAATGGTTCGTTGGCAAGTCTTAAGCGACTTGTATAGGGAAAAATACAGCAGCCCACACCTGCGGCTGCATCCAGGCGCGGAAGTATACCACTAACATCGCTTTGCTGCGCACATCACCTTACCATTGCGCGTTATTTGCTATTTGCCCTGAGTCCGTTACCATGACGGGGCGAAAAATATTGAGAGTCAGACATTCATTATGCCGAAGAAAAATGAGGCGCCCGCCAGCTTTGAAAAGGCGCTGAGCGAGCTGGAACAGATTGTAACCCGTCTGGAAAGTGGTGACCTGCCGCTGGAAGAGGCGCTGAACGAGTTCGAACGCGGCGTGCAGCTGGCACGTCAGGGGCAGGCCAAATTACAACAAGCCGAACAGCGCGTACAAATTTTGCTGTCTGACAATCAAGACGCCTCTCTAACCCCTTTTACACCGGACAATGAGTAATGGACTTTCCGCAGCAACTCGAAGCCTGCGTTAAGCAGGCCAACCAGGCGCTGAGCCGTTTTATCGCCCCACTGCCCTTTCAGAACACTCCCGTGGTCGAAACCATGCAGTATGGCGCATTATTAGGTGGTAAGCGCCTGCGACCTTTCCTAGTTTATGCCACCGGTCATATGTTCGGCGTTAGCACAAACACGCTGGACGTCCCCGCTGCCGCCGTTGAGTGTATCCACGCTTACTCATTAATTCATGATGATTTACCGGCAATGGACGATGACGATCTGCGTCGCGGCTTGCCGACCTGTCATGTGAAGTTTGGCGAAGCTAACGCGATTCTCGCTGGCGACGCTTTACAAACGCTGGCGTTCTCGATTTTAAGCGATGCCGATATGCCGGAAGTGTCGGATCGCGACAGAATCTCGATGATTTCTGAACTGGCGAGCGCCAGCGGGATTGCCGGAATGTGCGGCGGTCAGGCGTTGGATTTAGACGCTGAAGGCAAACACGTACCTCTGGACGCGCTTGAGCGTATTCATCGTCATAAAACCGGCGCGTTGATTCGCGCCGCCGTTCGCCTTGGTGCATTAAGCGCCGGAGATAAAGGACGTCGTGCTCTGCCAGTACTCGACAAGTACGCAGAGAGCATCGGCCTTGCCTTCCAGGTTCAGGATGACATCCTGGATGTGGTGGGAGATACTGCAACGTTGGGTAAACGCCAGGGTGCCGACCAGCAGCTTGGTAAAAGTACCTACCCTGCACTTCTGGGTCTTGAGCAAGCCCGGAAGAAAGCCCGGGATCTGATCGATGATGCCCGCCAGTCGCTGAAACAACTGGCAGAACAGTCACTCGATACCTCGGCACTGGAAGCGCTAGCGGACTACATCATCCAGCGTAATAAATAAACAATAAGTATTAATAGGCCCCTGATGAGTTTTGATATTGCCAAATACCCGACCCTGGCACTGGTCGACTCCACCCAGGAGTTACGACTGTTGCCAAAAGAGAGTTTACCGAAACTCTGCGACGAACTGCGCCGCTATTTACTCGACAGCGTGAGCCGTTCCAGCGGGCACTTCGCCTCCGGGCTGGGCACGGTCGAACTGACCGTGGCGCTGCACTACGTCTATAACACCCCGTTTGACCAATTGATTTGGGATGTGGGGCATCAGGCTTATCCGCATAAAATTTTGACCGGACGCCGCGACAAAATCGGCACCATCCGTCAGAAAGGCGGTCTGCACCCGTTCCCGTGGCGCGGCGAGAGCGAATATGACGTATTAAGCGTCGGGCATTCATCAACCTCTATCAGTGCCGGAATTGGTATTGCGGTTGCTGCCGAGAAAGAAGGCAAAAATCGCCGCACCGTCTGTGTGATTGGCGATGGCGCGATTACCGCAGGCATGGCGTTTGAAGCGATGAATCACGCGGGCGATATCCGCCCGGATATGCTGGTGATTCTCAACGACAATGAAATGTCGATTTCCGAAAATGTTGGCGCGCTCAACAACCATCTGGCGCAGCTGCTTTCCGGTAAGCTTTACTCTTCGCTGCGCGAAGGCGGGAAAAAAGTCTTCTCTGGCGTGCCGCCCATTAAAGAGCTGCTCAAACGTACCGAAGAACATATTAAAGGCATGGTGGTGCCTGGCACGTTGTTTGAAGAGCTGGGTTTTAACTATATCGGGCCGGTTGACGGTCACGATGTGCTGGGGCTTATCACCACGCTTAAGAACATGCGCGACCTGAAAGGCCCGCAGTTCCTGCATATCATGACCAAAAAAGGTCGTGGTTATGAACCGGCAGAAAAAGACCCAATCACCTTCCACGCCGTGCCTAAATTTGATCCCTCCAGCGGTTGTTTGCCGAAAAGTAACGGCGGTTTACCAAGCTATTCAAAAATCTTTGGTGACTGGTTGTGCGAAACCGCAGCGAAAGACAACAAGCTGATGGCGATTACCCCGGCGATGCGCGAAGGTTCCGGCATGGTCGAGTTCTCACGTAAATTCCCGGATCGCTACTTCGACGTGGCAATCGCCGAACAACACGCAGTGACCTTTGCTGCGGGTCTGGCGATTGGTGGGTACAAACCCATTGTCGCGATCTACTCTACCTTCCTGCAACGCGCCTATGATCAGGTGCTGCATGACGTGGCAATTCAAAAACTCCCTGTTCTGTTCGCCATTGACCGTGCGGGCATTGTCGGTGCTGATGGTCAAACCCATCAGGGCGCTTTTGATCTCTCTTACCTGCGCTGCATACCGGAAATGGTCATTATGACCCCGAGCGATGAAAACGAATGTCGCCAGATGCTCTATACTGGCTATCACTATAACGATGGCCCGTCAGCGGTGCGCTACCCGCGCGGCAACGCGGTTGGCGTGGAATTGACGCCGCTGGAAAAACTGCCAATTGGCAAAGGCATTGTGAAGCGTCGTGGTGAGAAGCTGGCGATCCTCAACTTTGGTACGTTGATGCCGGAAGCGGCGAAAGTCGCCGAATCGCTGAACGCTACGCTGGTCGATATGCGTTTTGTGAAGCCGCTTGATGAAGCGTTAATTCTGGAAATGGCTGCCAGCCATGAAGCGCTGGTCACTGTTGAAGAGAACGCCATTATGGGTGGTGCAGGCAGCGGCGTGAACGAGGTGTTGATGGCACATCGTAAACCCGTGCCCGTGCTGAACATTGGCCTTCCGGACTTTTTTATTCCACAAGGAACTCAGGAAGAAATGCGCGCCGAACTCGGCCTCGATGCCGCCGGTATGGAAGCCAAAATCAAGGCCTGGCTGGCATAATCTCTACTCCACTCCTGCTATGCTTAAGAAATTATGCATAGACTCTAAATAATTCGAGTTGCAGGAAAGCGGCAAGCGAGTAAAGCCCCAGGAGCTTACATAAGTAAGTGACTGGGGTGAACGACAAATCCGCATGGAGCGGATTTGAACGCTGCTTGCAGCGGCCCTGTTAAGGGTGAGGCCCATGGATGGGCCGAATAACTCGCAGCCGCAGCACATGCAACCTGAAGTATGACGAGCATAGCGGGAGTGGCAGCATGCAATACACCCTCTTAGGAAAAACCGACCTTCGCGTTTCCCGACTTTGCCTCGGCTGCATGACCTTTGGCGAGCCGGATCGCGGTAATCATGCATGGACACTGCCGGAAGAGAGCAGCCGTCCCATAATTAAACGCGCACTGGAAGGTGGCATAAATTTCTTTGATACCGCCAACAGTTATTCTGACGGCAGCAGCGAAGAGATCGTCGGTCGCGCATTACGGGATTTCGCCCGTCGTGAAGACGTGGTCGTTGCGACCAAAGTGTTCCATCGCGTTGGTGATTTACCGGAAGGATTATCCCGTGCGCAAATTTTGCGCTCTATCGACGACAGCCTGCGACGTCTCGGCATGGATTATGTCGATATCCTGCAAATTCATCGCTGGGATTACAACACGCCAATCGAAGAGACGCTGGAAGCCCTGAACGACGTGGTAAAAGCCGGGAAAGCGCGTTATATCGGCGCGTCATCCATGCACGCCTCGCAGTTTGCTCAGGCGCTGGATCTACAAAAACAGCACGGCTGGGCACAGTTTGTCAGTATGCAGGATCACTACAATCTGATTTATCGCGAAGAAGAGCGCGAGATGCTGCCACTGTGTTATGAGGAAGGTGTGGCGGTGATTCCGTGGAGCCCGCTGGCGCGGGGGCGACTGACTCGTCCGTGGGGAGAAACTACTGCACGCCTGGTATCTGATGAGGTGGGGAAAAATCTTTATAAAGAGAGCGATGAAAATGACGCACAAATCGCAGAGCGGTTAACAGGCGTCAGTGAAGAACTGGGTACAACACGGGCACAAGCTGCGCTGGCCTGGTTGTTGAGTAAACCGGGCATTGCCGCGCCGATTATCGGAACTTCGCGGGAGGAACAGCTTAATGAACTGCTGAATGCGGTGGATATCACACTCAAACCGGAGCAAATTGCTGAACTGGAAACGCCGTATAAACCACATCCGGTAGTAGGATTTAAATAGGAATCCAGATCTGATAAGAGGTGACCAGCGCCGCATCCGGCTCCGGCGCACAATTGCCGGATGCGGCGTGAACGCCTTATCCGGCCTACCGTTCAGGCACAGATTTGTAGGCCGGATAAGCGTAAGCGCATCCGGCACCGGCGTACAACCGCCGGATGCGGCGAGAACGCCTTATCCGGCCTACCGTTAAGGCACAGATTTGTAGGCCGGATAAGCGTGAGCGCATCCGGCTCCGGCGCACAACCGCCGGATGCGGCGTAAACGCCTTATCCGGCCTGCCGTTCAGGCACAGGTTTGTAGGCCGGATAAGCGTGAGCGCATCCGGCACCGGCGCACAACCGCCGGATGCGGCGTAAACGCCTTATCCGGCCTACCGTTCAGGCACTGGTTTGTAGGCCGGATAAGCGTAAGCACATCCGGCACCGGCGTACAACTGCCGGATGCGGCGTAAACGCCTTATCCGGCCTACCGTTCAGGCACAGATTTGTAGGCCGGGTAAGCGTGAGCGCATCCGGCATCAGCGCACAACTGCCGGATGCGGCGTGAACGCCTTATCCGGCCAACCATTCAGGCACAGATTTGTAGGCCGGATAAGCGTAAGCGCATCCGGCACCGGCGCACAACTGCCGGATGCGGCGTGAACGCCTTATCCGGCCAACCATTCAGGCACAGATTTGTAGGCCGGATAAGCGTAAGCGCATCCGGCTCCGGCGCACAACTGCCGGATGCGGCGTGAACGCCTTATCCGGCCTACCGTTCAGGCACAGGTTTGTAGGCCGGATAAGCGTAAGCGCATCCGGCACCGGCGCACAACTGCCGGATGCGGCGTGAACGCCTTATCCGGCCTACCGTTCAGGCACAGGTTTGTAGGCCGGATAAGCGTAAGCGCATCCGGCTCCTGCGCACAACTGCCGGATGCGGCGTGAACGCCTTATCCGGCCTACCGTTCGGCACAGGTTTGTAGGCCGGATAAGCGTAAGCGCATCCGGCTCCGGCGCACAACCGCCGGATGCGGCGTGAACGCCTTATCCGGCCTACCGTTCGGCACAGGTTTGTAGGCCGGATAAGCGTAAGCGCATCCGGCTCCGGCGCACAACTGCCGGATGCGGCGTGAACGCCTTATCCGGCCTACCGTTAAGGCACAGATTTGTAGGCCGGATAAGCGTAAGCGCATCCGGCACCAGCACACAACCGCCGGATGTGGCGTGAACGCCTTATCCGGCCTACCGTTCAGGCACTGGTTTGTAGGCCGGATAAGCGTAAGCGCATCCGGCATCAGCGCACAACCGCCGGATGCGGCGTGAACGCCTTATCCGGCCTACCGTTCGGCACAGGTTTGTAGGCCGGATAAGCGTAAGCGCATCTGGCACCTGCGCACAACCGCCGGATGCGGCGTGAACGCCTTATCCGGCCTACGACAGAATACCCACCGGCCAGTGATGACCGATAAAGTACAAGATGCCTGCGGAAATCACCCCGGCGACAATATCATCTATCATGATCCCCATGCCGCCATGTACATTGCGATCAAACCAGCGGATTGGCCACGGTTTCCACATATCCAGGATACGGAAAATCACAAACCCGGCGGCGACCCACTGCCAGTCATTGGTCGGCAGCGCCATGAGCGTGATCCACATACCAATAAATTCGTCCCAGACAATGCTGCCGTGATCGTGCACGCCCATGTCTTTCGCCGTTTGATGACAAAGATAGACACCGATGCAGATCCCCAGCATCACCACCAGCGAATAGAGCTGCCAGGGCAAAAAGGTCATCAGATACCAGAACGGAATCGCTGCCAGCGATCCCATCGTGCCGGGAACGATTGGACTTAATCCACTGCCGAATCCGACAGCAAGCAGATGCCACGGATTACTCATCTTCAGGCGACTTTTCGCGACATCTTTATGGCGTGGCAAAATGGTCATATCCTTTCCAGTCTAACGTGACAGGTTCGCCGTCACGAATAAAACAGATCCCTTCGATATCGGCCATCATCTGACCAATACAGGTAAACGGAACTCCAAGATGCCCGAGAGCAACATCCAGCGCACCACGGTTCAGTTCCGACACCGTGAAACACAACTCGTAATCTTCACCGCCAGAGAGCGCCCAGCGCAGCGCCTGTTCCGGTTCAACATGGCGAGAAAGCGCATCAGAAAACGGCAGCAATGCCAGGTCAATGCGTGCGCCGCAGTTGCTGGCTTTCACGATATGCCCGAGATCGGAAATCAAACCGTCAGAGAGATCGATGGCTGAATTTGCCAGATAGCGCAATGCCTGCCCCTGTAAAATACGCGGCGACGGACGGAGATGACGTTTAATTAAGTAGTCCGCATCTTTAGCATCGGCAACCTGCAAACGGTTTTGCAAAATTGCTAACCCGGCGGCGCTATCGCCCGGTGTACCGGTCACATAAATCCAGTCACCGGGTTTCGCACCAGAACGCGTTAAGGCTCGTCCCATCGGGACAAAGCCGTGGATACCCAACGTCATTGATAATGGCCCACGCGTGGTATCGCCACCAATGAGTTGCATATCGTAATAATTGAGAAGATCAAACAAACTGTCGCTGAAGGACTCAAGCCACGCTTCGTCGACGTCCGGTAAGGTCAATGCCAGCGTTAGCCAGGCCGGATCGGCGCCCATCGCGGCCAGATCGCTTAAATTCACTGCCAGTGCTTTATATGCCAGATCCGCAGGATCGATATCAGGGAGGAAGTGGTTGCCCGCCACCAACGTATCAGTGCTGATCGCTAGGGTCTGTTTCTCGGGGATATTGAGAAGTGCACAATCGTCGCCGATGCCCACTTCAACATCAAGACGAGAACTTCTTACTCGGTCAAAATAACGGGCAATCAGGGAGAACTCGCCACATGCCATACGTTATGCCTCAGCAGGTAAAAAAGAAAAGGCCGGCGATCGCGGAACGGTCTTCCGTGAATCTACCGGCCTGGATATTACTTTTTGTTAGGGCGAATCACAGGGGCTGCTTTATCGAGTACGCCGTTAACGAACTTATGGCTATCTTCTGCACCGAACGATTTCGCCAGTTCGATCGCTTCGTTAATGGCCACTTTATACGGCACATCGCTACGTTTAGACAGCTCATACAGCGCAATGCGCAGTACGGCTTTTTCTACCTGGCCCAGTTCTTCCAGCAGGCGGGACAAGTATGGCTTCATCAGTCCGTCGAGGTATGCGGTGTTAGTCGCCACCCCGGCCAGCAGCTCACGGAAGTACAGGACATCAACGTCTTTTACATCCTGTTCAGCCAGGAACTGGTATTCAACATCAGCGATGTCGTTCTGGGACAACTGCCAGGAGTAGAGCGCCTGGACGGCACACTCACGAGCGCGGCGACGAGCAGCAGGTTTCACGGATTTCCCCTTACTAATTTCAGGCCTTGATGGCTTTCAATACATTAATCATTTCAAGCGCGGTCAGTGCAGCTTCTGCACCTTTGTTGCCAGCTTTGGTGCCAGCACGTTCGATCGCTTGTTCAATGCTTTCAGTGGTCAGAACCCCAAAAGCAACCGGAATTTCGCTGTCCTGGGCAACATGCGCCAGGCCGTTGCTTGCACCACCAGCGACATATTCAAAGTGGGCAGTGCCACCACGAATAACCGTACCCAGCGCAATCACCGCGTCGTATTTACCGGTTTTAGCCAGTGCACCCGCCGCCAGCGGCAGCTCGTAGGCACCAGGCACCCAAACGACGGTAATGTTTTCATCTTTTACCTGACCGATACGTTTCAGTGCGTCAATTGCACCTTCCAGCAGGCTGTCATTGATAAAGTTGTTGAAACGCGCGATGGTGATGGCGACGCGAGCGTCCGGGGTAGCAACGTTAGCTTCAATAATGTTCATTTTATTCCTTCGGGTTCGAGTATGGCCCCGCAGGGGGGCGGATTTTAGCATAATATTTCGTGCGCTGCTTCCCTTTCGAGCCGGGAGATCATGCACCCACTAAATGCAGGCAAACATCCGGGCCTACATGACGTATCTCTTTGAATTTAAATTGGGGAGCGTCGGCTAATTTCTCAAGCCCCGGCAGGGTGCATAATCCGCGGGCGTCGCTGCCTAATAGTTTAGGTGCGATATAGACGATCAGCTCATCGACTAAACCCGCCTGTAGCAATGCGCCAGCGAGCGTTGGCCCCGCTTCCACCCAGATGCTGTTAATTTGCTGTTTACCCAGTTGCATCATCAGTACAACCAAATCCAGATGACCTTTATGCTCTGGAATCAGCAAGGTACGCACCGTTTCCGGCCACTCACGAGAATCCTCCTGCGTACGCGCAAACCAGGTTTCGCCGGGCTGCTGCACAATACGATGTTCCGGCGTCACGCGATTTTGGCTATCAATCACAATACGTACCGGCTGGCGAAGATTTTGTTGCGGATAGAGCACCTGAGTTTGTTCGTCCAGTTCAGACCAACGCACCGTTAAGGCCGGATCGTCTGCCAGCACCGTGGTGCTGCTGGTTAATATGGCATGACTTTGCGCGCGCAGACGTTGTACATCGCGCCGCGCCTGAGGCGAAGTGATCCACTGGCTCTCACCGCTCGCCATCGCCGTGCGACCATCAAGCGATGCGCCAAGTTTTAACTGGATATAAGGAAAGCCGGTGCGCATCCGCTTGAGAAAGCCTTTATTCAATTGTTCAGCTTCACTCATCATCAGCCCGTGGCTGACGTCAATCCCCGCTTGTTGAAGGCGATAAAGCCCACGCCCAGCGACCTGCGGATTAGGGTCTTGCATTGCGGCAACCACGCGCGCCACGCCAGCGGCAATTAATGCATCACAACACGGAGGCGTTCGACCATGATGGCTACAGGGTTCGAGTGTGACATACGCTGTGGCGCCTTTGGCTTTTTCGCCAGCCATGCGCAACGCGTGTACCTCGGCATGCGGTTCACCCGCACGGTGATGGTAACCTTCACCGACGATTTCACCATCTTTCACAATGACACACCCAACATTCGGGTTGGGATGCGTGGTAAAACGTCCTCGTTGCGCCAGCTTTAGCGCCCGCGCCATGTAATACTCGTCCTGCACGGCTTAGTCCTCCAGGCGCGCGATCTCTTCGCCAAATTCTTTGATATCTTCGAAACTGCGGTAGACAGAGGCAAACCGGATATAGGCAATTTTATCGAGCTTTTTCAATTGCTCCATCACCAGATTGCCAATCATCTTGCTCGGCACTTCACGCTCACCGGTAGCGCGCAGCTGCGATTTAATATGATTGATCGCCATTTCAACGTCATCGGAACTCACCGGACGTTTTTCCAACGCCCGCTGCATTCCGCTGCGCAATTTTTCTTCATTAAACGGTTCACGCACGTCGTTGCTTTTTACAACACGCGGCATAACCAGCTCTGCCACTTCAAAGGTGGTGAAACGTTCATTACACACCAGACACTGCCGACGGCGGCGTACGGATGAACCCT
>NZ_PTRE01000085.1 GCF_002965065.1 Escherichia sp. MOD1-EC7003
TTTACCTTTAAGCCTGAGAGTTCCGGCCGGCAGAACCAGCTCACAACACAGACTGTCGGACGGTGTATTTATCTGCTCTGGTTCCTGTGCGGGGGCCGGGATTTTATTATCCGGCTCCGGCGTTAACGTCACGGGAAGCAGTGCCGGCATATTTTTTCCGGAAGGCAGCAGGCCACCTTTCCGGTATTGATGGCGCCAGTTGAAGAGCAGGTTATCGTTGATTCCGTTTTCCCGGGCGATCTGCGCCACACAGGCTCCGGGCTGCAGTGACTGCTCCACTAAGGCGATTTTAAACTCATAAGGGAAGTTGGGCCGCCGGGGACGTTTTTTTACCACGGGGGCTTCGGATATAACGGTGCTTTCAGGACGTACGACTGGTACCGTGGAAAATTGTCCGTAAAGGCAGGCATCAAGTTCCTGCTCCGACATGCCTGCGGGCAAAGGCCACGAAAGGCCAGCTCTCCGAAAGCGCACGAACATACTACAAACTGTTGATTTTGGTACACCCAGGCGACGCCCGGCCACAACCCGGGGTAAATGTTCTTCAAAGTGAAGACGTAAAGCTTCAGTGATCCAGGTCCGGTGTTTCATACGATAGTGTCCATTAAAAATGATGGACATTATTTTTGTAGAGCCGGAGGAAACAGACCAGACGGTTTAAATGAGCCGGTTACAATCTGTTGTTCAAATGGCGACAACAATGGCGCGAGGGAAAGCTGCTATTACCTTCTTCAGAGAGCCCCCAGCTACTTCCTGTGACTCTCGATGCAGCTGCCGAACAGCCAGAATCGCTCGCAGAGGACCCGAAAACCCTCAGTATCAGCTGTGAGGTAACGTT
>NZ_PTRE01000086.1 GCF_002965065.1 Escherichia sp. MOD1-EC7003
ACATTATTTTTGTAGAGCCGGAGGAAACAGACCAGACGGTTTAAATGAGCCGGTTACGATTAATCGACATCGCATTTCTCCCATATTCAGGAATAGAGTAGAAAAGGGTCGGAACAGGAGCAGAAGAAAATCATAGGATGACCATTTGCCAGTGGCAGGTCGTAAAAAAAAAGCTGCGCTATGCGCAGCCAAAACTCACAAGGAAAATGATAAAAGGAATAACATCAATGATGTACGCATGGTGCCTCCCGCTGAGTTCTGCAATGATCAAACAGAACTCGCTACGTGCCCCTAAAACTCGATCATTTAGCCCCTCCACTGGGAGTATTCACCATGCGGATGATTTTGTAATAAACAGCAAACAAAAAAATCAAGCATTATTCAGGCTGTTTCTTTTCATCTGCGGGTTAGCGGATACAAAAAAGCCCGCAAAAGCGAGCCAGGATGAATAAGTTTGGCCCTTGCTGGATTCCTGGCAATTATGATTTGCAATACTTTTCCGTGAAAATGTCGTCTTTTGTTTTGAACGTGTTTTCGTTATAAGCAACAATGCTTTGCTATCCAGCCGTTGAATATTTTCCGGTCAGATGCTTTTCCTTTGGTACTTCTCTGGCATAACTTCGTCGCTCGTTATCAGGCCGATATTAAACGGGGGTGAACAGCTCACGGCAGCGAAACCGGTCACGTCCTTTAGGATTCTGACCAGGGCGGTAAACCTGAGCAGACTGACAACGGGGACAATGATGATCGTGGTAAAGACGGGGTTATCGGAGATATCAAAACAGCCTGTTTTGGGGAAAATTTTACATCATCATAAAACAACGGGCGTGTTATACGCCCGTTTCAATATTTAACACATGCAGTGATTACATGTTCTTGATGATCGCATCACCAAATTCTGAACATTTCAGCAGTTTAGCGCCTTCCATCAGACGCTCGAAGTCATAGGTTACGGTTTTCGCGTTGATTGCGCCTTCCATACCTTTAACAATCAGGTCAGCTGCTTCAGTCCAGCCCATATGGCGCAGCATCATCTCAGCGGAGAGAATAATAGAGCCTGGGTTTACTTTGTCCTGACCGGCATATTTCGGCGCAGTACCGTGGGTGGCTTCAAACAGGGCGCATTCGTCACCGATGTTTGCGCCAGGGGCGATACCGATACCGCCAACCTGCGCTGCCAGGGCGTCAGAAATGTAGTCACCGTTCAGGTTCATACAGGCGATAACGTCGTATTCAGCCGGACGCAGCAGGATCTGTTGCAGGAACGCATCAGCGATCACGTCTTTAATGACGATCTCTTTGCCAGTGTTCGGATTTTTAACTTTCAGCCACGGACCGCCGTCGATCAGTTCACCGCCAAACTCTTCACGCGCCAACTGGTAGCCCCAGTCTTTAAACGCGCCTTCGGTGAACTTCATGATGTTGCCTTTGTGCACCAGGGTTACAGAGTCACGGTCATTAGCAATTGCGTATTCGATCGCGGCACGGACCAGACGTTTGGTGCCTTCTTCAGAACACGGCTTAATACCGATACCGCAATGTTCCGGGAAGCGAATTTTCTTCACCCCCATCTCTTCACGCAGGAATTTAATCACTTTCTCGGCGTCGGCAGAGTCAGCTTTCCATTCGATACCCGCATAAATGTCTTCCGAGTTTTCACGGAAGATAACCATATCGGTCAGTTCAGGGTGTTTAACCGGACTTGGGGTGCCCTGGTAGTAACGTACCGGACGCAGGCAGATGTAGAGATCCAGTTCCTGGCGCAGGGCAACGTTCAGAGAGCGAATACCGCCGCCAACTGGAGTGGTCAGCGGGCCTTTAATAGCAACGCGATATTCACGAATCAGATCAAGGGTTTCAGCAGGCAGCCAGACATCCTGACCATAAACCTGTGTGGATTTTTCACCGGTGTAAATTTCCATCCAGGAGATTTTACGCTCGCCTTTATAGGCTTTCTCGACTGCAGCGTCGACCACTTTCAGCATGGCTGGGGTTACATCTACACCGATTCCATCACCTTCAATGTAAGGGATAATCGGATTTTCAGGAACGTTGAGTTTGCCGTTTTGCAGGGTGATCTTCTTGCCTTGTGCCGGAACAACTACTTTACTTTCCATTCACCTCTCCTTCGAGCGCTACTGGTTTGCTCGTCTGCCACCACGTTGCATATGCGTTTGCGTCCTGCGATATGGATGCTTTAGAGCAATTTTTTGTTAATGATTTGTAATTGGCTTGTCAATACTACCCTATTGTTTGCCGTCATGAAAGATGCGCGTTATTAGGCTATAATGCGGCGATTCATAATCTCTGAAAATACCATGCAAAAAACTTCTTTTAGAAATCACCAGGTTAAGCGATTCAGCTCGCAACGTTCTACCCGGCGTAAACCTGAAAACCAGCCCACGCGAGTGATCCTGTTCAATAAACCCTACGATGTTCTTCCACAGTTCACTGATGACGCTGGACGCAAAACCTTAAAAGAATTCATCCCGATCCAGGGCGTTTATGCAGCAGGTCGTCTCGACCGCGATAGCGAAGGGTTGCTGGTGCTGACCAATAATGGTGCACTACAGGCACGCTTAACCCAGCCGGGCAAACGCACCGGGAAAATCTATTATGTGCAGGTGGAAGGCATTCCCACAGAAGAAGCCCTTGAAGCCTTGCGCAATGGCGTAACCTTAAATGATGGCCCTACCCTGCCCGCAGGCGTGGAACTGGTTGAGGAGCCGGAGTGGTTATGGTTGCGGAATCCACCAATTCGTGAACGCAAAAGTATTCCCACCAGCTGGCTGAAGATCACCTTATATGAAGGGCGTAATCGCCAGGTGCGCCGCATGACCGCCCATGTTGGTTTCCCCACGCTACGACTGATTCGTTATGCGATGGGTGATTACTCTTTGGATAATCTTGCCAACGGCGAATGGCGAGAAGTGACAGATTAAGGACGCAACATGTTTAAACCGCACGTTACCGTTGCTTGCGTGGTACGCGCAGAAGGCAAATTTTTAGTCGTTGAAGAGACGATTAATGGTAAAGCGTTATGGAACCAACCTGCCGGGCATCTGGAAGCAGATGAAACTTTAGTGGAAGCCGCCGCCCGTGAGCTGTGGGAAGAGACAGGCATCAGCGCGCAACCGCAATATTTTATCCGCATGCATCAGTGGATTGCGCCGGATAAAACGCCGTTTTTGCGCTTCCTGTTTGCCATTGAGCTTGAAAAAATATGCCCGACCCAACCTCATGACAGCGATATCGACTGCTGCCGTTGGGTCAGCGCCGAAGAAATTTTACAGGCGTCAAATCTGCGCTCGCCGCTGGTGGCAGAAAGCATTCGTTGTTATCAACGCGGGCAACGTTATCCGCTGGAGATGATTGGCGATTTTAACTGGCCTTTTACAAAGGGTGTCATCTAAAAGGCTGCGTGATAGAATACGCCGCCTTGAAGTTCAATGTCGTGAGTGATCCAATGTCTGAAACCGCAAAAAAAGTAATCGTCGGCATGTCCGGCGGTGTCGATTCCTCCGTTTCTGCCTGGCTGTTGCAACAACAGGGGTATCAGGTCGAAGGCCTGTTTATGAAGAACTGGGAAGAAGACGACGGTGAGGAATATTGCACGGCGGCAGCGGATCTGGCTGATGCCCAGGCTGTCTGCGACAAGCTCGGCATTGAACTGCACACCGTCAACTTTGCTGCCGAGTACTGGGATAACGTCTTTGAACTGTTCCTTGCCGAATATAAAGCCGGTCGCACGCCGAATCCGGACATTCTGTGCAACAAAGAGATCAAATTTAAAGCCTTCCTCGAATTTGCCGCCGAAGATTTAGGGGCCGATTTTATCGCTACCGGTCATTACGTTCGTCGTGCAGATGTCGATGGCAAGAGCCGCCTGCTGCGTGGTCTGGACAGCAATAAAGACCAGAGCTACTTCCTTTATACGCTCAGCCATGAGCAGATTGCGCAAAGCCTGTTCCCGGTCGGCGAACTGGAAAAACCGCAGGTGCGTAAGATTGCTGAAGATCTCGGTCTGGTCACCGCGAAGAAAAAAGACTCTACCGGCATTTGCTTCATTGGCGAACGTAAATTCCGCGAGTTCCTGGGCCGTTATCTCCCGGCGCAACCTGGCAAAATCATTACCGTTGACGGCGATGAAATTGGTGAACACCAGGGGCTGATGTATCACACCCTCGGTCAGCGTAAAGGTCTGGGTATCGGTGGCACCAAAGAAGGCACCGAAGAACCATGGTACGTGGTCGATAAAGACGTCGAAAACAACATTCTGATTGTTGCGCAGGGCCATGAACACCCGCGTCTGATGTCGGTCGGTCTGATTGCCCAGCAGCTGCACTGGGTCGATCGCGAACTGTTCACCGGTACGATGCGTTGCACGGTAAAAACCCGCTATCGCCAGACCGACATCCCGTGCACCGTCAATGCGCTGGACGATGATCGCATTGAAGTGATTTTCGATGAGCCAGTTGCCGCCGTGACGCCGGGACAATCTGCCGTCTTCTATAGTGGTGAAGTGTGCCTCGGTGGCGGTATTATTGAGCAGCGTCTGCCGCTGCCAGTCTGATTATTATCTTTACTTAAAACAAGGAAGCAGTGAACGTGGCAAAGAATTACTATGACATCACCCTCGCCCTGGCCGGTATTTGTCAGTCGGCACGCCTGGTGCAACAACTCGCTCACCAGGGACATTGTGATGCCGATGCGCTACACGTCTCACTCAACAGTATTATTGATATGAACCCCAGTTCGACGCTGGCGGTTTTTGGCGGCAGTGAAGCCAACCTGCGCGTCGGGCTGGAAATCCTGCTCGGCGTGCTCAATGCCAGCAGTCGCCAGGGCTTAAACGCCGAATTAACCCGCTACACCCTTAGCCTGATGGTGCTTGAGCGCAAACTCTCATCAGCCAAAGGCGCACTCGACACCCTGGGTAACCGCATTAACGGCCTGCAACGCCAGCTCGAACACTTCGATTTACAGTCCGATACGCTGATGAGTGCGATGGCGGCCATCTATGTTGATGTTATCAGCCCGCTTGGCCCACGCATTCAGGTCACTGGTTCCCCTGCTGTACTGCAAAGCCCACAGGTGCAGGCGAAAGTACGCGCTACCCTGCTGGCAGGCATTCGTGCCGCCGTGCTCTGGCACCAGGTTGGCGGTGGACGTCTGCAACTGATGTTTTCTCGTAATCGCCTGACCACTCAGGCAAAACAAATTCTTGCTCATTTAACCCCGGAGTTGTGATCTATGGAATTATCCTCACTGACCGCCGTTTCCCCTGTCGATGGACGCTACGGCGATAAAGTCAGCGCGCTGCGCGGGATTTTCAGCGAATATGGTTTACTGAAATTCCGTGTACAAGTTGAAGTACGTTGGCTGCAAAAACTGGCCGCGCACGCAGCGATCAAGGAAGTTCCTGCTTTTGCTGCCGACGCAATCGGTTACCTTGATGCAATCGTCGCCAATTTCAGCGAAGAAGATGCTGCACGCATCAAAACTATCGAGCGTACTACTAACCATGACGTTAAAGCGGTTGAGTATTTCCTGAAAGAAAAAGTGGCAGCGATCCCGGAACTGCATGCCGTTTCTGAATTCATCCACTTTGCCTGTACTTCGGAAGATATCAATAACCTCTCCCACGCACTGATGCTGAAAACCGCGCGTGATGAAGTGATCCTGCCGTACTGGCGTCAACTGATTGATGGCGTTAAAGATCTCGCCGTTCAGTATCGCGATATCCCGCTGCTGTCCCGTACCCACGGTCAGCCAGCCACGCCGTCAACCATCGGTAAAGAGATGGCTAACGTCGCCTACCGTATGGAGCGCCAGTACCGCCAGCTTAACCAGGTGGAGATCCTCGGCAAAATCAACGGCGCAGTCGGTAACTATAACGCCCACATCGCCGCTTACCCGGAAGTTGACTGGCATCAGTTCAGCGAAGAATTCGTCACCTCGCTGGGTATTCAGTGGAATCCGTATACTACCCAAATCGAACCGCACGACTACATTGCCGAACTGTTTGATTGCGTTGCGCGCTTTAACACTATTCTTATCGACTTTGACCGTGACGTCTGGGGTTATATCGCCCTTAACCACTTCAAACAAAAAACCATCGCCGGTGAGATTGGTTCTTCCACCATGCCGCATAAGGTTAACCCAATTGACTTCGAAAACTCCGAAGGTAACCTGGGGCTTTCCAACGCGGTATTGCAGCACCTGGCAAGCAAACTGCCGGTTTCCCGCTGGCAGCGTGACCTGACCGACTCCACCGTGCTGCGTAACCTCGGCGTGGGTATCGGTTATGCGCTGATTGCGTATCAATCTACCCTGAAAGGCGTGAGCAAACTGGAAGTGAACCGTGACCATCTGCTGGATGAACTGGATCACAACTGGGAAGTACTGGCAGAGCCAATTCAGACAGTTATGCGTCGCTACGGTATCGAAAAACCGTACGAGAAGCTGAAAGAGCTGACTCGCGGTAAGCGCGTTGACGCCGAAGGCATGAAGCAATTTATCGACGGTCTGGCGCTGCCGGAAGAAGAAAAAGCACGCCTGAAAGCGATGACGCCAGCAAACTATATTGGTCGCGCCATCACCATGGTTGATGAGCTGAAATAAGCCTCAAATCAGTGCCGGATGGCAATGCTGTCCGGCCTGCTTATTAAGATTATCCGCTTTTTATTTTTCGCTTTACCTCCCCTCCCCGCTGGTTTATTTAATGTTTACCTCCATAAACACATAATCGCGTTACACTATTTTAATAATTAAGACAGGGAGAATTAAAAATGCGCGTACTGGTTGTTGAAGATAATGCGTTGTTACGCCACCATCTTAAAGTTCAGATTCAGGATGCTGGCCATCAGGTCGATGACGCAGAAGATGCCAAAGAAGCCGATTATTATCTCAATGAGCATTTACCGGATATTGCGATTGTCGATCTCGGTTTGCCTGACGAGGACGGTCTGTCATTGATCCGCCGTTGGCGCAGCAATGATGTTTCACTGCCGATTCTGGTATTAACCGCCCGTGAAAGCTGGCAGGATAAAGTCGAAGTATTAAGTGCTGGCGCTGATGATTACGTGACTAAACCGTTTCATATTGAAGAGGTGATGGCGCGAATGCAGGCATTAATGCGTCGTAATAGCGGTCTGGCTTCACAGGTCATTTCGCTGCCACCCTTTCAGGTTGATCTCTCGCGCCGTGAATTATCGATTAATGACGAAGTGATCAAACTGACCGCATTCGAATACACCATTATGGAAACGTTGATACGTAATAATGGCAAAGTAGTCAGCAAAGATTCGTTAATGTTACAGCTCTATCCGGATGCGGAGCTGCGGGAAAGCCATACCATTGATGTACTGATGGGACGTCTGCGCAAAAAAATTCAGGCACAATATCCGCAAGAAGTGATTACCACCGTTCGCGGCCAGGGCTATCTGTTCGAATTGCGCTGATGAAAAAATTACTGCGTCTTTTTTTTCCGCTCTCGCTGCGGGTACGTTTTCTGTTAGCAACGGCAGCGGTAGTACTGGTGCTTTCGCTTGCCTACGGAATGGTCGCGCTGATCGGTTATAGCGTCAGTTTCGATAAAACCACGTTTCGGCTGCTACGTGGCGAAAGCAATCTGTTCTATACCCTTGCGAAGTGGGAAAACAATAAGTTGCATGTCGAGTTACCCGAAAATATCGACAAGCAAAGCCCCACCATCACGCTAATTTATGATGAGAACAGGCAGCTTTTATGGGCGCAACGTGACGTGCCCTGGCTGATGAAGATGATCCAGCCTGACTGGCTGAAATCGAACGGTTTTCATGAAATTGAAGCGGATGTTAACGATACCAGCCTATTGCTGAGTGGAGATCATTCGATTCAGCAACAGTTGCAGGAAGTGCGGGAAGACGACGACGACGCGGAGATGACCCACTCGGTGGCGGTAAACGTCTACCCGGCAACATCGCGGATGCCAAAGTTAACCATTGTGGTGGTGGATACCATTCCGGTGGAGCTAAAAAGTTCCTATATGGTCTGGAGCTGGTTTATCTATGTGCTCTCAGCCAATCTGCTGTTAGTGATCCCGCTGCTGTGGGTCGCCGCCTGGTGGAGTTTACGCCCTATCGAAGCCCTGGCAAAAGAAGTCCGCGAACTGGAAGAACATCACCGTGAATTGCTCAATCCAGCCACAACGCGAGAGCTGACCAGTCTGGTACGAAACCTGAACCGACTGTTAAAAAGTGAACGCGAACGTTATGACAAATATCGCACGACGCTCACCGACCTGACCCATAGTCTGAAAACGCCACTGGCGGTGCTGCAAAGTACGTTGCGCTCAATGCGTAGCGAAAAGATGAGCGTCAGTGAGGCGGAGCCGGTAATGCTGGAGCAAATCAGCCGCATCTCGCAACAAATCGGTTACTACCTGCATCGCGCCAATATGCGTGGTGGAACATTACTTAGCCGTGAACTGCATCCAGTTGCCCCGTTGCTGGATAATCTCACCTCGGCGCTGAACAAAGTGTATCAACGCAAAGGGGTCAATATCTCTCTCGATATTTCGCCAGAGATCAGCTTTGTGGGTGAGCAAAACGATTTTGTCGAGGTGATGGGCAACGTGTTGGATAATGCCTGTAAATATTGCCTCGAGTTTGTCGAAATTTCTGCAAGGCAAACCGACGAGCATCTCTATATTGTGGTCGAGGATGATGGTCCCGGTATTCCATTAAGCAAGCGAGAGGTCATTTTCGACCGTGGTCAACGGGTTGATACTTTACGCCCAGGGCAAGGTGTAGGGCTGGCGGTAGCCCGCGAAATCACCGAACAATACGACGGAAAAATTATCGCCGGAGAGAGCATGCTGGGCGGTGCACGAATGGAGGTGATTTTTGGCCGCCAGCACTCTGCGCCAAAGGGCGAATAAATATGTCCTTTCTTCACGCATTACGTTAAGCATCCGTTATAATCGGTTGCAGATACCAGCCTGTGGATGCTTAACATGGAATACCAACTCACGCTTAACTGGCCCGATTTTCTTGAACGTCACTGGCAGAAACGCCCGGTAGTGTTAAAACGCGGCTTTAATAATTTTATTGACCCGATCTCTCCAGATGAGTTGGCGGGTCTGGCGATGGAAAGCGAAGTCGACAGTCGACTGGTCAGTCACCAGGATGGCAAATGGCAGGTCAGCCACGGCCCGTTCGAAAGCTACGATCATCTCGGTGAAACTAACTGGTCATTGCTGGTGCAGGCCGTTAACCACTGGCATGAGCCAACCGCCGCACTAATGCGACCGTTCCGTGAACTGCCAGACTGGCGTATTGATGATCTGATGATTTCTTTCTCCGTCCCCGGCGGCGGCGTCGGCCCGCATCTCGATCAGTACGACGTGTTTATCATTCAGGGCATCGGTCGTCGTCGCTGGCGGGTGGGCGAAAAGCTGCAAATGAAACAGCATTGTCCGCACCCGGATCTATTACAGGTCGATCCGTTCGACGCCATTATTGATGAAGAGCTGGAGCCTGGCGATATTCTTTATATTCCACCAGGATTCCCGCATGAAGGCTACGCGCTGGAAAATGCGATGAACTATTCCGTGGGTTTTCGCGCGCCAAATACGCGGGAACTGATTAGCGGATTTGCCGATTATGTACTGCAACGTGAACTCGGCGGCAACTACTACAGCGATCCGGATGTTCCTCCTCGCGCTCATCCAGCGGACGTACTACCACAAGAGATGGATAAACTGCGTGAGATGATGCTTGAATTGATCAACCAGCCGGAACACTTTAAACAGTGGTTTGGGGAGTTTATATCCCAGTCACGTCATGAACTGGATATCGCACCACCAGAACCACCTTATCAACCGGATGAAATCTACGATGCGCTGAAACAAGGTGATGTGCTGGTGCGCCTGGGTGGTCTGCGCGTATTGCGCATTGGCGACGAAGTGTATGCCAATGGTGAGAAAATCGACTCCCCGCACCGTCCGGCTCTGGATGCGCTCGCCAGCAACATTGCGCTGACCGCGGAGAATTTTGGCGATGCGTTGGAAGATCCGTCCTTCCTCGCCATGCTTGCGGCGCTGGTTAATAGCGGGTATTGGTTCTTCGAAGGGTAAGTTTGAATTTAAGCCGGATGCGGCGCTGATTGCGCCTTATCCGGCCTACACGTACCCTTGCTGTAGTGAATTATGACTTCCGTTGCGCCGTTAACTCAGCAATACGAACGATGACCTGTACCGCTTTTTCCATACCTTCCAGAGTCACAAACTCATGCTTACCATGATAGTTGTAACCGCCAGTGAACAGGTTCGGGCATGGTAATCCCATAAACGACAACTGCGCGCCGTCAGTACCGCCGCGGATCGGTTTCAGTTCCGGTTCAATATCGCAGTCACGCATCGCCTGCTGGGCGATATCAAGAATATGCGGATGTTCAACCACTTTCTCGCGCATATTGTAGTAACTGTCTTCAATCACCAGTTCAATGTAGCAATCAGGGTGTAACCCTTTGCCCACTTTTTTGGCGATCTCCATCATTTTTCGTTTACGCGCTTCAAACTGTTTACGGTCGAAATCACGGATGATGTAGTGCATATCGGCCCGTTCAACGGTGCCTTTCATGCTCGCCAGGTGATAGAAACCTTCATAGCCTTCTGTCATTTCCGGGCTTTCATCTGCCGGAACTTCCGCATGAATACGTGCCGCCAGCGACAGCGCATTTACCATCACCCCTTTCGCCGTCCCCGGGTGAACATTGTTACCGACAATTTTGATATTGACCGACGCGGCGTTGAAGTTTTCAAACTCCAGTTCGCCTACGCCACCACCATCAACGGTGTAAGCCCAGCGGGCATCGAAGGCGTCGACATCAAAATGTTTCGCCCCTTTGCCTACTTCTTCATCCGGAGTAAAGGCGACGCGAATATCACCATGCGGAATGTTTTTCTGTTGCAATACTGCCAGCGCGGTCATGATTTCTGCAATACCTGCTTTGTCATCGGCACCTAACAAGGTTTTACCATCGGTGGTAATCAGCGTCTGACCCAACAGCTGATGCAGAACCGGGAACATGACTGGTGATAAAACTTCATCGCCGATACCCAGCGCAATATCGCCACCGCGATAGTTTTCAACAATTTGCGGATTCACATTTTTACCGCTGCAATCCGGAGAGGTATCCACATGAGAAATAAAGCCAATCGCCGGGATATCGCCAGGGACGTTAGCCGGTAAGGTCGCCATCAATGTGCCCTTCTCACTTAAGGTCACATTGATAAGCCCCATCTCTTCGAGCTGCTCTTTCAGCAGATGCAATAACTTCCATTGGCCTTCCGTGCTGGGAACCTGTCTCCCCCCTGCTTTTGATTGGGTATCCAGAGACACGTAGTTCAAAAATCGCTCAAGTAGTTTTTCCATGTAGTCACCCTCACTTTTTGTGACAACATTATTAAGAAGCAAGAAAAGACAAATATTGCGTCAGGTCACTTTTACCCCTGCAAGCGGGAATATTTATCAGCATTACCTTAATGAATATAAAGCTAAGCCAGTAATTCACAACAAAGATTGGCGATTCAAGCGGTTTGCCGTAGAATTACGGCCCTTATTAAGAGTCACCAAGGTGGTTAACCACAAACCCCGCATCGGTAAGCCATCCGTTGCGTTTACATGGGACAGAGTAAAAAATTGAATAAACAACCGAGTTCGCTTTCACCGCTGGTGCAATTGGCGGGAATTCGCAAATGCTTTGATGGTAAAGAGGTTATTCCCCAGCTGGATCTGACTATCAACAATGGCGAGTTCCTCACGCTGCTTGGCCCTTCTGGCTGCGGTAAAACAACCGTTCTTCGCCTGATTGCAGGTCTGGAAACTGTTGATTCCGGGCGCATCATGCTGGATAACGAGGACATCACCCACGTTCCGGCGGAAAACCGCTATGTGAACACTGTTTTCCAAAGCTACGCACTTTTCCCCCACATGACCGTGTTCGAAAATGTGGCCTTTGGGTTGCGCATGCAAAAAACCCCCGCAGCTGAAATTACGCCCCGCGTGATGGAAGCCCTGCGGATGGTGCAGCTGGAAACCTTCGCTCAACGCAAACCGCATCAGCTCTCTGGTGGTCAACAGCAACGTGTCGCCATTGCCCGCGCAGTGGTTAACAAGCCTCGTCTGTTGTTGCTGGATGAGTCGCTCTCAGCGCTGGATTACAAACTGCGCAAGCAAATGCAGAACGAGCTGAAAGCGTTACAACGTAAGCTTGGCATTACATTCGTCTTCGTGACCCACGACCAGGAAGAAGCACTCACCATGTCGGACAGGATTGTGGTTATGCGCGATGGTCGCATTGAGCAAGACGGCACGCCGCGTGAAATCTACGAAGAGCCGAAGAATCTGTTTGTTGCGGGGTTCATTGGCGAAATCAATATGTTTAACGCCACGGTCATCGAACGTCTCGACGAGCAGCGCGTACGCGCCAACGTTGAAAGCCGCGAGTGTAATATCTACGTTAACTTCGCCGTTGAACCGGGGCAAAAACTGCATGTTCTGCTGCGCCCGGAAGACTTACGTGTTGAAGAGATTAACGACGACAACCACGCTGAAGGGCTGATTGGTTACGTTCGCGAGCGTAACTACAAAGGCATGACGCTGGAGTCGGTTGTTGAACTGGAAAATGGCAAGATGGTGATGGTCAGCGAATTCTTCAATGAAGACGATCCTGACTTTGACCACTCTCTCGACCAAAAAATGGCCATTAATTGGGTAGAAAGCTGGGAGGTCGTACTGGCTGATGAAGAACACAAGTAAGTTCCAGAATGTAGTGATTGTCACTATTGTCGGTTGGCTTGTGTTGTTTGTCTTTCTGCCCAACCTGATGATCATTGGCACCAGCTTTTTGACCCGCGACGACGCCAGTTTCGTTAAAATGGTTTTTACGCTGGATAACTACACGCGTCTGCTCGATCCGCTCTATTTTGAAGTGCTATTGCACTCGCTGAATATGGCGCTGATCGCCACCCTCGCCTGCCTGGTGCTGGGCTATCCGTTTGCCTGGTTTCTGGCGAAGCTGCCACACAAGGTACGTCCGCTGCTGCTGTTTCTGCTGATTGTTCCCTTCTGGACCAACTCATTGATTCGTATCTATGGGCTGAAAATTTTCCTTAGCACCAAAGGCTATCTCAACGAGTTTTTGCTCTGGCTGGGCGTTATCGATACGCCAATTCGCATCATGTTCACGCCCAGTGCGGTGATTATCGGTCTGGTTTACATTCTGCTGCCGTTTATGGTGATGCCGCTGTATTCCAGTATTGAAAAACTGGATAAGCCGTTGCTTGAGGCGGCGCGCGATCTCGGTGCCAGCAAGTTACAGACCTTTATCCGCATTATCATTCCGCTGACGATGCCAGGAATTATTGCCGGATGTCTGCTGGTGATGCTGCCAGCGATGGGCCTGTTCTATGTGTCCGACCTGATGGGCGGTGCGAAAAACCTGCTGATCGGTAACGTCATCAAGGTACAGTTCCTCAATATTCGTGACTGGCCGTTTGGTGCTGCAACCAGCATTACGCTGACTATCATAATGGGCCTGATGTTGCTGGTTTACTGGCGCGCTTCTCGTTTGCTGAATAAGAAGGTGGAACTCGAATGATCGGTCGACTGCTTCGCGGCGGTTTTATGACCGCTATCTACGCGTACCTGTATATTCCAATCATTATTTTGATTGTGAACTCCTTCAACAGCTCGCGCTTTGGCATCAACTGGCAGGGTTTTACCACTAAATGGTATAGCCTGCTGATGAACAACGACAGTCTGTTACAGGCAGCACAGCATTCACTGACAATAGCGGTGTTTTCGGCGACGTTTGCTACACTTATCGGTTCACTGACGGCAGTGGCGCTGTACCGTTATCGCTTTCGCGGTAAGCCGTTCGTTAGCGGGATGCTGTTTGTGGTGATGATGTCGCCAGATATCGTTATGGCAATTTCTCTGCTGGTGCTGTTTATGCTGCTGGGTATTCAGCTTGGCTTCTGGTCGCTATTGTTCTCGCATATCACCTTCTGCCTGCCGTTTGTGGTGGTGACGGTGTATTCGCGCCTGAAAGGTTTTGATGTGCGAATGCTGGAAGCGGCGAAAGATCTCGGTGCCAGTGAATTTACCATTCTGCGAAAAATCATTCTGCCACTGGCAATGCCAGCGGTGGCGGCGGGCTGGGTGTTAAGCTTTACCCTGTCGATGGACGATGTAGTGGTTTCTTCGTTCGTCACTGGACCAAGCTATGAAATTCTGCCATTAAAAATTTATTCGATGGTCAAAGTCGGCGTATCGCCGGAAGTTAACGCGCTGGCAACCATATTACTGGTGCTGTCGCTGGTGATGGTAATTGCCAGCCAGCTTATTGCTCGTGATAAAACGAAAGGTAACACAGGGGACGTTAAATGAAAAAATGGTCACGCCACCTGCTCGCGGCGGGTGCTCTGGCGCTGGGCATGAGCGCCGCTCACGCCGATGACAACAACACGCTGTATTTCTACAACTGGACCGAGTACGTGCCGCCAGGATTGCTTGAACAGTTCACCAACGAAACCGGTATTAAGGTTATCTATTCGACTTACGAGTCGAATGAAACCATGTACGCCAAGCTGAAAACGTACAAAGATGGTGCCTATGACCTGGTGGTTCCTTCAACCTATTACGTCGATAAAATGCGTAAAGAAGGGATGATTCAGAAGATCGACAAGTCGAAGTTAAGCAACTTCAGCAATCTCGATCCAGACATGCTCAACAAGCCATTTGACCCGAATAACGATTACTCCATTCCGTATATCTGGGGTGCGACGGCGATTGGCGTTAACGGTGATGCAGTAGATCCGAAATCTGTCACCAGTTGGGCCGATCTCTGGAAGCCTGAGTACAAAGGCAGCCTGCTGCTGACCGACGATGCCCGTGAAGTGTTCCAGATGGCGCTGCGTAAGCTGGGCTACTCCGGTAACACCACCGATCCGAAAGAGATTGAAGCTGCGTATAACGAGCTGAAAAAACTGATGCCAAACGTAGCGGCGTTTAACTCCGATAACCCGGCTAACCCGTACATGGAAGGCGAAGTTAACCTCGGCATGATCTGGAATGGCTCTGCTTTCGTTGCACGCCAGTCGGGGACGCCAATTGATGTAATATGGCCGAAAGAAGGCGGCATTTTCTGGATGGACAGCCTGGCTATTCCGACCAATGCCAAAAACAAAGAAGGCGCGCTGAAATTGATCAACTTCCTGCTGCGCCCGGATGTGGCAAAACAGGTTGCTGAAACTATTGGTTATCCAACGCCAAACCTTGCGGCGCGTAAGCTGTTAAGTCCGGAAGTGGCGAACGACAAAACACTCTACCCGGATGCTGAAACCATCAAAAATGGCGAATGGCAGAATGACGTTGGCGCAGCCAGCAGCATTTATGAAGAGTATTATCAGAAGCTGAAAGCAGGACGTTAATTCAGCAAGCGGGCGGTGGTATTACCGCCCGTTTTTTATTTAGCAAGGATGTGGCTAATGAGTCAGGACAGTAAAGTTCTATCCCGCGTTTTTCTCGGTATCGGTCTGATATTGCTCGTTATTTCTGCAATCATCTTTTATTACCATTTTACTTTTACCAAAAACGCTGTTCATACGTAAGCGCATCATTTAAACCGTCTTTCGCCTCCCTTTCCTGTTTCCGATACTAATGTCCAT
>NZ_PTRE01000087.1 GCF_002965065.1 Escherichia sp. MOD1-EC7003
TGGTAAATAATTTGAAGTCGATCAGTAGCCGCCGTGTGCGCATCCTGAATACGAATTTACGCAAGGTGAGTGATAGCGGGGTGCTCTGGTCACGCTCCTATTTCGCCTGTAGTGCTGGCGGCGCAACAATCGAAACACTGAAAGCGTATGTGGAATCGCAGAAAACACCTGATTAGCTCCCCTTATATCTCCGCCCGATTGGGCGAGGGTTTACGGGGCATTTGCTAAAAAAGCGGCCGCAGTTGTTGCAGAAGAGATCCCAGCGGAGACAAAAAATACGCCGTTACGTTGACGCCAGCATAGTAGGCCGCATGAAAAGCGGGACGCGCATTTTCTGCGGTATCCCCGAAGTATCCCCAGAAAAACAAAAGGACTCACGTTTTTAGCGTAAGTCCTTTTGTTTTATTTGGTGGCCCCTGCTGGACTTGAACCAGCGACCAAGCGATTATGAGTCGCCTGCTCTAACCACTGAGCTAAGGGGCCATGGCTGCGGATTATAAAGTAACTCCGTGCCGTAATCCAGCCATTAACGCGCGCCTGCTGTTTTTATAAACAATGTATTTTCAATCCGTTATACTTTACCCGGTGATGTTAGAAAGGAGTAAATATGGTTGAGGATATTTTGGCTCCAGGATTACGGGTTGTGTTTTGCGGTATCAATCCTGGGCTTTCATCTGCCGGGACTGGTTTTCCATTTGCCCACCCGGCGAATCGCTTCTGGAAGGTGATATATCTGGCCGGATTTACTGACCGTCAGTTGAAGCCGCAGGAGGCGCAGCATCTGCTGGATTATCGTTGTGGCGTCACCAAACTGGTAGACCGTCCAACGGTGCAAGCCAATGAAGTTTCAAAGCAAGAGCTACACGCAGGCGGGCGTAAGCTGGTTGAAAAAATTGAAGATTATCAGCCGCAGGCGTTGGCGATTCTGGGCAAACAAGCATATGAACAGGGATTCAGCCAGCGCGGGGCACAGTGGGGGAAACAAACGCTCACCATTGGCGCGACGCAGATTTGGTTGCTGCCAAATCCCAGCGGTTTGAGTCGCGTTTCACTGGAAAAGCTGGTGGAAGCGTATCGCGAGCTGGACCAGGCGCTGGTGGTGCATGGGCGATAAAAAACGCCACACTTAAGAGGTGGCGTTTATGCAGAGGGACAAGTGCCGGATGCGGCGTAACGCCTGATCCGGCCTACCGATTAGTCGTCCAAGAAGCTACGCAGAACTTCAGAACGGCTCGGGTGACGCAGTTTGCGCAGCGCCTTCGCTTCGATCTGACGGATACGTTCGCGGGTAACGTCGAACTGTTTGCCCACTTCTTCCAGCGTGTGGTCGGTGTTCATGTCGATACCGAAACGCATACGCAGAACTTTCGCTTCACGTGCGGTCAGGCCCGCCAGCACGTCGTGTGTTGCCGCACGCAGGCTTTCGGTGGTCGCAGAATCCAGCGGCAGCTCAAGGGTGGTATCCTCGATGAAATCGCCCAGATGCGAATCTTCATCATCACCGATCGGCGTTTCCATGGAGATTGGCTCTTTGGCGATCTTCAGCACTTTGCGGATCTTATCTTCCGGCATCAGCATACGTTCAGCCAGCTCTTCCGGCGTCGGCTCGCGGCCCATCTCTTGCAGCATCTGGCGAGAAATACGGTTGAGTTTGTTAATCGTCTCAATCATATGCACCGGAATACGGATGGTACGCGCCTGATCCGCGATAGAGCGGGTGATCGCCTGACGGATCCACCAGGTTGCGTAGGTGGAGAACTTGTAACCACGGCGGTATTCGAATTTATCAACCGCTTTCATCAGACCGATATTGCCTTCCTGAATCAGGTCGAGGAACTGCAAGCCACGGTTGGTGTATTTCTTGGCGATAGAAATAACCAGACGCAAGTTTGCTTCAACCATCTCTTTCTTCGCACGGCGAGCTTTCGCTTCACCGATAGACATGCGACGGTTGATATCTTTTACCTGCTCAATGGTCAGGCCGGTTTCTTCTTCAATCTGCTGCAGTTTTTGCAGGGCGCGATGCACTTCTTCAGAGACATCGTGCAGTTTTTCCGACCACGGTTTGTTCATCGCAATTGCCGCGTTGAACCAGGTATCGCTGGTTTCGTTGCCGGTAAACAGGGTAATGAAGTTTTTCTTCGGCATTTTGCACTGCTCAACGCAGAGCTTCATGATCAGACGTTCTTGCATGCGAACGCGGTCCATCATGACGCGCATGCTGTTGACCAGGTAGTCAAACTGCTTCGGCACCAGACGGAACTGTTTGAATACCTCAGACAGTTTCAGGATCTCTTCCTGAGCGGCAGCGTGACTGCGACCTTTCGCTTTGATAGTGTCACGCGTTACAACGTACTGAGCGCGCAGTTCCGAAAATTTTTCGCGAGCCAGTTCCGGGTCGATGCTGTTGTCATCATCGGCGCTGTCGTCATCGCCATCTTCTTCGTCTTCATCTTCATCATCGTCCAGATCTTCCTGGGAAAGCTCAGAACCGACGTGAGTGGCGGTTGGTGCCAGATCTTCTTCTGCGTTCGGGTCAACAAAGCCGGTGATCAGATCGGACAGACGCGCTTCTTCTGCTTCAACACGATCGTACTGTTCCAGCAGATAGGTGATCGCTTCCGGATATTCAGCAACGGAGCATTGAACCTGGTTGATCCCGTCTTCAATTCGCTTAGCGATGTCAATTTCGCCTTCGCGGGTCAACAGTTCAACGGTGCCCATTTCACGCATGTACATGCGTACTGGATCAGTCGTGCGCCCGATTTCAGATTCCACGCTGGAAAGCACTTGCGCGGCGGCTTCGGCAGCATCTTCGTCCGCGGTGTTTTCAGCCAGCATCAGATCATCGGCATCCGGTGCTTCTTCCATCACCTGAATGCCCATGTCGTTGATCATTTGGATGATGTCTTCGATCTGATCTGAATCGACGATATCTTCCGGCAGATGGTCATTGACCTCGGCATAGGTCAGATAGCCTTGCTCCTTACCACGGGTGACAAGAAGTTTCAGCTGTGACTGCGGGTTTTGCTCCATAAGACGGTATCCACACTTATTTCATGAGGTTGGTGTTGGGCGATTGACCCGATGTCCTTCAGGCGTTAATGCTGAAATCCAACGGTTGTTTACCGCCAACGATAATTACGAGGGCGTACTTATATATTTGCCGCTGCCTCTCAGTGCGGCTGTCGGGGGCTTCCCGATCGCTCTTCGGCACTTAAGCCGTTAAATCACTTTTTCGCCAGCTCCTGGTTTAATGTCCAGAGCTCCAGGCGTTCTTCGTTGCTTAAACCATGCGTGCGCTCACGAGCGATTAATTCTTCCTGGCGCAGTTCAAGCAGCGAATCAAACATATGGTTGAGTGAGTCGGTGAAGGTTTGCTCAGCAATATTCTTATCTGCTATATCGTCCCACATCGACAGTTTTTCAAGGGTGGCAGCATTATTTGTACCACGATAGTGCTCTAAAAGTTGCCCGGTGGTCAGACCTGGCTGGGAGAGACAAGTGTTGACCAGTTCTCTGAATAAGCCAAGTCCTGGTAGCTTATTTTCATCCAGATTTTCAAGCGGCGGGACCAACGTCGCTAATTCTGGATTTTGCACCAGTAACCCTATAAGTATACGCATGGTCGTGCGTTTTAGTTGCGGAACAGGGCGAGAAACGCCGCTCTCTGCCGCTTTGGGCATTAATCGTTCAAGCTGGCTGTCATCAAGTATGCCTAATTTGTGGCCTAATTCCTGACGAAGATATATCCGCAGCGTTTCGCCCGGCACTTGTGATATCAATGGCAGTGCCAGCGTACTCAAACGTGCGCGCCCGTCAGGGGTGCTCAGATCAACTTGCGGCATCAGACTGTTAAACAGAAATGCGGAGAGTGGCATCGCCTGTTCCATCCGCACTTCAAACGCCTCTTTACCTTCTTTTCGTACCAGCGTGTCAGGGTCTTCGCCATCAGGCAAAAACATAAAACGTAGCTGACGACCGTCTGTCATATAAGGCAGCGCCGTTTCCAGTGCTCGCCAGGCGGCATCGCGACCAGCACGGTCGCCGTCATAACAGCAAATGACATTGTTGGTCGCGCGGAACAACAGCTGTATGTGATCGGCAGTGGTTGACGTACCCAGCGACGCAACGGCGTAATTAATACCATATTGCGCCAGCGCTACCACGTCCATATAGCCTTCGACCACAAGCAGACGATTGGGTTCAGCGTTATCCTGCTGCGCTTCATAAAGACCGTAAAGCTGGCGGCCTTTATGGAAAATGTCCGTTTCCGGCGAGTTCAGGTATTTGGGGGTATCTTTGCCCAGCACGCGCCCGCCAAAACCAATCACCCGACCGCGTTTATCGCGAATGGGGAACATCACCCGCTCGCGGAAACGATCGTAACTGCGACCCTGATCGTTAGTGACCAACATGCCCGCATCAATCAATGACTGGCGATTTTCTGGATTGCCGCCAAACCGTTTCAGGACGTTGTCCCAGCCGGGGGGCGCAAAACCAATCGCAAAGCGGGCGATGACCTCGTGGCTTAATCCGCGTTTCTCCAGATACTGGCGCGCAGATATGGCTACAGGTTGCTGTAAAGATTGTTGGTAAAACGTATTCAGACCGTCCATCAACTGATAAAGCGTTTGCCGTTGATGGCGCTCGATCTGGCTGGGGCCGCTGCCTGCTTCAAATGGCACTTCAAGATTGTGCATTGCTGCCAGCTCTTCGACCGTTTCGACGAACTCGAGCTTGTCGTAGTTCATCAGGAAGTCGATCGCGTTGCCGTGCGCGCCACATCCAAAACAGTGATAAAATTGTTTCTCACCGTTAACGGTGAATGACGGGGTTTTCTCGTTGTGGAATGGACAACACGCGTGGAAATTCTTGCCCTGCTTTTTCAGCTTCACACGGGCATCGATCAGATCGACGATGTCAGTGCGTGCCAGCAGATCATTAATGAATACGCGTGGGATTCGTCCAGCCATAGGCCCCGATTTTTAGCAATTCATAAACGAAAATAAGCCGCGCATTCCTTTCGGAAGCACGGCCTTACAACTACAACTCGATCTGATCGGAGAGCAACGCTCTCGGTGAATTAGTACAGACGAGTGCGGCGTGCGTTTTCGCGAGCCAGTTTCTTCGCGTGACGTTTCACTGCAGAAGCTTTAGCGCGCTTACGTTCGGTAGTCGGTTTTTCATAGAACTCACGACGACGAACTTCCGCCAGAACACCTGCTTTTTCGCAGGAACGCTTGAAGCGACGCAGAGCTACGTCGAACGGCTCGTTTTCACGTACTTTAATTACCGGCATGTGCCTCTCACCTTTGATTAATTCGGTTTGCCGCTGGCATCGACGCCAGCTTATTTCAAAATGGTGCGGAATTTTACTGCAATTGCTGCTGCTTTGTAAAGCACCGCGGCCTTTTTTGAAAGGGACTTTTATAAGGGTGATGAGTATACACGAGGCTAACTCCCGGGGCGAACAAAGTTTTACATCAACCCGCATTGGCCCTACACTGCGCGGTAATAAAGCGAGGTAAAACAAGTCATGCGTGTACTGGGTATTGAAACTTCCTGCGATGAAACCGGCATCGCCATTTACGACGATGAAAAAGGTTTGTTAGCCAACCAATTGTATAGTCAGGTGAAATTGCACGCTGACTACGGCGGCGTCGTGCCTGAACTGGCCTCCCGCGATCACGTGCGTAAAACTGTACCGTTGATCCAGGCGGCGCTGAAAGAGTCCGGTTTAGCGGCAAAAGACATTGACGCTGTGGCCTATACCGCAGGCCCTGGATTAGTCGGTGCGCTGCTGGTTGGCGCAACCGTGGGGCGTTCTCTGGCGTTTGCCTGGAACGTTCCGGCGATCCCGGTACACCATATGGAAGGGCATCTGTTAGCGCCGATGCTGGAAGATAATCCCCCTGAATTCTCGTTTGTCGCATTGCTGGTTTCCGGCGGTCATACGCAGTTAATCAGCGTGACTGGCATTGGTCAGTACGAGCTGCTCGGCGAGTCTATCGATGATGCTGCTGGTGAAGCGTTTGATAAAACCGCGAAGCTGCTGGGGCTGGATTATCCTGGCGGTCCGTTACTGTCGAAAATGGCGGCGCAGGGTACAGCCGGGCGCTTTGTTTTCCCGCGCCCGATGACCGATCGTCCGGGGCTGGATTTCAGCTTCTCCGGCCTGAAAACCTTCGCGGCAAATACCATTCGTGACAACGGCACCGACGACCAGACGCGTGCTGATATCGCCCGCGCTTTTGAAGATGCGGTGGTTGATACGTTGATGATTAAGTGTAAGCGAGCGCTGGATCAGACGGGCTTTAAGCGACTGGTCATGGCGGGCGGCGTGAGTGCTAACCGCACGCTACGGGCGAAACTGGCCGAAATGATGAAAAAACGCCGCGGCGAAGTGTTCTACGCGCGTCCGGAATTTTGTACTGATAATGGTGCGATGATCGCCTATGCCGGAATGGTGCGCTTTAAAGCTGGCGCAACGGCAGATCTCGGCGTTAGCGTGCGTCCGCGCTGGCCGCTGGCAGAGTTACCGGCTGCGTAAAAGCGTATTTCAGCCTGTAAAGTATACCCGCAGGCTGAAAATTTTTATTCAGGATCCTTTTCGCGCTTTCTTTTGAATTTCGTCCAGATTTTGGTCTCCTGACGACGCCACAGACGCTGGATGTTGTCATGATGACGCAGCAGGATAAGGCAAGAGAGCATCGAAACCGGGAAGGTGAATTGGGGCTTAAACCACCAGACATAAAACGGAGCAATCAGTGCACTGACAATCGCTCCCAGCGACGAGTATCCGCTCAATAGCACGGTCAGTAACCAGGTTCCCGCCATTACTCCGGTGAGATCCCAGCCTATCGGGGCGATGGCGCCAAAAGCGGTAGCAACGCCTTTCCCTCCTTTAAAACCGAAGAAAACGGGCCAGATGTGTCCAAGACAGGCGGCGATAGCAATTAAGCCTAGCCAGAAGGGACTGACACCTAATTCATACGCGCCCCAGACGGGTAACATTCCTTTCAGAACGTCGAAAATCAGTACTGCTACGGCTGCTCCCTTGCCACCGATACGTAATACATTGGTTGCGCCAGGATTGCCGGAGCCGCTGGTTCGCGGATCGGGCAGCCCACACAAGCGGCAAACCAGAATGGCACTGGAAATGGAGCCGCAGAGGTACGCGATGAGGATCATTCCAGGCGCGATTACACTCATAAGCTGTTCCGTTTTGAAAATTCGTGTTCAACGATGAATCTGTGGATAATACGCACATTTCGCCGGAAGTGGTATCCGGTTAGCCAAAAAGCAGGCAGGACGTGATGGATATTGTATTTATAGAGCAACTTTCGATAATCACCACTATTGGTGTTTACGACTGGGAACAGACCATCGAACAGAAGTTAGTGTTCGATATCGAAATGGCGTGGGATAACCGTAAAGCGGCGAAAAGTGATGATGTAGCGGATTGCCTCAGCTACGCTGATATCGCCGAAACAGTGGTCAGCCACGTCGAGGGAGCGCGTTTTGCGCTGGTGGAACGCGTGGCAGAAGAGGTAGCAGAGCTGCTGTTAGCACGCTTCAACTCGCCGTGGGTGCGTATCAAACTCAGCAAGCCAGGCGCAGTGGCGCGGGCGGCGAATGTTGGCGTAATCATTGAGCGTGGCAATAATCTGAAAGAAAATAATTAATTTTACAGCTGTTAAACCAAACGGTTATAACCTGGTCATACTGCGGTAGTTCGGACAAGCGTTACATTTTTATAATTTAGGGGTTTATTGATGAGCGATATGCACTCGCTGCTGATAGCGGCAATATTGGGTGTGGTCGAGGGATTGACAGAATTTCTGCCGGTATCCAGTACGGGCCATATGATTATTGTCGGTCACTTGTTGGGATTTGAGGGCGACACGGCGAAAACCTTTGAAGTCGTGATCCAACTCGGGTCTATTCTGGCGGTGGTAGTGATGTTCTGGCGGCGTCTGTTTGGCCTGATTGGCATTCATTTTGGTCGCCCACGGCAACATGAAGGAGAAAGCAAAGGCCGCTTAACGCTGATCCACATTTTGCTGGGGATGATTCCGGCGGTGGTGCTGGGGCTGTTGTTCCACGACACGATTAAGTCATTGTTTAACCCAATAAATGTGATGTATGCGCTGGTTGTTGGCGGTTTGTTGCTGATTGCCGCCGAATGCCTGAAGCCGAAAGAGCCGCGTGCGCCGGGTCTGGATGATATGACCTATCGTCAGGCGTTTATGATTGGCTGTTTCCAGTGTCTGGCGCTGTGGCCGGGTTTCTCCCGTTCCGGGGCGACAATTTCAGGCGGGATGCTGATGGGGGTGAGCCGTTACGCGGCTTCCGAGTTCTCGTTCTTGTTGGCAGTGCCGATGATGATGGGCGCAACGGCGCTCGATCTCTACAAAAGCTGGGGTTTCCTGACAACCGGCGATATCCCGATGTTTGCCGTTGGGTTTATCACCGCTTTTGTGGTGGCGCTGATAGCGATTAAAACCTTCCTGCAATTGATTAAGCGCATTTCGTTTATCCCGTTCGCCATTTATCGCTTTATTGTGGCGGCTGCGGTGTACGTTGTGTTCTTTTGATGTTAAGAATCGTGTCGGATGCGACGCTGAGGCGTCTTATCCGACCTACATGCCTACAATTGTCCACGATCGCGTAGGCCGTATCTGGCAAAATAGCCAGTATTTACTCAGGCTTTGGGCAATGTTGTTCCTTCCAGCTGGCTACCGCCGCAATCCGGCGTCGGGTCAGCTCCTCGCGGATCTCCACACCTTTAAATCCCGCTTCAACGACGGCTTTTGTCGGTACTGACTGCGCCACTTCCCAGGCTTCGCGCAACCAGCGGCCTTGCGGGTAGTCGGCCAATTCAAACCCGGTTCTGCCGCGCACGTCAGCCTCACTGGTCAGCGCCAGTTGCTCGATACGCTGCGGTTTGCGCCAGGCGTCGATGGAATCAAACAATTTAACAATGGTTTTCGGGTTCAGCATTGGGAAGGTGTGAATGAGATCGTGAAACTCGGCTACCAGTTTGGCTAAATCGCGAATTTCATTGGGTACGCGCAGACGCTGACATAGTTGTTCTACTAATTTCACACCCGCCGGACCGTGACCATGATGATGCGGCCAAAGTTCTGGCGGCGTCAGCCCTTTACCGAGATCGTGGCATAAGGTAGCGAAACGGACATCAATCTGCGGACTCAGCATTGCCGCCATTGAGAGTGTCATTAAAGTGTGAATACCCGTGTCGATTTCCGGATGCCATTTGGCGGGCGCTGGAACGCCGAACAGGGCGTCAATTTCCGGGAATAAAACGCGCAGTGCACCGCAATCGCGCAGCACCTGGAAGAACACCTGTGGATTGCGGGTGGTGAGGGCGCTTTCCGTTTCTTTCCACACCCGTTCAGGCGTCAGGTGTTCCAGTTCACCCGCGTGGGTCATCTCGCGCATCAGCGCCAGAGTTTCATCGGCAATACGAAAACCGAGGTGGGCATAACGCGCAGCAAAACGCGCCACGCGCAGTACGCGTAACGGATCTTCGCCAAAAGCGGGGGAAACATGGCGCAACAGACGATTTTGCAGATCGCCCAGACCGTTGTACGGGTCGATAATCTCGCCGTCATCGTCCTGGGCCAGCGCATTAATGGTCAGATCGCGGCGCTTAAGATCATCTTCCAGCGTGACATCCGGTGCAGCATAGCAGGTAAAACCAGTGTAACCGGAACCGGATTTCCGTTCGGTACGTGCCAGCGCATACTCTTCATGCGTTTGTGGATGCAGAAAAACAGGAAAATCGCGGCCTACCTGCTGGTAGCCCGCATTGAGCATCTCCTGTGGCGTACTGCCGACCACCACCCAATCTCTGTCTTTGACCGGTAGCCCTAACAATGCATCCCGAACAGCACCACCGACCAGATAAATCTTCACGCCATCATCCCTTCATCAAATATACAATCCCTAATAATAAGACAGTGCAACGAAGAAGGCGATTTAGCTCATCCAGCGATCTTTACGTTTGCGCGTTGGGATCAGGTGCGGCAGTACCAGACCGAGCAGCAAGCCAAGCCCCAGCACGCCGCCGCCATACATAAACCATTGCATGATGATGGTGCGCTGTTTGTCATCCAGCTGCACGCTGGCGGCATCGACCTTTTTCTGTGCGACAATCAGCTCGTTTTTCAGTTTCTGATTTTCTTCTTTTAATCCGTTGATCACGCTGTCGCTCTGCGCCACTTTTTGCTGCATTTCTGCGGTGCGCTGATTCCAGGTGTTATCAATATTATTGAGTTTATCGGTCAGGGTTTTGACCTGATTTTCCAGATCTGGCACACGGGAGCGCAGGCTTGGCTCAGTGCTAAGTTGTTTCAACGGGATCCAGGCGATACGGCCAGAGCTGTCTTTCACCTGGGCGTAATTGGTGTTGGCGTCAGTTTGTAATAAGGTCACTTCCTCGCCGGCGTTAACCGTGCCCACGAGGCGATAACGATCTCCCGGACCACTACGGACCCAGGTATTCAGTTCGTCAGAAACATAGCGAGTTTCTTCGGCGTGTGAGACGGCAGTGGCGCTAAGTGCGAGTAAAGTTAATCCGATCAGACGTAATTTTGGCATCAGGCTGTCGTTATTGTCATGGAAAGTGGAACGATAGTAGTGGCATCAGTGTCTCTACGCAAAGCATTCGACATCAATAGGAATCCTCTGTGTCAGGTCTTGCCACTGCTTCAAACTTTTACGCCCGTCAAATTGCCCGTTGCATGGCAATTTGGCGCAAAATACTATCTACTGACAAAAAAGATCGCATTAAGTTCGCCGTTCATCGTCACTTATGTGACATAACCGATAAGTAAAGTCTATGGCTCAGGAAATCGAATTAAAGTTTATTGTTAATCACAGTGCCATTAAGGCATTGCGTGACCATCTCAATACGCTGGGCGGCGAGCACCATGACCCCGTGCAGTTGCTGAATATTTATTACGAAACACCGGATAACTGGCTGCGTGGGCACGACATGGGCTTACGTATTCGGGGCGAAAATGGTCGCTATGAGATGACCATGAAAGTCGCAGGAAGAGTAACAGGCGGCTTACACCAGCGCCCGGAATATAACGTGGCGTTGAGCGAACCGACGCTCGACCTGGCGAAGTTACCGACGGAAGTCTGGCCTAACGGCGAATTACCTGCCGATCTCGCTTCCCGCGTACAACCGCTGTTCAGCACCGATTTTTATCGCGAAAAATGGCTGGTGGACGTGGATGAGAGTCAGATTGAAATCGCTCTCGACCAGGGTGAGGTGAAAGCCGGTGAATTTGCTGAACCTATCTGCGAGCTGGAACTGGAACTGCTTAGCGGCGACACGCGCGCGGTGCTAAAACTGGCGAACCAACTGGTATCACAAACCGGATTACGCCAGGGCAGCCTGAGCAAAGCGGCACGTGGCTATCATCTGGCGCAGGGCAACCCTGCGCGTGAAATTAAACCCACCACCATTTTGCATGTTGCGGCAAAAGCTGATGTGGAACAGGGGCTGGAAGCCGCGCTCGAGCTGGCGTTAGCGCAATGGCAGTATCATGAAGAACTGTGGGTACGCGGCAATGATGCGGCGAAAGAGCAGGTGCTGGCAGCCATTGGCCTGGTCCGTCATACGCTGGTGCTATTCGGTGGCATTGTGCCGCGTAAAGCGAGTGCTCACTTACGTGACCTGCTGACCCAATGCGAAGCAACTATCGCTTCTGCGGTGTCTGCCGTGACGGCGGTCTACTCTACCGAAACCGCAATGGCGAAGCTGGCGTTGACCGAATGGCTGGTAAGCAAAGCCTGGCAGCCGTTTTTAGATGCCAAAGCACAGAGCAAAATCAGCGATTCCTTTAAACGCTTTGCCGATATCCAGCTTTCCCGCCATGCCGCTGAACTGAAAAGCGTTTTCTGCCAGCCGTTAGGCGATCGCTACCATGACCAGTTGCCGCGCCTGACGCGTGACATTGACTCAATACTGTTGCTGGCGGGTTACTACGATCCTGTCGTCGCGCAAGCCTGGCTGGAGAACTGGCAGGGGCTACGTCACGCTATTGCGACCGGGCAACGCATTGAAATTGAACATTTCCGTAATGAGGCAAACAATCAGGAACCGTTCTGGTTGCACAGCGGAAAACGTTAATCAGGCAAGGATAAAATCGCTTATGAAGCTGCTCTCTTCACCGTTACAGCAGTACTGGCAGACCGTTGTTGAGCGGCTGTCAGCGCCTTTAGCCGAGGAATCACTTAGTGCACAGGCGAAGTCGGTACTTACTTTCAGTGATTTTGTGCAAGACAGCGTAATTGCGCATCCAGAGTGGCTGACGGAACTGGAAAGCCAGCCGCCGCAGGCCGACGAATGGCAGCATTACGGCGTGTGGTTGCAGGATGCGCTCAGTAATGTGAACGACGAAACTGGGTTAATGCGCGAGCTGCGGCTGTTCCGGCGGCGCATTATGGTACGTATTGCCTGGGCGCAAACGCTGGCACTGGTTACTGAAGAGAGCATTTTGCAGCAACTGAGTCATCTGGCAGAGACGCTGATTGTCGCGGCGCGCGACTGGCTGTATGACGCTTGTTGTCGTGAGTGGGGAACGCCGTGCAATGCGCAGGGCGAAGCGCAACCGCTGCTGATTTTAGGTATGGGCAAACTGGGCGGCGGGGAACTGAATTTCTCCTCCGATATCGATTTGATTTTTGCCTGGCCGGAACATGGTTGCACGCAGGGCGGGCGCCGGGAATTAGATAATGCGCAGTTTTTTACCCGCATGGGCCAGCGGCTGATTAAAGTATTGGATCAACCGACGCAGGATGGCTTTGTCTATCGCGTAGATATGCGGCTGCGTCCGTTTGGCGAAAGCGGACCGCTGGTGTTGAGCTTTGCGGCGCTGGAAGATTATTACCAGGAGCAGGGGCGCGACTGGGAGCGTTACGCGATGGTCAAGGCGCGGATTATGGGCGATAGCGATGGCATCTATGCTAACGAGTTGCGTTCGATGCTGCGTCCGTTTGTTTTCCGTCGTTACATTGATTTCAGCGTGATCCAGTCGCTGCGCAACATGAAGGGAATGATTGCCCGTGAAGTGCGCCGTCGTGGTTTGACCGACAACATCAAACTTGGCGCGGGTGGCATTCGCGAAATCGAGTTTATCGTCCAGGTGTTCCAGCTTATTCGCGGCGGGCGCGAACCGTCGCTGCAATCGCGCTCTTTGCTGCCCACTCTCAGTGCCATTGCCGCGCTGCATCTGCTTTCTGAAAACGATGCCGAACAATTGCGAGTGGCATATCTGTTCCTGCGGCGTCTGGAAAACTTGCTGCAAAGCATTAACGACGAACAAACCCAGACGCTTCCAGCCGATGAGCTTAACCGTGCGCGGCTGGCGTGGGCGATGGATTTTGCTGACTGGCAGCAACTGGCCGGGGTGCTGGCTGAGCACATGGTCAATGTACGCCGGGTATTTAACGAATTGATTGGCGACGACGAAAGCGAAACTCAGGAAGAATCGCTGTCGGAACAGTGGCGTGAGTTGTGGCAGGATGCGTTGCAGGAAGATGACACCACGCCAGTGCTGGCGCACCTTAGCGAGGACGAACGCAAACAAGTGCTGACGCTGATTGCCGATTTCCGCAAAGAGCTGGATAAGCGCACTATCGGGCCGCGTGGACGTCAGGTGCTCGACCATCTGATGCCGCATCTGCTAAGTGATGTATGTACGCGTGAAGATGCTGCTGTCACGCTGTCGCGCATTACGGCCTTGCTGGTGGGGATTGTTACCCGCACCACCTATTTAGAATTGCTCAGTGAATTCCCGGCGGCGCTTAAACATTTGATTTCTCTGTGTGCCGCATCACCGATGATAGCCAGCCAACTGGCGCGTTATCCGTTATTGCTGGATGAATTGCTCGATCCAAATACCCTCTACCAACCAACGGCGACTGATGCCTACCGTGATGAACTGCGCCAGTATTTGCTGCGCGTACCGGAAGATGACGAAGAACAACAGCTTGAGGCGTTGCGTCAGTTTAAACAGGCGCAACTGTTACGTATTGCGGCGGCAGATATTGCCGGTACGCTGCCGGTAATGAAAGTGAGCGATCACTTAACCTGGTTGGCTGAAGCCATGATAGATGCCGTCGTACAGCAGGCGTGGGTTCAAATGGTTGCCCGCTACGGTAAACCGAATCACCTGAACGAACGCGAAGGGCGTGGTTTTGCGGTGGTTGGCTACGGCAAGCTGGGCGGCTGGGAGTTAGGCTACAGTTCCGATCTTGACCTGATCTTCCTCCATGATTGCCCAATGGATGCGGTGACTGACGGCGAGCGGGAAATCGACGGGCGACAGTTTTATCTGCGTCTGGCGCAACGCATTATGCATCTGTTCAGTACGCGTACTTCTTCCGGCATTTTGTATGAAGTGGATGCTCGACTGCGTCCATCCGGGGCGGCGGGAATGCTGGTTACTTCCGCAGAAGCGTTTGCCGATTATCAGAAAAACGAGGCCTGGACGTGGGAACATCAGGCGCTGGTGCGTGCGCGTGTCGTGTATGGCGATCCACAGCTCACCGCGCACTTTGATGCGGTGCGTCGCGAGATTATGACGCTGCCGCGTGAAGGTAAAACTCTGCAAACGGAAGTGCGGGAAATGCGCGAGAAAATGCGCGCTCATCTCGGTAATAAACATCGCGATCGCTTTGATATCAAAGCCGATGAAGGTGGAATTACTGATATTGAATTTATTACGCAGTATCTGGTGTTGCGCTACGCTCATGAAAAACCGAAGTTAACGCGCTGGTCAGACAACGTGCGTATTCTGGAACTGCTGGCGCAAAACGACATTATGGAAGAGCAGGAAGCGATGGCACTGACCCGTGCTTACACGACGCTGCGCGATGAACTTCATCATCTGGCATTACAGGAATTGCCGGGTCATGTACCGGAGGATTACTTCACCACAGAGCGTGATCTGGTGCGGGCAAGCTGGCAGAAGTGGCTGGAGGAAGAATGAAGTATGGTATCATCGCGTACAAATTTTGAATCTCTCAGGAGACAGGAATGAAAGTAACTCTGCCAGAGTTTGAACGTGCAGGAGTGATGGTGGTTGGTGATGTGATGCTGGATCGTTACTGGTACGGTCCCACCAGCCGTATCTCGCCGGAAGCGCCGGTGCCCGTGGTTAAAGTGAATGCCATCGAAGAACGTCCGGGCGGCGCGGCTAACGTGGCGATGAATATCGCTTCTCTCGGTGCCAATGCTCGCCTGGTCGGGTTGACGGGCATTGACGATGCGGCGCGCGCGCTGAGTAAATCCCTGGCCGATGTCAACGTCAAATGCGACTTCGTTTCTGTACCGACACATCCGACCATCACCAAACTGCGGGTGCTTTCCCGCAACCAACAGCTGATCCGTCTGGATTTCGAAGAAGGTTTCGAAGGCGTTGATCCGCAGCCACTGCACGAGCGGATTAATCAGGCGCTGAGTTCGATTGGCGCGTTGGTGCTTTCTGATTATGCGAAAGGTGCGCTGACAAGTGTGCAGCAGATGATCCAGCTGGCGCGTAAAGCAGGCGTACCGGTGCTGATTGATCCAAAAGGTACCGATTTTGAACGTTACCGTGGTGCTACGCTGCTGACGCCGAATCTCTCGGAATTTGAAGCTGTTGTCGGTAAATGTAAGACCGAAGAAGAGATTGTTGAACGCGGCATGAAACTGATTGCCGATTACGAACTCTCTGCGCTGTTGGTAACCCGTTCCGAGCAGGGTATGACGCTGTTGCAACCGGCTAAAGGGCCACTGCATATGCCAACTCAGGCGCAGGAAGTGTATGACGTTACCGGTGCGGGCGACACAGTAATTGGTGTGCTGGCAGCAACGCTGGCGGCGGGTAAGTCGCTGGAAGAGGCTTGCTACTTTGCCAACGCGGCGGCTGGCGTGGTGGTTGGCAAACTGGGCACATCCACGGTTTCGCCGATTGAGCTGGAAAACGCAGTACGTGGACGTGCGGACACCGGTTTTGGTGTGATGACCGAAGAGGAGCTGAAGCTGGCCGTAGCGGCAGCGCGTAAACGCGGTGAAAAAGTGGTGATGACCAATGGCGTCTTTGACATCCTGCACGCCGGGCACGTCTCTTATCTGGCAAATGCCCGCAAACTGGGTGACCGCTTGATTGTCGCAGTGAACAGCGATGCCTCCACCAAACGCCTGAAAGGTGATTCCCGCCCCGTTAACCCGCTCGAACTGCGTATGATTGTGCTTGGCGCACTGGAAGCGGTCGACTGGGTAGTGTCGTTTGAAGAAGACACGCCGCAGCGCTTGATCACCGCGATCCTGCCAGACCTGCTGGTGAAAGGTGGCGACTATAAACCAGAAGAGATCGCCGGGAGTAAAGAGGTCTGGGCCAACGGTGGCGAAGTGCTGGTGCTCAACTTCGAAGATGGTTGCTCGACCACTAACATTATCAAGAAGATCCAACTGGATAAAAAAGGCTAACCGGAAAGCGAGTCGCAGATCTCGCTTTGTGTCTGGCAGGCCTATTGACGCTGTTGTTTTTTCAACCTAGAGTAAAGGAACAAGGGTAAGGGAGGATTTCTCCCCCCTCTGAATTGGTTGTTAATAAGCCTGGAAACTTACGAGTAACAACACAATCAGTATGATGACGAACTTCATCATAACCCTTTCCTTCTATAAGGCCCCTTCTTCGGGAGGGGCTTTCCCGTTTCAGCCCCCTGCTGACTCCCCGATTGTTGATGAGCGCCAGACCTCGCGCAACGCTTTCCCAGAGGCAGTTTTCCCTTCCCCGAGCGGTCACGCAAAATGCTGCAACAACCTGATCATTTGCACCTTTTAGCGGAATGCAGATATAAAAAATCCCCGGCTTTTTGGGCCAGGGATGTTCATAGCTGGAAATTTATTCTACGTTTTCTGCGACGGGAGTTGTTGAGGTTAAGGGGGAAGTCAATGCCGCCAGCGAGCCGCCTGAAACGCCAATTTCATTGAGCAAGGAGTCAATCAGCGGTGCCTGTGTGCGGTAAGAGAGTGCGGCAGACAATGCCTGTTCTGCCAGATTTCCTCCACCAACGCGACCTGATGTTGCATCATCCGCAGCGCCGCCACGATTCAGCCCATCGACCTGAATAATTTTGATGCCGTCGATGGACTTCATTGGCTCAACGGATTTTTCAATTACCGCAGGCAGCGCCTGCAACAATGCCAGTTTGAATTTAAGGCTGGTTTGTTCATCAGAAAGTACGTTGATAGCGTCGTTCAACGCACGTTGTGCTTCTGCTTCTGCCAGACCCTTTTTACGCGTAGCTTCGGCTAACTCAACGATAGCTGCCGCCTGCATCTCTGCGGCTTCTTTTTCTGCTCTTGCCTGTACAGTCAATTCAACTGCTTTGGTTTCTGCGTCTTGTGCGGCGGCAATCAGTGCCACTTGCTTGGCACGATCGGCTTCGGCTGTCTGGCGAGTGGTTTCTACGTTTTGCTGGGCGCTTACCGCTTCTGCAAGTGCGAGATTGGCACGCGCTTCTGCCTGTGATTGTTGCTCTGATTTTGCCGCAATGGCGATTGATTTCGTCTGGTTGGCGATTTCGGTGACCTGTTGCTGTTCGATCTCTTTAATGCGAATTTCACGTTCGGCCTCAACTTTTCTGGAGCGGACGGCCTGCTCGCGGTCGATTTCCGTTTCCTGGATCTGTCGTTCAGCCAGAATTCGCGTCTGCTCTGCTTCACGATGACGTTCAGCTTCAAAAGCCGCAATTTTCGCATTCTGCTCAGCGGTACGGGTTTTAACCTGCTGCTCCTGCTCAAGCGTCATAAACGCTTCTTGCTGTTCAATTTCCAGCTTGCGCGACAACGCATCACGGTTTTTCTCACGCACTGCGACTTCCACATCCTGTTCAACTTCGTTACGCTCGCGGCGACGGCGCTCTGTCTCCTGAGTCAGTTTGGTTAAACCTTCGGCATCAAAGGCATTGTTCGGATTGAAATGTTCTTTCGACGTCTGGTTAAAGTTGGTAAGTGAAACGCTTTCCAGTTCCAGGCCGTTTTTCGACAGATCTTCAGCTACGGTATTTTGTACTCCCTGCACGAAGTTCTCGCGGGTATCCTGTAACTCATGCATGGTCATTTGTGCTGCTGTCGCACGCAGGGCATCGACAAATTTATCTTCAACCAGCATACGTAAGTCTTCAGGTGACAGGGTGCGTTGCCCCAGCGTCTGGGCCGCAGTGGCAATCCCTTCTACTGAAGGTTTTACGCGCACAAAGAAAGCGACCACGACATCGACGCGCATACGATCTTTCGTAATCAGGCTATCAATGGTTGAGCGGCTGACTTCCAGCTTCAGGGTATTCATATTAATGGGGATTATTTCATGGAAAATTGGCATCACGATTGCGCCACCACTCATCACCACTTTTTGCCCACCTAAACCAGTACGAACAAATGCTTGCTCTGCCGAAGCGCGACGATAGAGCCTGGCGAAAATAATTCCAATAATAAACAGAATGCATACGGCAATAATTGCGGTAAACATCCAGGAGGGCACAGAACTAACAATATCATCCATTATTAAATTTCCTTTGGATTAATAAATTACAATATTTGGGGCCAGGGGTTGTTTTCTGCCAAATATCGCGTTGCAGAAAGTCGGCAAATAATTAACACTTTGTCTCCTTTAGTGAAAAACTTTCCTTCTTCAGGTTCCAGTAGTAAATAATGTATTTGGCCAAATTGATCGGTGAGTTTTCCTTCGCAGGGGTTACCTGAAGTGGCTTGATGACCGGTAATTAACGCCATGCTACCAATATACTCTTCTTCTGTAATGGCTGAGCTATAGTCGCGTGGAATCCAGGGCGCAACTATTTTACCGGTATAATGCACTGTAATAATTGTGAACAGTAAACTGACAGGAACCACGAACAGGTTCGTGAGTGGTGATTGCCAGACCATGATGCAGGCATGCTGCAACAGGATGCCAATAAGACCAAAAAAACCAGCGAGTAAGCAGAGAACGACGAGAGCTGGCAATCTTCCGATATTGAGATAATGAAGTGCCTGGCTAATATGACCTGTGGTTATGGAATCGTAATGGTCAAGATGCGCATCAAGAGCACCGGAGAGCATGTGACCGCAGATAAGTGCCAAAATTTCTAAAAGGCCGATCAAAAGTACAAAGGAAATAGCGAAAAGATAAGGGGTGTTATAGTCGGCGAATAAAATCATATGTCACTCCAATGTCCATTTAGTGACGCAACATTCACTTCGGGATAGTTTCCTTGCTTACATTTGCTTGTGTTAATAATAACACGCGTCAGATAAGTTCTGGAAGAGAAAGTCTTTTAATCCGTTTTTTTATTTTTCACTAGAAAGTGTGATCAGGGACAATATATTTACGCACGTTATGTTTAAAGGCTCTACACTGATTGGGGAATACTGAAATCAGAAAAAGCATATGGCCTTAAAAGGTATGCGATAACCGGAGGATGTGCTTATGGATCATAGTCTTAATTCCTTAAATAATTTCGATTTCCTGGCGCGTAGTTTTGCCAGAATGCACGCGGAAGGTCGTCCGGTCGATATCCTGGCCGTTACCGGTAACATGGATGAAGAACATAGAACCTGGTTTTGCGCACGTTATTCCTGGTATTGCCAACAGATGATGCAAACCAGAGAACTTGAATTAGAACACTGATATTACGGGCCGTCTGGCCCGTTTTTGTGTTGCTTTATTCTGCTTTATCAATAGACGGGATAGCCGGAGGAGATTGAGGATCTGCTACTGGATTATTGCGCGCTTCCAGTTCATTGATGCGCTGTTCCAGTAATGCCAGTTTCTCACGAGTCCGTAACAGGACTTGCGTCTGAACGTCGAATTCTTCGCGGCTTACCAGATCGAGACGCGTCAGCTGCGCTTGTAGGGCCTGGCGGATTTTTTTCTCCGCATCTTCCCCGAACTCCCTGATTCCTTTAGGCATTGATTCGTGAACCTGGCGAGCGATTTGCTCAATTTTTTTCGGGTCAATCATTGTCGTTTCCCTGTACTGATAGGTGTTGAGTGTCATTGTAGTGCGATAAGGGTAAGTCATAAACCAGAATTATGTGAAGCTATGCGTTGCTGCCGCTAATCATTAGCGTTATAGTGAATCCGCTTATTCTCAGGGCGGGGCGAAATTCCCCACCGGCGGTAAATCAACTCAGTTGAAAGCCCGCGAGCGCTTTGGGTGTAAACTCAAAGGACAGCAGATCCGGTGTAATTCCGGGGCCGACGGTTAGAGTCCGGATGGGAGAGAGTAACGATTCTGTCGGGCATGGACCCGCTCACGTTATTTTGGCTACATGCCACCACTCCTAAGACTGCCCTGATTCTGGTAACCATAATTTTAGTGAGGTTTTTTTACCATGAATCAGACGCTACTTTCCTCTTTTGGTACGCCTTTCGAACGTGTTGAAAATGCACTGGCTGCGCTGCGTGAAGGACGCGGTGTAATGGTGCTTGATGATGAAGACCGTGAAAACGAAGGCGATATGATCTTCCCGGCAGAAACCATGACCGTTGAGCAGATGGCACTGACCATTCGCCACGGTAGCGGTATTGTTTGTCTGTGCATCACTGAAGATCGCCGTAAACAACTCGATCTGCCAATGATGGTAGAAAATAACACCAGCGCTTATGGCACCGGTTTTACCGTGACCATTGAAGCAGCTGAAGGTGTGACTACCGGTGTTTCTGCCGCTGACCGTATTACGACCGTTCGCGCAGCGATTGCCGATGGCGCAAAACCGTCAGATCTGAATCGTCCGGGTCACGTTTTCCCACTTCGCGCTCAGGCTGGTGGTGTACTGACACGTGGTGGTCATACTGAAGCGACTATTGATCTGATGACGCTGGCCGGCTTTAAACCGGCTGGTGTGCTGTGTGAGCTGACCAATGACGATGGCACGATGGCTCGTGCGCCAGAGTGCATTGAGTTTGCCAATAAACACAATATGGCGCTCGTGACCATTGAAGACCTGGTGGCATACCGTCAGGCACATGAGCGTAAAGCCAGCTGAAAACCGCTGCTTAATTTACTGCGTTAATCAAGAAACCGAAGTTGTAGCTGGCTTCGGTTTTTATTTTTCCCTGCTATGCAAGATGTTAATTCCGCTTCTATTTCTATGAGAAAGTTTCATTAATATCAGGCATTCTTTTCCATTATGATCAAAATCATATAATTGTTCCGTTATTATGCGACCATATGAATATATCCAAAAAAGGATATGTGAAATTTATGCGCTAAATGTTTAGTATTGTTAAATATTAAGGGTAAAAGGATGTTTATCGCCTGGTACTGGATTGTATTGATTGCTCTGGTTGTGGTGGGTTATTTCCTGCATTTGAAACGTTATTGTCGGGCGTTTCGCCAGGACAGAGACGCACTGCTTGAAGCGCGGAACAAATACTTAAACAGTACGAGAGAAGAGACAGCCGAAAAGGTAGAATAGGGCTTTAGTAAAGCTGGCAGAAGTTGTCCATACGTTGGACAACTTCTGATGTTGCTTTTAACTAACCAATTCCCGCCGTTTGTAGCAGTACTAAACTGAATCCCATCACTGACATTCCACATAGCACGCCATAGCTGGGGTTATTATTGGGGTCAATCTCTTTGGCGAGGGGCATTAACTCATCAACCGAGAGTGCCACCATAATTCCTGCAACCGCCGCCATGATTGCCGCCATGACCACCGGAGAAATCATGCTACCGAGGATTAACCACGCCAGTACACCACCAAGAATTTCTGCCAGACCAGAAATCCCCGCCCACAGAATCGCGGTGCGTTTTGACCCCGTTGCCGCGTAAACCGGACCCGCAACTGCCAGACCTTCAGGAATATTATGCAATGCTACAGCCAGCGCGATGCCCAAGCCCAGCTCCAGGTTGCTGCTCGCCGTGACAAAGGTAGCAATCCCTTCCGGGAAGTTATGCAGACTGATGCCGAGAGTGAGCAAAATGGCTGTGCGCTTGATCGATTTTGGCAACGGCTGCACCGATTTTTGCATTAAATCCTGCGGATGCGCATGCGGCAGCATGCGGTCCAGGCCAAAATAGCCAAGTAGACCGAAGATAAACATTCCATAACCCAGCACAGGCGACATTCCTTCGGCGGCTAATGCGGCAGGAAGCATTTCCATTAATGAGATGAGCAACATGATCCCCGCCGCAAATCCTAGCGAAAACGCCAGTAAGCGGTTCGAGGGTTTTTGCCCGAGAACGCCGAGAAACGCGCCAATAAACGTGGCTGCCCCCGCCAGTATGGTCAGAATGAGAGGTACTGACATCGACAACTCCTTATAAATCTTCACTTTCAGGCTGATCGTCAAAATAACTGATGATCACCATCATTGTTATCCGGGTTCTTACTCCACCAAACAAGCGTATTGTGAGGATATCAAAATGACACTTTTAGAGAAGGATATCATCATGTCTTCAACGCGTATGCCAGCATTGTTTTTAGGTCACGGTAGTCCGATGAACGTGCTGGAAGATAATTTGTATTCCCACAGTTGGCAGAAGTTGGGGGTGACATTGCCACGTCCGAAAGCGATTGTGGTGGTTTCGGCTCACTGGTTTACCCGAGGAACAGGAGTGACCGCGATGGAGACGCCGCCCACGATTCATGATTTTGGCGGCTTCCCGCAGGCGCTGTACGACATGAATTATCCTGCTCCGGGTTCGCCTGCGTTGGCACAGCGTCTGGTTGAGTTGTTAGCGCCGGTCCCTGTGACGCTGGATAAAGATGCATGGGGCTTTGACCATGGTTCCTGGGGCGTGCTGATTAAGATGTATCCTGACGCCGATATCCCTATGGTGCAGTTGAGTATCGACAGTAGCAAACCTGTCGCCTGGCATTTCGAAATGGGGCGCAAACTCGCGGCGCTGCGTGATGACGGGATAATGTTAGTTGCCAGTGGCAACGTGGTGCATAATCTGCGCACAATGAAGTGGCATGGTGATAGTTCACCCTATCCGTGGGCGACGTCATTTAATGAATATGTGAAAGCGAATCTGACGTGGCAAGGACCAGTGGAACAACATCCTCTTGTGAATTACCTCGACCATGAAGGTGGCGCTTTATCGAACCCAACGCCGGAACACTTTTTGCCACTGCTGTATGTGTTAGGTGCATGGGATGGGCTGGAGCCAATTACCATTCCGGTTGAGGGTATAGAAATGGGCAGTTTAAGTATGTTGTCGGTGCAGGTAGGCTAATAAAAGGACCCGAAGCCAGAATGACTGGCTTCGGGGGGCTGAGTTAGCCTCTGACGATTTTAAGCGCCCATGCGCCACTCATGATGACCAGCAGCACCAGACACATACCAAAAGCCAGCATACAAGCCTGAGCCATATTCATAAAGTGCCACGGTGGCAGCAGATACCAGCCTTCGGATTGCTGGTAAAGGTCAACAAACCATTGCTGAGTGCTACTCAGTGTGACGCCATCGGGAACGACTGGTGCGTCATAGCCACAATCCCCGGTAGGTTTGAACCACTCTGGTGCCCACTGTGCCAGCGGCAGGTTAAAGGGGAAAGTTGGATCTGTAGAGCAACCTTGTACGCCAAACAGTGAATCCGGATCAGGGTTATGTACCGCATGATGGATATCATTCAGTTTGAACGAAAACTTAAGTCCCATAATGCTGCCGTAAAACGCCATTACGCATCCAATCAGCTTGAGGACGATGTTTCTTGGGTTGATCGCCGCAATCAATCCTCCAATAACCATCACAAACATGGCATAGCGAATGTAAACACACTGTTCACATGGTGCCATGTAGAGATAGATCTGGAAGAAAGAGTGCGCCAGAATAATCAGCGCGCCCATCGCAACGGCCATTAACAGCCACAAGAAGCGCTTCTCTTGCCATCTTACCAGCGTGTCCACTGGTGAAGTGCGAAGGTCTTTCCACATTCCCTTAATACCCATAGCCTGTTTCCCTGTTATTTGCTTGCTAACTCACGGATAAGGTCAGCCATAGAGTCAATGGATTTGATATTTTTGGTGTAAATCAAATACTTACCATTGACTACGTATGCTGGAACACCCTGGATTTTTGCGACATCATACGCAGCCTTCCATTTTTCAAGTGTTTCCTGAACGGCTGGTTCTTTAAGCGCCGCGTCAAAGTCTGCCTGGCTCACGCCCGCAGCATCCAGACCTGTTTTGATAAAGGCTGCCGGATCTTTACCATCAGACCAGCGCTCTTTCTTATCGTGGTAAGCAGCGTAGTAGGCAAACTTCGCTTTTTTAAACTTTGAGTTAGCATCGAACAGAGAAACGCCAGCAGCCTGGTCTTTAGCGATCATTACCGCAAAGACTTCACTACCTTGTTTCCCGTACTCACCTTTGGTTTCCAAATGGAAAGGTGTGAACGTGACGAGGTCTTTCACTTTTTCCGATACCGGACCAGTCACTGCTTTGTCGTACTTGTAACAGAATGGGCACGCGTAGCTGAACACTTTGATCAAGGTTTTGTCGGCATTTGGAATGGGTTTTTCCAGAACCATATAATCCGTGCCTTCAGTAAAAGCAGACGCGGTGAACGGCACTGCCAGTGCAGCGGTCAACAGCACGCTTTTAAACAGTGATGATATCCATTTATTTGACATTTCTGTTCCCTCTTAATTATTTAAACATTTGTTGTGGACGTACTAACAGCGCACGGTAGTGAGTCTGGTTTGCTTTATCAGACATTACGTCGATTTCCACTTTGACTTCTTTGGTTTTGTAATCAATTTCATTCAACTTACCGATTGTCGGTTGCCCGACATCGAACAGGTGAATTGAACCACCAAAGCCGAACATAGTGTTACGGTCTGCCTGATATTCGATTATAGAGGTAATCGGGCTATAGAAATCGTAGCCACGTTCTTTACCATATTCCCAAATCTGCTGGACGGTACCTTTCTTCTCATCAATTTTATATTCAACAAAACGTGAATATTTCATGGTCGGTAAGGCGGGTTGTTCCAGGTGGCGACCATCACCGTTATCAAAGATGGTGAGCGTGCCTTTGCTGGAAATCCATGCGGTATGCTGGGTGTAGGTGAAGTCGAAATCGGAGTTTTCACACCTACCGTTTTCATCACAAGTGATCGGTTTACCATTGGCATCAACAGGCTTCAGCAGTTTGCCAGCCAGTGGTTTTTCCCAGCCTTTGGATGGAGCCAGTATCCATTTAACTTGCTTATCACGACCGATTTTCACAACACCCTGATGACGGGAAGAAAGGATGATTGAGTCATCTTTAGCATCATAAGCAATGGAGTTAACGTGTGCCCAGTTACGGCCTGGTCCAACACCTAATGCGTCACCGAACGGAGTATCCGGCTCAAGTTTAGCCTGCTGTCCTGCGTGGTTTAGGTCAACGTTAACGCAGACTGCACCAGCGTCTAACGAACCCAGCAATGCATCACGCTTCGGATCGAGGATTCTGGTCAAATCCCATACATCAATAACGCGACCGGATTTATCAACTTCGAGAATATGGTCACGAATGGTGGTTACGTGTATACCATCATCACGGCGATAGTTGCTCTTACCTACGCGTAACAACACAGTACCATTTGGTGTTTCAACAGATTCATGGGTAGCGTCAGCATAGCCACGAGGCAATTTATGATCTTCCAACACCTGGCCCATCATATCGAACTCATACCAGTGCTGACCCTGGACGGCGGTAAAGGTGCCACGCGGTGTTTCACGGATACCCATCAGATAGCCACGTTTGTTAATGTTGCGGTCACGGCCATCATAGAAGGTGTCTTGATCCAGCCACCAGCGATATTCACCTTGGGTATCAACAATGAATGTAAATGGCGCGATATCAAACGGTAATGCACCCGTTGCCGGACCCGCATCAAGGATACCGGCGTTCTTATCTTTTTCGCCGTGCCAGTGGAGGTCAGAACCCTGCGAGGTAAAGGTATGGGTGTTAACGAGATAGAGGCGGTCTTCAAAGCCAGGCGCGATTTTAACAACTTTAGTTGTCTGCAAATCGGTGATGGAGCGGTTATCCATGTAGTTGTTTACGATGGCAGAAGTTTGCACAACATAATCATCTTTCATCGCTTTACCGTTTTCTTTCCACTCAACGGTAACCTTGTTAGCAAATTTTTGGTAAAGGCCAAAAATAGGCACGCCATCGTAAGTTTTCAGCGACTCTTTACCCACGGCATAGGTAATTGGAACACCTTTTTCGCCCTTGCCATGGACGGTAACTTTTACATCAGAAATGATATGGCTGTCTAAGTCAACCAATGCAGTAAGAGGAGCGTTGCCATAGGGATCGACGATTATTGCACCTAGCTGCCCGGCAGGAGGTGCAGGTTTGAAACCTGCAGCCATCGCGCCTGTAGCAGACAAACCCAGGGTTAATGCAATAGTTCCGGCTACCAGTGTTTTTCTATATTTATCAAACATGGATACATCTCCTTATATAATGTAAAACATATAATAATTATTGTTCAGATGGTGCTAAGTAATAAATTGCGAAAATGAGTGGCTGTTAATAATGGATAGAAATGCTCTTTGTTGTTTTTTTATGGTTTTTGTTCAGCAGAAATGTATTTTTACCTTTAGCAAATAGTATGGAGGTAATATTTCAAGAACAATGCTCAATATTGTTTAGTGTGATCTGACCAGCATTGTTTTTTGGGTTGTTGTAGTGATTTTTAGTTATTTTTATATATTTTATCAATAAAATCATGGTGATAGCTTGGGTTTTTAAATTGCAATAATGATTGCATGTGACAAATTAACGTTAAGTTATTTGTTAATGTTAAATAAGAGGGGTGATTCAGTTATAATATATTGAGGAGGGGTATAGTTTCTGCAATATGATATGCTGCCCTTATAATAAGGGCAGCCAGGAGAGTTATCATTCAATAAAAATGTGGGGGTAGAAGCGGGACAAATCTTGAGTAATCAGCGCCCGGTCTTCACGAATACCAATTCCGGCAGGTTGATCGTTCACCAACCAGCTACCAATTAGCATATAGCTGTCACCAAATTTCGGTAGCGGATGGAATTGCTGAATAATCATCCCTTCTTCGCCATACGGGCCTTCTGCCGCCTCAATAGTTTTGCCGTTCTCGATGATCGACACGTTTGCACCTTCACGCGAGAAGATCGGCTTAACCACATATTTTTCCATTTGCGGATGATCATCTTCCGCAAAATAAGCAGGCAGCAGGTTTGGGTGATTAGGGAACATCTCCCACAGTAGTGGCAGAAGCGCCTTGTTGGAGATAATGCTCTTCCACGCCGGTTCCAGCCAGCGCACGCCAGCATCTTCCAGCTTGGTAGAGAACATCTCGCGCAGCATAAATTCCCATGGATACAGCTTAAACAGGTTAGCAATCACCTGATCCTGTAGATCTGTGAACTGACCTGTTTCGCCTAAACCGATATCGTCGATGTACAGGAACTCGGTGGCGATTTCGGCTTCAGCAGCGCAATCCTGTAAATACTGAATAGTGCCGCGATCTTCCACCGTGTCGCGACAGCAGGTGAGATGTAGCAACTGGAAGCCGTACTGTTCACGCAGATCGGCAAAGCGATCAATTAGCTTTTCTTGCAAACTGTTAAACTGGTCGCTGCCTTCCGGCAGATTGCCCGCGTTAAGCTGATCTTCCAGCCAGATCCACTGAAAGAACGCCGCCTCGTATAGTGACGTTGGCGTATCGGCGTTATTTTCCAGAAGCTTAGGTTCGCCTATGCCATCCCACGCCAGATCAAGACGAGAGTAAAGTGATGGCTGGTGAGTCAGCCATGACTGACGCACAAAACTCCAGGTGTGTTTTGGAATGCGGAATTTGGTCATCAGCTCATCGCTGGCGATTACTTTATCCACTACTTTCAGGCACATCTGGTGCAGTTCGGCGGTGACTTCTTCCAGCTTTTCAACCTGGGCGAGGGTCAACTTGTAGTAAGCATCCTCACACCAGTACGGCTCGCCGTACATGGTGTGAAAATTGAAACCGTATTCGTGGGCTTTTTCGCGCCAGTCCGGACGCTCGGTAATACTGACTCTTTCCATCGGTATCAGCCACCCATTGAACGAGAAGAGGTGCCAGTTGCGCTACGCTGCATGGTGCTTTGTTTGGCAACAGATTCACCAAAGCCGCCGCGGGTAACGGTAGTGGTGGTCGCCGGTTTCGGCGCCATGGCTGTCTTCGGTACGGTCATGGTGCGGCCGGGCTGGGCTGCGCCATAGTTTTTACCGGTCGCGTCGGTATATTTACCGTAAGCCGGGCTGGCAGGGTTTTTCGAGGAGAACAGCGGCTGCTGTGCAAATCCCGCGCCGCCGCCCATCAGACGCCCCATCATGTAACCGGCCATCAGCGGCATCCAGAAACTCCCGCTGGATTGCTGGGCCTGCGCCTGGTTTTCTGGTGCCATGCCAGCCTGGGCTGGTGCCTGCTGGCACTGACCTTCGCCAAATTCAGCAACACAGTCTTCACGGGTGGCGTATTTCGGCGCAGTACGTTCGGCTTCTTTCAGCGCATTGTTGTACGCGGTGGCACATTCGGCGCTTTTGCCTGGGTTTGCAGCTGAACAGTCATCAGCATTTTGATAGAGAGACACTGTCTCATCACTCTTTTCACAGCCTGCCAGCATAAAAACAGTGGCAACCGCGAGAGCGACAGGTGTCAGATGGCGTGCGCTCCAGTTTTTGCGGAACGATGCGTGGCGTATGGATTTTGTCCGTTTCATTTTTGTCTTCCGGGACCAGTGGTAAATACCCATCAGAATAGAGGATGGCTGGTCGAAATTGAAGCGAGAAGGGGGAAGAATGCGGCAGATAACTCGTATCTTTACGTTGCCTTACGTTCAGACGGGGCCGAAGCCCCGTCGTCGTCGTCAGTTACGGAAAGGGTTATGACCGTTACTGGTGCTAGTGCGTGCGGATGTTTGCTCAACGACTGGTGCCGGGCTATCAGGCGCATAACCATCAGCAATAGCATTCTGTTCCGGCGTTTGCGGGGCAACGTTTTCCGGATTAGTGGAAACCGGTTTGCTCAGCGCATTGTTCAGTGCCAGCAGATCCTGCTCGTTCAGCGTACCCAGAGCTGACTTAATATTCAGTTGGTTAATCAGGTAGTTATAACGCGCATTCGCCAGTTCTTGTTTGGCGTTGTACAGCGTGGTGGTCGCATCCAACACATCAACAATGGTACGCGTACCGACCGAGTAGCCTGCTTCCATTGCGTCTAATGAGCTTTGAGCGGAAACTACGGCTTGTTTATAGGCGTTAATGCTACTGATAGATGCATTAATGTTGTTGAAGGAGGAACGCACGGTTTGCACGACGCTACGATGCGCGCTTTCCAGTTGCTCGCTGGCACCAACAAAGTTGTACTGTGCCTGTTTCACCTGCGAGTTAACCATTCCACCCTGATAAATCGGTAGCGAGAAGCTCAGGCCAACTTTGTTCTGGCCCATATTGCTATCGTCATACTGAGTACCAGCGGCACCACGAGTTTTCGAACCACTGTAAGAGGTGTCAGAAATCCCGGTAGACGCGGTTAAATCCAGAGTCGGTAAGTGACCATCTTGCGCCTGACGAATTTGCTCGCGTGCCAGGTCCTGGCTCAAACGTGCCTGCAACAGGGACAGGTTGCGTTTTTCGGCTTCTTTCAGCAGTGCGTTAACCGGCTGTGGTTTGTCGGTTTTAAAGTTTTCGACATTCAGCGCCGCCAGTTCCGGATAGTAGTTACCGGTGATCTGGCGCAGCTGCTCTACCGCGTTATCAAGGTTATTACGTGCGGTCACTTCGTTCGCCAGCACGGTATCGTACTGTGCGCGGGCGTTCTGCACGTCGGTGATCGCCACCAGGCCCACGTTAAAACGTTGGGTGGTTTGATCTAACTGACGGTAGATCGCTTCTTTTTGCGCCTGAGTATAGGAAAGAACGTCAATGGCATTCAACACGTTGAAATAAGCGGTCGCGGTGTTGAGGATCAAGGTTTGTTGATCGGTCTGATATGTGACGTCCTGAATACCCGCGGCTTTTTCCTGCAGCGTTAACGCACGCCATTTCGACATATCAAAAATGGATTGAGTTAACTGCAGGGACGCACTGGTCGCGTTGGAGTTGATGCCGTTTGCATCGCGGTAACCGTTGCTGTAGGTGTAATCTGCGCCTAAACCTAACTGTGGCAGTAATGGGCTACGCGCTTCATTAATTTTTTCAAATGCAGCATCACGATCGGCTGCAGACTTACGTAATTCCGGGTTACTAAGGCGTGCTTGCTGATAAACTTGCATCAGGTTCTCGGCCTGGCTCAACGTACTGAACCCAGAAAGGCTCAGACCGATAAGAATGGGGAGCAATTTCTTCATTTGCATTCCTTGTGGTGAAGCAGTATTTAGCGCGATCAAACTGTAAAATTATTGCGGATTCTAGCAGAAGCCGCCACCGCAAAAGGTTGGCGTTACGTGCCATAGGGCGTTAATGTGCCTCAATTTAACACATGACTGCTCAAACGGCAGTCAAACGTCGCTGAAATTCACATTTAATTCACTATTAGTGCCAGGACATTAATCATGCTTAAGCCAGACAATCTGCCCGTTACATTTGGCAAAAACGATGTAGAAATTATTGCACGAGAAACACTTTATCGCGGTTTTTTTTCATTAGATCTTTATAGATTTCGCCATCGTCTATTCAACGGGCAAATGAGTCAGGAGGTTCGGCGGGAAATTTTTGAGCGCGGTCACGCCGCAGTCTTGCTACCCTTTGACCCAGTGCGTGATGAAGTTGTGCTGATTGAGCAGATACGGATTGCCGCGTACGACACCAGCGAAACCCCCTGGCTACTGGAGATGGTGGCCGGGATGATTGAAGAAGGTGAAAGTGTGGAAGATGTCGCCCGTCGCGAGGCGATTGAAGAGGCGGGACTGATAGTCAAACGGACCAAACCGGTGTTAAGTTTCCTGGCAAGTCCGGGAGGCACCAGTGAGCGTTCGTCAATTATGGTGGGCGAAGTGGACGCCACGACCGCAAGTGGTATTCACGGTCTGGCTGATGAAAACGAAGATATTCGCGTTCATGTGGTAAGCCGGGAACAGGCATACCAGTGGGTAGAAGAGGGGAAAATTGACAACGCAGCGTCGGTCATCGCTTTGCAATGGCTGCAGCTGCATCATCAAGCGTTAAAAAATGAGTGGGCATAAATGAAGCGTTACACACCTGACTTTCCTGAAATGATGCGCCTGTGCGAGATGAACTTTTCACAATTGCGCCGTTTGTTACCGCGCAATGACGTACCAGGCGAAACTGTAAGCTATCAGGTGGCAAACGCACAATATCGGCTAACGATTGTGGAATCGACCCGATACACTACCCTGGTGACAATAGAACAGACTGCGCCCGCGATCAGTTACTGGAGCCTTCCGTCAATGACGGTGCGTCTGTATCATGACGCGATGGTGGCTGAAGTGTGTTCAAGTCAGCAGATTTTTCGCTTCAAAGCGCGGTATGATTACCCCAATAAAAAGTTGCATCAACGCGACGAAAAGCATCAAATTAACCAGTTTTTAGCGGACTGGTTACGATACTGTTTAGCACATGGAGCGATGGCGATTCCGGTTTATTAGCGTCGTGAAACCTAAGGACACCATTTGGAAAGCCTGTTAACCCTTCCTCTGGCTGGTGAGGCCAGAGTCAGGATTTTACAAATTACCGACACTCACTTGTTTGCGCAAAAGCACGAAGCCCTGTTGGGGGTAAACACCTGGGAAAGCTACCAGGCGGTGCTGGAGGCGATTCGTCCACACCAGCACGAATTCGATCTGATTGTCGCGACAGGTGATTTAGCGCAGGATCAATCTTCTGCGGCCTATCAGCATTTCGCTGAAGGCATCGCAAGTTTTCGTGCGCCCTGCGTCTGGCTGCCGGGCAACCACGATTTCCAGCCTGCGATGTACAGCGCGTTACAGGATGCGGGTATCTCCCCGGCGAAGCGGGTGTTTATAGGTGAGCAATGGCAAATCCTGTTGCTGGATAGCCAGGTGTTTGGCGTGCCGCACGGTGAGCTGAGCGAGTTTCAGCTTGAGTGGCTGGAACGTAAGCTGGCCGATACGCCAGAACGCCATACCTTGCTGCTGTTGCACCATCACCCGCTACCTGCGGGGTGTAGTTGGCTTGATCAACACAGCCTGCGTAACGCGGGCGAACTGGATAACGTGCTGGTGAAGTTTCCGCACGTCAAATACTTGCTGTGTGGACATATCCATCAGGAGCTGGATCTCGACTGGAATGGTCGCCGCCTGCTGGCAACACCGTCGACCTGTGTACAGTTTAAGCCGCATTGTTCCAACTTTACGCTGGACACCATTGCGCCCGGTTGGCGTACGCTCGAGTTACATGCAGATGGTACGTTGACCACCGAGGTGCACCGCCTGGTGGATACACGTTTCCAACCTGATACCGCTTCAGAAGGCTACTGATGTCAACGCTTCTTTATTTACACGGTTTCAACAGTTCGCCGCGTTCTGCAAAAGCGAGCTTGTTGAAAAACTGGCTGGTGGAACATCACCCTGACGTTGAGATGATCATTCCGCAGTTACCGCCGTATCCTTCCGATGCGGCAGAACTGCTGGAATCCCTTGTCCTGGAACATGGAGGCGATTCGCTGGGTATCGTCGGGTCGTCACTGGGGGGATATTACGCCACCTGGTTGTCGCAATGTTTTATGCTGCCCGCTGTGGTAGTAAACCCGGCGGTGCGCCCGTTTGAACTGCTGACGGACTATCTCGGTCAGAACGAGAACCCCTACACCGGGCAGCAATATGTGCTAGAGTCACGCCATATTTACGATCTCAAAGTCATGCAGATTGACCCGCTGGAAGCGCCGGATCTGATCTGGCTGCTGCAACAGACGGGAGATGAAGTGCTGGATTACCGCCAGGCGGTGGCGTACTACGCTTCCTGCCGCCAGACTGTCATAGAAGGCGGCAACCACGCATTCACGGGCTTCGAAGATTATTTCAACCCGATCGTCGATTTTCTTGGTCTGCACCATCTCTGACGATTAACTCGAATTGCTAACTTAAACCATGACGCAAACTTATAACGCTGATGCCATTGAGGTACTCACCGGGCTTGAGCCGGTTCGCCGCCGTCCGGGGATGTATACCGATACCACTCGCCCTAACCATTTGGGGCAAGAAGTTATTGATAACAGTGTCGATGAAGCACTGGCGGGTCACGCAAAACGCGTGGACGTAATCTTACATGCTGACCAGTCGTTAGAAGTGATTGACGATGGTCGCGGGATGCCGGTGGATATTCACCCGGAAGAGGGCGTACCGGCGGTTGAACTGATTCTTTGCCGTCTGCACGCAGGCGGTAAATTCTCTAACAAAAATTACCAGTTCTCTGGCGGCCTGCATGGCGTGGGGATTTCGGTGGTTAACGCCTTGTCGAAGCGCGTAGAAGTTAACGTACGCCGCGATGGTCAAATCTATAACATCGCGTTTGAACATGGCGAAAAGGTGCAGGATTTGCAGGTTGTCGGCACTTGCGGTAAACGCAATACCGGTACCAGCGTGCACTTCTGGCCAGATGAAACGTTCTTTGACAGCCCGCGTTTTTCTGTTTCGCGCCTGGCGCATGTACTGAAAGCCAAAGCGGTACTGTGCCCCGGCGTTGAGATCACCTTTAAAGATGAGATCAACAATACCGAGCAACGCTGGTGCTATCAGGACGGTCTGAACGATTACCTCGCGGAAGCGGTAAATGGCCTGCCGACGCTGCCGGAAAAACCGTTTATCGGTAATTTTTCTGGTGATACTGAAGCGGTGGACTGGGCGTTATTGTGGTTGCCGGAAGGTGGCGAACTGCTGACTGAAAGCTACGTTAACCTGATCCCAACGATGCAGGGCGGTACGCATGTTAATGGCTTGCGTCAGGGCCTGCTGGATGCAATGCGCGAGTTCTGCGAATACCGCAACATTCTGCCGCGCGGCGTGAAGCTATCAGCGGAAGATATCTGGGATCGCTGCGCCTATGTGCTGTCAGTAAAAATGCAGGACCCGCAGTTTGCCGGGCAGACCAAAGAGCGTCTATCTTCGCGTCAGTGTGCGGCATTTGTTTCGGGCGTGGTGAAAGATGCCTTCACTTTGTGGCTGAACCAGAACGTTCAGGCGGCTGAACTGCTGGCAGAGATGGCGATTTCCAGCGCCCAGCGTCGTATGCGTGCGGCCAAAAAAGTGGTGCGTAAAAAGCTGACCAGCGGTCCGGCGCTGCCTGGCAAACTGGCTGACTGCACCGCGCAGGACCTCAACCGTACCGAATTGTTCCTCGTAGAAGGTGACTCCGCAGGTGGATCTGCCAAGCAGGCGCGCGATCGTGAATATCAGGCGATCATGCCGCTGAAAGGTAAGATCCTTAACACCTGGGAAGTCTCTTCCGACGAAGTGCTGGCTTCGCAGGAAGTGCACGATATTTCGGTAGCGATCGGTATTGATCCTGACAGTGACGATCTTAGCCAACTGCGATACGGTAAGATCTGTATCCTCGCCGATGCGGACTCCGATGGTTTGCACATTGCAACATTGCTCTGCGCGTTGTTTGTAAAACATTTTCGCACGCTAGTGAAACACGGACACGTCTATGTTGCGCTGCCGCCGCTGTACCGTATTGACTTGGGCAAAGAGGTCTATTACGCGCTGACGGAAGAAGAAAAAGAAGGCGTGCTCGAGCAATTAAAACGCAAGAAAGGCAAGCCGAACGTTCAGCGTTTTAAAGGTCTGGGGGAAATGAACCCGATGCAATTGCGCGAAACCACGCTTGATCCGAATACTCGTCGTCTGGTGCAGTTGACCATTAGCGATGAAGACGACCAACGCACTGACGCGATGATGGACATGCTACTGGCGAAGAAACGCTCGGAAGATCGTCGTAACTGGTTGCAGGAGAAAGGCGACATGGCAGAAATTGAGGTCTGACAATCCTCCCGCCAGGAGAATAAAATATAGCCCAGTATACAAGTGTATACCGGGCTTTTTTTGATCAAAATTCCATTTTCACTGTGAATTGCACTTCACGAGGATCGCCAATCTGGTTGCCCAGATTATTTGTGGCGATGGAAGAGGTGTAATACGTTTTATCAAACAGGTTTTTGACGTTTACTTGCAGAGTGACCGGATACTGCAATTTCATTTTGTATGCGGCGAAGGCATCGGCAATGAAATAGCCAGGCAGATAATAGTCAGCCCCATTGGTTGCCGAACGACGACTTACGCCATGTCCACCACCGCCAAACGTCAGTGTGTTATTGCCTGGCATATTATGAATGTCATAGGTCAGGAATAGCGAACCGGTATGACGAGGAACATTCGGCAATGGTTTCCCTGCATAATCAGGATCTTCCAGAACCTTCGCATCGGTATAGCCGTAGCTGGCAATGATATTAATGTTTTCAGTTAATGCTCCCGCAAGGTCGACTTCTACCCCTCTTGAACGAACGCGACCTGCCGTTTTGGCGATGGTTTCATCACCAATACTTTCGGTATACAACACGTTACGTTTATGGATATCAAACAGCGCAATATCTGCGGTGATACCATCAAACAGCTCGAATTTTGCCCCGACTTCGTAAGCATTAGATGATTCCGGTGGAAGATCGCCAATGTAGCTGGCAATTGACGACTGCGGCATAAATGTTTGCGAATAATTAGCAAATAAGGATACCGATGGCGTCAGTTTGTAGACCACCCCCAGTTTGGGAGTCCATTGTTCATCGCGGCTGTCAGTATTGATATTAAAAGGACGGCCTTTACCCGCATATTGCGTGTAATACTGATAGCGGATCCCGGCGACGGCAATCCAGTTATCGGTCAGATAGAACGCGTCCTGAGCATACGCTGAGTAGCTCTCTTGTTTGATCGTCTGATCACTGTCCGAGGCCGAGACCGTTGTGCATTTGCTGGTATTGCCATAAACAGGGTTGTAAATATTGAAATCTTTCGCTTTTTTACAGCGAATCATATCCGTGCGCAGAAGATCATAATATTCATATGACACCCCACCCAGAATCTCATTATAGAATCCGGCAATATCAACATTCCCTTGCAGATCCGCACGAGTAGAATGCATACGCTGGGTAGATCCCTGAGTTGCATCAACACGCCGTGTCAGCGTTCCTGTCGTTGCATCATACGCGGTAACGCGAGCCTGATTATCGCTGTATTTATCCTGGCTGTAGCCGTAATCAAAGCGCGCTGTCCACTGACTATTGAGATGATATTCTGCGTTGAGTTGCGCCAGATCGGACTGACCATCTGTAATATTAAACGGTTCGTCGAAACGTATTTTTCGATCAACGTTTACGGGCTGTTTTGTCGTAAGGTCGAAAATCGTTCCACGATCGAACGGCGTTTTATAGTCCCGATGGGAATAGAGCATGGTTACTGTTGCATTATCACCAAACCAGGTGAGTGATGGCGCAATAAATGTACTGCGCTCTTTACCAAAGTTTCGCCAGTAATCTTCATCCTGTACTTCACCGGTAAGTCGATACGCCAGTTGAGTGCCTTCAATGGGGCCTGTGATATCAAGCTGCCCGGAGCCACCTCCGAAACTGGATGACGTAGCTGAAACAGTACCATGAAATGTTTTTTCCGGACGCTTGGTCACGACGTTAATCAGTCCACCAGGATCGAGAATGCCATATAGCGTGGAGGCCGGGCCTTTTAGCACTTCCACACGTTCTGTTGCGGCGTTGAAGCTGCGAGGAAGTACGGTTCGCAGACCATTGGTCATGATGGAGCCATCCCGGTTAGCGCCAAACCCACGACGAACAAAAGCATCCTGAGTCCCGCCTAATGTGTTGGTCTGTACCACGTTACTGACGTTATAAAGCGCCTCATCCAGCGTCGTCGCATTCTGATTTTCCAATACTTGATCGCTAACCGTATTGACCACTTGCGGGATATCCAGCATCGGCATATCGGTTAATGTCGCCGTGGAGGTGCTCAGAGGTTGATAACCATCGGTCGCCTCAGTTGCGGTATTTGCATCTGCTGTAACAGTAATTGTTTCGCCATCTTTGGTCGTTACAGTATCTGTTGCATGAATCATCGGTGCCGCAAAGAGCAGTGAAAAAAGCGCCCGACCTTTGACTCCAGAGAATGAAGATGTGAACTTAGCCATTTAGTCTATTACCCCAAAAACTCACGGATTGTCGTGAGTGAAAATTGTTTCTTGTTGCTTAAGCACTATCCGTTTGTTATTTCGCCACCGGATATGTAATTGAGAATCATTCAATCATGTGATGATGTAGTAGTAAATGAGAAATAACAAAAAAATGCTACATGTGTTTTTATGAGAGGTTAATGCAACCTGATTGTTGTTAACCTATTAATATTCAATGTTTTTATTTTTATTCTTAATGACACCTTGCCTGCTATTTTCCTTTTTTTGTGTGGCTTTTAACTTCTTGACTACTACATTTTGTGGCGTCAAACTCTCAAAAGAGAATGAGTTTTATTTTTGTTTTTCTTTGATTAAGTTGGCGTACACGTGGCACATAACGCAAAAGGGCAGGGGCTGATCCTCGACAATGTTTCTGCCGGGTATCACAAGAAAATCATTGTTGATGGTGTTTCTTTCTCTGTTCCCACAGAAAAAATGACCGTTCTGGTTGGGGCAAACGGCTGTGGAAAGTCGACGTTGCTCAGCACCATTGCACGTATCTTACAACCCATGGGTGGCTCAATATTGCTGGATGGTAAAGCGATTCACGAGCAACCAACGAAAGCATTATCCCGCAGACTTGGGATCTTGCCGCAATCGCCATTATTGCCGGAGGGCTTAACCGTTTATGAACTGGTATCGCGTGGGCGTTTTCCCTGGCAAAATTTCATACGCCAATGGAGCGACTCCGACGAGCAGGCGGTAGAAGAGGCTCTGAAATTAACCGGTACGCAGGAGTTTGCACATTTACCGGTTGAAAAACTCTCTGGTGGGCAGCGCCAGCGATGCTGGATTGCGATGGTGTTGGCGCAAAAGACGCCTTACATCCTGCTGGATGAACCCACAACCTGGCTTGATTTACGTTATCAAGTTGAAATTCTTGAGTTATTACATGATTTAACGCGTCATCACGGACGTACAGTTGTCGTGGTGTTGCATGATCTGAATTTTGCCGTGAATTATGGTGATACGTTGATATTTTTACGCCAGGGGAAAGTGGTGCGTGTGTTGAATGAGGGGGAGCATTGCACACCTGAGCTGGTAAAAGCTGTCTTTGACGTTGATGTTCACGCATCAATAAATCCTCTGACGGGAAAACCGTTCTTCATGCCGTTTCGTGGTGTAGAAAAAGTATGATACGCACGGGACTGGTTACTGTCATTTTCCTCGCCTTACTGCTGGTGGGATGCGTGGTATATCCTGGGATTGGTGCCCGATTTATTGCACCACAAACTGTGTTGCAGGCATTTCTTCATTTTGAACCGCAAAACTTCGATCACAACGTAATTGTAAGACTCCGTTTGCCGCGTTTAGCGGCTGCATTGCTTACCGGTGCTTCTCTTGGCGTTGCTGGTGCTTTGTTGCAGGCAGTCATTCGTAACCCATTGGGGGAGCCACATATTTTAGGCTTAAATGCCGGAGCCGCCCTGGCCGTCGTTGCCGCCAGCGCACTTGGGCTGGCGTTTCCTGTTGGGCGCCCACTGTTGGCATCTGCGGGGGGCGCGTTATTGTTTCTGATGATATTGCTGCTTTCCTCCGCAGGGCGTTCAGGGTTAACGCCAATGAAAGTTACTTTATGCGGCGTGGCGCTATCGGCGTTTGTTTCCTCAGTAACAGCAGCAATCCTGATTCTTGACGAACAAACACTGCTGGCGATGCGGACATGGTTAGCGGGTGATTTAGCGGGGCAGGATTGGGCGACGCTTGGTACGTCTGCCTGGTTTTCTCTGGGGGGATTTGTATTAGCCCTTTACCTTGCCTCCTCTCTTAACATGCTGGCGCTGGGCGATCGCATGGCGCTGGGGCTGGGCGTCTCGGTACTACGTACGCGGACATTCACTTTGATCGCGATCGCGTTGCTCTGCGGTGCTGCCGTATCGATTGCTGGCCCCATTGGCTTTGTCGGCCTGCTAGTGCCGCAGATGGTCCGGCGCCTGGTATCTGCGGATCTGCGTGTCCTTCTCCCTCTTTCGGCTTGTGTCGGCGCTCTCTTGTTATTACTGGCAGATATTATCGCCCGGACGCTTTTCACCCCCTATGAGCTGGCGACTGGTGTCATGACAGCGTTAGTTGGTGCGCCCGTTTTTGTCATTATGGCGACGAGGATGTTCAAATGAGTCTGATAATGAACGTCGGGCTACGCCCACTACGTGTTGGTAAGTTTTCGACACGGGTACGTCCTAAAAATCTGGTGTTGCTTGGCATGCTGTTTCTGCTTGCAGTTGGAATACTGATATTCGGTCTGATGCATGGCTCTTTCTCCATCCCGGCATCGGAAGTCGGGCGAGCGTTGTTTGCTCCAGAAAACGTAAGCACAGACGCACGTTATATTGTGCAGGATATTCGCTTGCCGAGAGTCATCATGGCATTGCTATGTGGGGCCATGTTAGGTATGGCAGGGGCCGCAATGCAATCCATTGCGCGTAACGGCCTTGCTGATCCCGGTTTAATCGGCGTCAAAGAAGGATGTAGCGTGGCTGTGCTGTGGCTGATTTTCCAGTTTCCAATGCTGGGAATGTTCTGGCGCCCAGTGGCTGGTCTTGCTGGTGGCTTGTTGGTAGCTTTAATCGTGATTTTTTGTGCGCGCGATATTTCCCGTCCGCGATTTGTTCTGATTGGCATTGGTGTTTCCTGGTTTTTCGCCGCCGGTATTGGTGTATTTATGACCACAGCAGATGTTCGTGATGTACAAACTGCATTGATGTGGTTATCAGGAAGCCTTCATGCAGCTAACTGGATGTTGGTCGGTATTTCAGCCTGTTGGATGTTGCCAGCCGCTCTTTTATTGCTGTTCACCGCCCGGACGGCAGATATTGCTTTGCTTGGTCATCAGGTTGCCACCGGGTTAGGCGTGAATAGTTCTCGTCTGGCGTTTTTGCGTGTAGCCGCACCAATAATCCTGACTGCCGTCTGCGTTTCGTGTGTTGGTAACATCGGTTTTGTTGGATTGATAGCCCCCCATATATCACGTTTCATTCTACGTGGCGGGCAGACGACATTACTGCTGGGGAGCGCCGTATCGGGGGCGTTGTTAGTTATCCTGGCAGATAGCATGGGGCGTTTGGCTTTTTTGCCTTTGCAACTGCCAGCCGGAATCATTATCTCACTGATTGGTGGACCCTTTTTTTTACTACTGCTCTGGCAGCGCAGGAACAGTTTTTAACGGGAGTTATATGCGTTTATTTTTTTCTCTGCTGATACTGTTGTCATTTTTTGCACGTGCAACAGAACCTGTTCAGGTCTTTACTGATGATTTGGGGCGCAAAGTCACTGTTCCTGCACACCCAAAGAGAATTGTCTCTTTACACGATCTTGATATCACTATTCCTCTGATTGAGCTCGGTGTACCTCCTGTTGCCAGCCACGGGCGAACGCGGCCTGACGGTAGTCATTTCATTCGATCAGGCGTGTTACTGACAGGTGTCGACTTCGATAATTCATCGATCACCTTTATTGGCACAGCGGATATTGATATTGAAGCGATTGTGGCGGCAAAGCCTGACCTGATCATCACAGAACCGACCCGTAATACGCCCATTGAACAATTGGAAAAAATTGCGCCCACGGTGAGCATTGATCATCTCAAAGGGGGGGCACCAGAAATTTACCGCAAGCTGGCAGAACTTACAGGAACGCAGTCGCGGCTGGAGATACTTAAACGCCGCTATCGGGCACAAATCAATGCGCTAAAGGCGACGCTGGACAGCCAAAAAATAACGGTATCGGTGATTCAGGCAAATCAGGGAAAAATTAATGTGATGCATAGTTATCATTCGCTGGGGCGTGTATTACGCGATGCAGGATTTCGCTTCCCGCCGCTGATTGAGAGCATTCCTGAAGGTGGGCGAATGGATGTGAGCGCGGAGCGTTTACCTGAACTGGATGCCGATTTTGTTTTTGCAACCTGGCGCGGTGACACCGGTGGCAAACCTCAGGATGAGCTGGCAGCAATGGAAAAAGTCATGCCGGGATGGTGTCAGTTTCTGACGGCCTGCCGCTCCGGGCGCTATGTGCTGATTTCTCGTGAAGAGGCGATTTCTAACTCCTTTGCATCTCTGGGGCTGATGGCTGCGCAGATACAATCACAAATTGCGGGACGACCTCTACCGGAGGCTAAATGATTCAGAAAGACAAAACGCGGGTTGATATTTTTGGTGAGCGTTTTCGCACTCGCGCGAGTCAGTTAACGCCAGGGCTAAGAGCCGTCGCCAGCTACATTAATGAGCATCGTGAAGTGGTACTCGAGCAAACAGCGATGGAAATTGCCGCCACGTTGAACACTTCCGATGCCACAGTGATTCGGGCTATACAAGCCCTGGGGTTTACGGGACTGCGAGATCTGAAGCGCACTCTGGAACAATGGCTGGGGCCTGCCCTTAGCTCCAGCGAAAAGATGTCTACGACGGTGAGTAACTTGACGAATGATGTTAACACCGCAATCGACTTTGTTCTTGAAGGGCATTTGTATACCTGTAATGTCCTGTCAGAGCCTGAAAACCGCCACGCGCTTGCACAAGCGGTAGCCATGCTGGTGCAGGCGCGGCAAGTTGTTATTTTTGGCATTGGCGCTTCGGGTATACTGGCAGACTATACTGCGCGGTTATTTAACCGTATTGGCTTACCCGCCACGGCACTAAACCGTACTGGTATTGGTCTTGCCGAGCAGTTGATCGCGCTTCAACGTGGTGATGTATTGATCATGATGGCGCAAAAATCCGCACACCGGGAAGGACTGACAACGCTGCGAGAGGCAAGACGACTGGGGATCCCTGTTATTTTGCTGACAAACGCTCTGGATTCGCGTTTTAGCAAGGACGCCAGTATCGTGATTCATGTTCCGCGCGGCGATGAAAAGGGGAAAACGCCGCTACATGGTACAGTATTGTTGTGCCTGGAAATGATTGTCTGGTCGGTGGCTTCCGCAGTGCCGCAGCGTGCGGTTAAAACCATTAAGCGAATTAACGATTTCCATCGGGGTCTGAAAACGGGAAGAAAGAATGGCTAATCTGACCTGAGACCGGTAGCAGCACCGGCCTCTTTTCAGAAATGTCAAAGCCCCGGCTGCAGGATACGAATATTCATCTCCAGCACGTCGCCTTTTACGGCTTCGCTATATGCTTTCATGTGCGGGGTTTGCAGATGCGCTTCAAGGTGCGCGATGCTTTCCCACTGCTCAATCATCACAATAGAATCCGGTGCCGTAGACTGGAAACTCACGCCAGCAGCGCAATCCACCATTGGCGTATAGCCGTGGCAACCTTCTTCTTTCAGTACGGTTGGAACGATTTTAGCAAACTGATCCAACACCGCCTGACGGTGATGTTGACCAGGACGAGTACGGATTTCTGCGATTACTGTAATCATGGTTAACTCCTTCTAAAGCCTGAGCCTTAGTTAACCAAAAATTTCCACAAGATGCTTGCGATATTCTTCAGTATAGCGGGGAACATCAGGCATTTTTATCACGTCATTAGCGATAAAGGTTGGCAGCGGTTCCATACCGAGGAATTGGTTCGCTTTATGGAACGGCAGATACACACCGTCCACGCCAACACCCTGGAAGAATTGGTCTTTTTCAGTGAAAGCTTCCATTGGTGCATTCCATGTCAGGGAAAGCATGTATTTTTTACTCTGCACCAAACCACCAGAACCGTATTTTTTCGACGAATCTTTACGGGTGCGGCCATCGCTGGCATACAGCGTACCGTGACCTTCGGTGAACACATCATCAATATATTTTTTCACCGTCCACGGTGCGCCCATCCACCAGCCTGGCATCTGCCAGATCACCACATCAGCCCAGAGAAAGTTTTGTACTTCGGCTTTCACATCGTAATCGCTCTCGGCGCGAACGATGCGGACATCATGCCCGAGGTCGCGCAACGTGCCATCCGCGACTTCGGTCAGGGTGTCGTTCAGTTGACCATTGGAATGGGCGAATTTTTTCGCGCCGTTGATAATCAGGATGTTACTCATTTTTTATCCTCAAGGTGAGACGTTTGCCGGCCATAGTACGTCATAGAGCGGTACGGTGAAATTAGCAAAATGTGCAAAGTCTTTTGCGAATTTAGCAAAAGTCTTACTCTGACCAGCTCACCTTCGCCTCAAATCCACCTTGTTCCGCATTCCCAAAAACAACATTCATGCCATGCAACCTGGCGATTCGCTGGACAATTGACAGCCCCAGTCCGCTGCCGGTGGCGGTTTGTCCCGGTGGGCGATAGAAACGTTCGCCAATTCGTGCCAGTGCCTCTGGGGTCACACCGGGGCCGTTATCCCTCACGATGAAATTATCGGCATTCAGCGTGACGTCCACCACGCTGCCCTGTGGACTGTAGCGCACGGCGTTATCCAGAAGATTTCGTACCAACACACTTAGCAATAGCGGTTGTCCGGTGCGTTTGATGCTGTGGGCATTGAGTGTCAGTCGCACGTCAATTTTTGCCTGCTGCGCCGTGTGGTAAATATCCATCACCGACGATTGCAGGAGGTCTTCAAGCGGGATCTCAGCGACGTCCTGAAGGTTATCCAGTGAGTCCAGCCGAGATAGAGTGAGCAGTTGATCAACCAGACGAGTAGCGCGATCGATCCCGGAATGTAATTGGAGCTGTGCTTTTTTCCGCGCCAGCGGATCATCGTCAGAGAGCTGCGCAACTTCGGTTTGCACTTTCAGCGCCGTTAACGGGCTACGTAGTTCGTGAGCTGCGTCGGAGGTAAAGCGTCGTTCACGAACCATCATCGCGTGTGTGCGGGCGAACAGTTGATTCAACGACTCAACCAGCGGACGTACTTCGCTGGGTACGCCAGTCGCGTTTAGTGGTTTTTCTGAGTCAGGGTCACGCATACGTAGCGCCAGCGCCAGTTTGTTCAGCGGCGCGAGTTCACGACCCAGTAGTACCATCATGATGATTAACATAATCGGCAGAGCGATCAGCCACGGGATCAATTGTCCGGTAACAATCGCCAGCGCCATGTCTTCACGGTATTCCCATTCCTGACCCACAACGATGCGATATTTGCCATCAGGTGAGGTCATCCAGACAAAACGCCAGGGATCGTCTTCACCGACCAGTTGCCCGTCAGTAAAACCTTCCCGTTGATAGCTATAGGGAATATCTTCTCCGTTATCGCCATCATTAAGAACCATTCTGCCGTCGTGGGTAAAGATGGCAAAGGTCAGCGCATCATCATCCACATTACCGTGCTTTAATTTATTTGACGTCTGTGCCATGCGATCCGCAGCGTTGATTTCGTTGAGATCGAGCGTACTTAGTCGCTTGGCAAACAGCATCTGTTGGGTGTCGAACAGTTCATCGACGTTATCCGTTGTTTGTTTCCAGGCGACAAAGCTGGAAAGCAGCCAGGTCACCGAGGCCAGAATTAAAAAGATTAGCGTCAGCCTGACTCGCAGACTAAGGCGTTGGGTAAATTTCATTTCTCACCTAATGTGTAGCCAATACCATGAACGGTACGAATAAAATCACTACCGAGTTTGCGTCTCAGATGATGCACATGAACTTCAACAGCATTACTGGTGACCTCTTCGTCCCAGGTATACAGTTTCTCTTCAATCAGCTTGCGCGGCAGTACCCGACCAGCGTTACGCATCAGTAATTCCAGCAGGGCAAATTCTTTTGGTTTCAGCGTTAAGGGTTCGCCAGCCAGCGTGGCGATACGTTTGCCGGGGTCGAGCATGACGTTATCGTGGCGCAGTTCGTTGCTGGCCAGGCCGTTGCTTCGGCGCATCAGAGCTTCCAGCCTGGCGGCGACTTCTATCAACGCAAAAGGTTTACACAGATAATCGTCAGCGCCCAGACGCAGCCCTTCTACACGTTCTGCCAGCGCATCGCGCGCGGTCAGGATCAGTACCGGCTCACGCTGACCTTTTTCTCGCCATTCGCGCAAAATATCCCGACCATCCATGCCTGGTAAGGTTAAATCCAGGATCACCGCATCATAAGGCGCGCTATATAGCGCCTCTTTTCCCTGACGACCTTGTGTAAACCAGTCGACGCTAAAACCCATTTTACTAAGGCCTGTTTTGATGCCGTCGCCAATCAGCATGTCATCTTCTATCAGTAAAATTCGCATTTTTTCATCCCTGTGATAACCGTATTTGCTGCCAGTAAACCGTGTTGTAACGCGCTCTGTACAGCACTAAAATTTATTTTTTCCCCTTAAGAAGTTGTTAAGGACTATTTTGTTAAATGCTCGGAAACAGACATTAAAGGGAGTAATAAACATGAAAAAATTCGCAGCAGCAATCGCAGTAATGGCCCTGTGCAGCGCACCGGTGATGGCAGCAGAGCAGGGCGGTTTTTCTGGCCCATCGGCAACGCAAAGTCAGGCCGGAGGATTCCAGGGGCCGAACGGCAGCGTAACGACTGTAGAAAACGCAAAATCTCTACGTGACGACAACTGGGTCACCCTGCGCGGCAATATCGTTGAACGCATCGCTGACGATCTCTACGTGTTCAAAGATGCCAGCGGTACTATCAATGTTGATATCGACCACAAACGCTGGAACGGCGTGACGGTGACGCCGAAAGATACGGTTGAGATTCAGGGTGAAGTCGATAAAGACTGGAATTCTGTTGAAATTGACGTCAAACAGATCCGCAAGGTCAATCCGTAATGGTTACCGCTCCCGGGACGCGTTCCCGGGAATAATTTCGCAGGGAGGCAAAATGACAAACCTGGCACTGGATGTAAACATTATCGATTTCCCATCAACCCCTGTGGCGATGTTGCCGCACCGCTGTAGCCCTGAGTTGCTCAACTATAGCGTGGCGAAATTTATCATGTGGCGTAAAGAGACGGGGCTTTCTCCTGTTAACCAAAGCCAGACTTTTGGTGTCGCCTGGGACGACCCTGCCACCACCGCACCGGAAGCGTTCCGCTTTGATATCTGCGGCAGCGTTAGCGAACCGATTCCCGATAATCGTTATGGCGTGAGTAATGGTGAACTTACCGGTGGACGCTATGCCGTGGCCCGCCACGTTGGTGAGCTGGACGATATTTCACATACGATATGGGGCATCATTCGCCACTGGCTGCCTGCAAGCGGCGAGAAAATGCGTAAAGCACCGATTCTGTTTCACTACACCAATCTTGCCGAAGGGGTGACTGAGCAGCGACTGGAAACGGATGTTTATGTGCCGTTGGCGTGATAGGGAATCTTTAGCGGAGTGTGAGCCAAATCACTCGCTATCAGTTTGAGCGAACAATGTCGCGGGCAGTTGGGTGCCAAAGCGACGGATGATCATACTCTTGAAGTTCCGCTTGAGCAGCCGGTTCCGTGGTTTACAACGGTGCCTTTGTGCTTGATAAATGGGTAGCTAACGAAAAAATTTCTGCACGCCAAAAAACGTCGGCCACTGGAAAAATATGCAATATGACGCCTTACTAAACCAGGCCACACAGATCACTGATGCGAAAAAGCGTAATGCGTTGTATCAGCAGGCAGAAGTGATCATCAACCAGCAGGCACCGCTGATTCCTATCTACTATCAGCCGTTAATCAAACTGCTTAAACCCTACGTTGGCGGTTTTCCGCTGCATAATCCTCAGGATTATGTCTATAGCAAAGAGTTGTATATCAAGGCACATTGATGCCTTTATCGCCGTCGGATCACGTCCGGCGGCGCTATTCACGCTGATCTCCTGTGACTCGACGCGGCAGATAATGTAGTATCTCCGGCAATATTGCCCCTTTGAAGGCTGGCGAATAAGTTGAGGAATCAGAATTAATGAGCGATATGGCAGAGCGCCTTGCGCTACATGAATTTACGGAAAACGCCTACTTAAACTATTCCATGTACGTCATCATGGACCGTGCGTTGCCGTTTATTGGTGATGGTCTGAAACCTGTTCAGCGCCGCATTGTGTATGCGATGTCTGAACTGGGCCTGAATGCCAGCGCCAAATTTAAAAAATCGGCCCGTACCGTCGGTGACGTACTGGGTAAATACCATCCACACGGCGATAGCGCCTGTTATGAGGCGATGGTCCTGATGGCGCAGCCGTTCTCTTACCGTTATCCGCTGGTGGATGGTCAGGGGAACTGGGGCGCGCCGGACGATCCGAAATCGTTCGCGGCGATGCGTTACACCGAATCTCGGTTGTCGAAATATTCCGAGCTGCTATTGAGCGAGCTAGGGCAGGGGACGGCTGACTGGGTGCCAAACTTCGACGGCACTTTGCAGGAGCCGAAAATGCTGCCTGCCCGTCTGCCAAACATTTTGCTTAACGGCACGACTGGTATTGCCGTCGGCATGGCGACCGATATTCCACCGCATAACCTGCGTGAAGTGGCTCAGGCGGCAATCGCATTAATCGACCAGCCGAAAACCACGCTCGATCAACTGCTGGATATCGTGCAGGGGCCGGATTATCCGACCGAAGCGGAAATCATCACCTCGCGTGCCGAGATCCGTAAAATCTACGAAAATGGTCGCGGTTCTGTACGTATGCGCGCGGTGTGGAAGAAAGAAGATGGCGCAGTGGTTATCAGCGCATTGCCGCATCAGGTTTCAGGTGCGCGCGTACTGGAGCAAATTGCTGCGCAAATGCGCAACAAAAAGCTGCCGATGGTTGACGATCTGCGCGATGAATCTGACCACGAGAGCCCGACCCGTCTGGTGATTGTGCCGCGTTCTAACCGCGTGGATATGGATCAGGTGATGAACCACCTCTTCGCTACCACTGATCTGGAAAAGAGCTATCGCATTAACCTCAATATGATCGGTCTGGATGGGCGTCCGGCGGTGAAAAACCTGCTGGAAATCCTCTCCGAATGGCTGGTATTCCGCCGCGATACTGTGCGCCGCCGACTGAACTATCGTCTGGAGAAAGTTCTCAAGCGCCTGCATATCCTCGAAGGTTTGCTGGTGGCGTTCCTCAATATCGACGAAGTGATTGAGATCATTCGTAATGAAGATGAACCGAAACCGGCGCTGATGTCGCGCTTTGGCCTCACGGAAACCCAGGCAGAAGCGATCCTCGAACTGAAACTGCGTCATCTCGCCAAACTGGAAGAGATGAAGATTCGCGGTGAGCAGAGTGAGCTGGAAAAAGAGCGCGACCAGTTGCAGGGCATTCTGGCTTCCGAGCGTAAAATGAATAACCTGTTGAAGAAAGAGCTGCAGGCAGACGCGCAAACCTACGGTGACGATCGCCGTTCGCCGTTGCAGGAGCGCGAAGAAGCGAAAGCGATGAGCGAGCACGACATGCTGCCGTCTGAACCTGTCACTATTGTGCTGTCGCAGATGGGGTGGGTACGCAGCGCTAAAGGCCATGACATCGACGCGCCGGGCCTGAACTATAAAGCGGGTGATAGTTTCAAAGCGGCGGTGAAAGGTAAGAGCAACCAACCGGTAGTGTTTGTGGATTCCACCGGTCGTAGCTATGCCATTGACCCGATTACGCTGCCGTCGGCGCGTGGTCAGGGCGAACCGCTCACCGGCAAATTGACGTTGCCGCCAGGGGCGACCGTTGACCATATGCTAATGGAAAGCGACGATCAGAAACTGTTGATGGCTTCCGACGCGGGTTATGGTTTTGTCTGCACCTTTAACGATCTGGTGGCGCGTAATCGTGCAGGTAAGGTCTTAATCACTTTACCGGAAAATGCTCATGTTATGCCGCCGGTGGTGATTGAAGATGCTTCCGATATGCTGCTGGCAATCACGCAGGCAGGTCGTATGTTGATGTTCCCGGTAAGTGATTTGCCGCAGCTGTCGAAGGGTAAAGGCAATAAGATTATCAACATTCCGTCGGCAGAAGCCGCTCGGGGCGAGGATGGTCTGGCGCAACTGTACGTTCTACCACCGCAAAGCACGCTGACCATTCATGTCGGGAAACGCAAAATTAAACTGCGCCCGGAAGAGTTGCAGAAAGTCACTGGCGAACGTGGACGCCGCGGTACGTTGATGCGCGGTTTGCAGCGTATCGATCGTGTCGAGATCGACTCTCCTCGCCGCGCCAGCAGCGGTGATAGCGAAGAGTAATATGCGGGGAGGCCTTGCTTCCTCCCACTTGTAAGGAATGCCGGATGAAACGTTAAGTCGTCATCCGGCAGCGAATTCAACCCCCGGAAACAATAAAAATTCCCTTGAAACCGTTGTTTATTCATGCGTTGCGATTAACAATACGCTTTTCCAGAGAGCGGCTTTTAACAATGCCCTAACCTGATCTCAGGTGACGTACAATGCCAGTCTCTCAGACCTTCAGAGGGTGTTATGCTATATATCTTTCGTCTTATTATTACCTTGATTTTCAGCATCTTAGTCTGTGTATTCGGCTCTATTTACTGCCTTTTCAGCCCACGAAACCCGAAACATGTCGCCACCTTTGGGCATATGTTTGGCCGTCTTGCGCCGCTGTTCGGCCTGAAAGTTGAGTGCCGCAAACCTGCAGATGCTGAAAGCTACGGCAATGCTATCTATATCGCTAACCACCAGAACAACTATGACATGGTGACAGCATCGAACATCGTACAGCCGCCGACGGTGACGGTAGGTAAAAAGAGTTTGCTATGGATCCCCTTCTTCGGGCAGTTGTACTGGCTAACCGGCAACTTATTGATCGACAGAAACAATCGCACGAAGGCTCACGGCACGATTGCGGAAGTCGTGGATCACTTCAAAAAACGCCGTATTTCCATCTGGATGTTCCCGGAAGGTACCCGCAGCCGTGGTCGCGGTCTGCTGCCGTTCAAGACCGGAGCATTTCACGCGGCAATTGCGGCGGGCGTCCCGATTATTCCCGTGTGCGTCTCTACCACTTCGAATAAGATTAATCTTAACCGGCTACACAACGGTCTGGTGATTGTCGAAATGCTGCCGCCAATTGACGTCAGTCAGTATGGCAAAGATCAGGTTCGTGAGTTGGCTGCCCATTGTCGTTCGATAATGGAACAAAAAATCGCCGAGCTCGATAAAGAAGTCGCAGAACGCGAAGCCGCCGGAAAAGTTTAAGTCGGCAATCTGTATTTTTGCGGGAACACTTTCCTGCACAGTATTACTTTAGCCAGTTTTACATGGAGCAAATATGTCACTCAGTCGGCGTCAGTTCATTCAGGCATCGGGGATTGCACTTTGTGCAGGCGCTGTTCCCCTGAAGGCCAGCGCAGCCGGGCAACAGCAACCGCTACCCGTTCCACCGCTGCTTGAGTCTCGCCGTGGGCAACCGCTGTTTATGACTGTACAACGTGCGCACTGGTCATTTACGCCAGGGACTCGCGCGTCGGTCTGGGGGATTAACGGTCGTTACCTGGGGCCGACTATCCGCGTCTGGAAGGGCGACGATGTTAAGCTTATTTACAGCAACCGCCTGACAGAAAATGTCTCAATGACGGTGGCCGGGCTACAGGTACCAGGCCCGCTGATGGGCGGTCCGGCACGGATGATGTCGCCAAACGCTGACTGGGCGCCCGTACTACCCATTCGCCAGAACGCAGCGACCTTGTGGTATCACGCCAATACTCCCAACCGCACGGCTCAGCAGGTCTATAACGGCCTTGCCGGAATGTGGCTGGTGGAAGATGAAGTCAGCAAGTCGCTGCCCATTCCCAACCATTATGGTGTGGATGATTTTCCTGTCATTATCCAGGATAAAAGGCTGGATAACTTTGGTACGCCAGAATACAACGAACCGGGAAGCGGCGGCTTTGTTGGTGATACGCTGCTGGTTAATGGTGTACAAAGCCCGTATGTTGAAGTTTCACGCGGTTGGGTGCGCCTGCGCCTGTTGAACGCGTCGAACTCTCGCCGCTATCAACTGCAGATGAGCGATGGTCGTCCGTTACATGTGATTTCTGGCGATCAGGGATTCCTGCCTGCTCCTGTATCGGTGAAGCAGCTTTCGCTGGCGCCGGGCGAGCGCCGTGAGATTCTGGTTGATATGAGCAACGGTGATGAAGTGTCTATCACCTGTGGTGAAGCGGCGAGCATTGTTGATCGTATTCGTGGCTTCTTTGAGCCATCCAGCATTCTGGTTTCTACGCTGGTGCTAACACTGCGCCCAACCGGTCTTCTGCCGCTGGTTACAGACAGTCTGCCGATGCGCCTGCTGCCAACTGAAATCATGGCGGGTTCGCCGATTCGTAGTCGTGATCTCAGTTTGGGTGATGACCCGGGTATTAATGGGCAGCTGTGGGACGTCAACCGTATTGATGTCACCGCGCAGCAAGGAACGTGGGAACGCTGGACAGTACGTGCGGACGAGCCGCAAGCGTTCCATATTGAAGGCGTCATGTTCCAGATCCGTAACGTGAATGGTGCGATGCCGTTCCCGGAAGACAGAGGCTGGAAAGATACCGTTTGGGTTGATGGACAAGTGGAGCTGCTTGTTTATTTCGGTCAGCCTTCCTGGGCACACTTCCCGTTCTACTTTAACAGTCAGACGCTGGAAATGGCCGACCGTGGCTCGATTGGGCAACTGTTGGTCAATCCGGTACCGTAACGTACCAATTTATCGCCCCACGGAGAAGTTGGGGCGATACAAGAATGAATCATCGATGAGTTCGGCCTGTTACCGGTTGGTTTTTTTCCCGCCAGGCAAATAATACATTCATGGCGTGTTCACTTTATTTTCCTGCTGATATTGCTCTACTTCATAGTTGAACCGTTGATGACATCTGTATGAATGCTGTTAGTGAAGTGAAATATAGATAAAAAATAAAGGATTAATCCATGCGTAACGATGAATTTCTTCACCATTTTATTCTGACGGTGTTCATACTGGGTGGCTATTTATTGACGCTATTCATCGTGATTTTTTGTTCTTTTTTTAGCCCGAAATGTCGAAAAGTAGTCTTCAGTGGTGCATTGCCGCAACTGGTGATGGCGCTACTGGTGTCACTCGGTTTGTCTTATTTGGCGCGATATTCCGTTGCGGTTTTGACTTTATTGGAATCGGTGTGGGTATTATTCCCCAGTCTATTATTGATATTAGTGATAAATAAGTGGTCACAGCGTTCCCTCGTATGGACGTGTGTTTGCCACACTATTTGCTTGCTGCTGTTATTTTGGCAGGTTCAGCCTACGTTATTCAAAATCGGCTTTAATCACCAACAATTAAGTCAGTTGGCCCACGCAGAGCAGCAGAATTTCCGTACACTGGATGCTATTTATGACACGCAGCATCTGGAGCGGATGTTGCTGGTGGCGTTGAAATCCCCGGAAAATGAAACGTCCGAAAATGCCTTTCGCTATCTGTCAAAGCGTATCTCACCATTTGCCGTTCCTTCCGTTGGTGATGAAAAGTATTTTTCCCGCTCATTTTTTACCATCGCGTTGGAACATTACAATACCCGTGCCATCCGTGCATTCAGTCGCTTTCTACAGGGGGATTCCCAACAAGCGCAGGAATACCGCGAGATCGTTCGTCAATATAATCCGTTACAAAATATGTACCAGGGAATACGCATACCCATTCGCTATAACAAAGACGATATTGCTCGCCAACTTGTCGCTGCCCGCGAGATAAGTCTGACCTTGCTGCCTCTGATGCCGGAATTATTAACCCAGGAGGCATATGCAAATGTTATTGATGCTTATGACAGTGCAACGCTGAAGGCTTTTTGGCAGATACAACCGCCACCCACATCTGTTTTGCGTCTGGAAGCGTTGTCCGTAATCCCCAACACGGTGGAACTGGTGCAACAGGTGAAGGCGTCGCCAACTCTACTGGAGTCGCGGGATAAGAGTGGTAGGACAGTGCTCACTTATGTTGTGCGTTTTGGGAATATTGCTGCAATACAAGCACTGATTGACGCTAACCTAATTGACTGGCAACGGTTTACTCAACTTCAGGAACACTCAACGCCATTGCTCCTGGCGACCTGGCGACAAAAATACGAGGATGATCACGAAACCTTTCCATTGATTTTAAAGGATATGCTGGCGAAAAACACGCCACTGGCGGCAGATGAAATAATGAACTGTATTAAGGATGGCATGACCCCAGACGATTTTTTGACTGCCGGAATGAGCCAAACGCAATTCTGTACTGCGATTGAAGAAAGTTTCCAGGCGAAAGAGCTTGTTCTGTCAGTGAATCAATTACGCCGCATGCAGTCCTCGATGTGTACAAAGAAGTAAACTGACCGGGAGTCATCCGATAGAAATGTACTATTTTAGGTAGTGCATCCAATTAGTAGAACATGTGTTTTGTTCAATACGCTGAGTGAATATTTTGCCCGTCAGATGCTTCGCCTTCGGCACTTTTCTGGCATAACTGCCCCAGTCATCGCGGGTTATCATGCCAATATTAAACGGCGCGAGCAGTGCCAGAAGTTCGCGGCAGGTTTCATCCGTGCGTGGGCCAAACGTATAAGCCAGAACACCGCCTGTTTTGGTGTTGTATGCGTACCAGAGCCAGTGCTGCCGAGCTTGCGGGCTTCATAGGTGTAGGTGAGTAGAAACACGCGATGGCAGTCACGACAGCGAAACCGGTCACGTCTTTAGGGTTCTGACCATGGCGGTAGATCTGAGCAGACTGACAACGGGGACAATGAGCAGTAACGCTGGCCATAAGAAAACCTCAAAAGCAATTCAACTAATTAGAGGCATTACCTTTTGTTTTTGCTGATGCAATTTCAGCCAGGGAGTCAGCGCTCGCTGGGGTATTTCGTCACCGTTTATCAACATCACTTCATTTCCCTGCGTGATACAGCGTATAATCCCCGGCCTTTGATTATTTTTTTACCATTTCTGGAAGCAAAATGAGCTCTATCTCCCTGATCCAACCGGATCGCGACCTGTTCTCCTGGCCGCAGTACTGGGCCGCCTGTTTTGGGCCGGCACCGTTTTTGCCGATGTCTCGTGAAGAGATGGATCAACTTGGCTGGGATAGCTGCGACATCATTTTGGTTACTGGCGACGCGTATGTCGATCACCCAAGCTTCGGGATGGCGATTTGCGGTCGTATGCTGGAAGCGCAGGGCTTTCGCGTCGGGATCATCGCCCAACCGGACTGGAACAGCAAAAACGATTTCATGCGGCTGGGTAAACCGAATCTGTTTTTCGGCGTTACTGCTGGCAACATGGATTCGATGATCAACCGCTATACCGCCGATCGCCGTTTACGTCATGACGATGCCTACACGCCGGATAACGTCGCGGGTAAGCGCCCCGATCGCGCCACACTGGTTTATACCCAACGTTGTAAAGAGGCGTGGAAAGATGTGCCGGTGATCCTCGGCGGTATTGAGGCCAGCCTGCGCCGTACCGCGCATTATGATTACTGGTCGGATACCGTGCGCCGTTCCGTGCTGGTGGATTCCAAAGCCGACATGCTGATGTTCGGTAACGGTGAGCGTCCGCTGGTGGAAGTGGCGCATCGTCTGGCGATGGGCGAGCCGATTAGTGAAATCCGCGATGTGCGTAATACCGCGATTATCGTGAAAGAAGCGCTGCCTGGCTGGAGCGGTGTGGATTCCACCCGTCTCGATACCCCAGGGAAAATAGACCCGATTCCGCACCCGTATGGCGAAGATTTGCCGTGCGCTGATAACAAACCGGTGGCACCGAAAAAGCAGGAAGCCAAAGCCGTTACCGTGCAGCCGCCGCGCCCGAAACCGTGGGAAAAAACCTACGTGTTGTTGCCTTCATTCGAGAAAGTGAAGGGCGACAAAGTGCTGTACGCTCATGCTTCGCGTATTCTGCACCACGAAACCAACCCAGGCTGTGCCCGTGCGTTGATGCAAAAACACGGCGACCGCTATGTGTGGATCAACCCACCTGCAATACCGCTTTCTACCGAAGAGATGGATAGCGTCTTTGCGCTGCCGTACAAGCGCGTACCGCATCCGGCCTATGGCAATGCCCGTATTCCGGCTTACGAAATGATCCGTTTCTCGGTCAACATTATGCGTGGCTGCTTTGGCGGTTGTTCTTTCTGTTCTATTACCGAGCACGAAGGACGTATTATTCAGAGCCGTTCGGAAGATTCGATCATTAATGAGATTGAAGCGATCCGCGACACCGTTCCTGGTTTTACGGGCGTGATTTCCGATCTTGGTGGGCCAACTGCCAACATGTATATGTTGCGCTGCAAATCGCCACGCGCCGAGCAAACCTGCCGTCGTTTGTCTTGCGTTTATCCGGATATTTGTCCGCATATGGACACTAACCACGAACCGACGATCAACCTCTATCGCCGCGCTCGCGATCTGAAAGGGATTAAAAAGATCCTCATCGCCTCAGGCGTACGTTATGACATCGCCGTGAAAGATCCGCGCTATATCAAAGAGCTGGCAACTCATCACGTTGGTGGTTATCTGAAGATTGCCCCGGAACATACCGAAGAAGGGCCGTTGTCGAAGATGATGAAGCCGGGCATGGGCAGCTATGACCGCTTTAAAGAGCTGTTTGATACTTACTCGAAACAGGCAGGTAAAGAGCAGTATCTGATCCCGTATTTCATCTCTGCGCACCCGGGTACGCGTGATGAAGACATGGTGAATCTGGCGCTGTGGCTGAAAAAGCATCGTTTCCGTCTCGACCAGGTACAGAACTTCTACCCATCGCCGCTGGCTAACTCGACCACCATGTATTACACCGGGAAAAACCCGCTGGCGAAGATTGGTTATAAGAGTGAAGACGTCTTCGTACCGAAGGGCGACAAACAGCGTCGTTTGCATAAAGCGTTGTTGCGTTACCACGATCCGGCAAACTGGCCGTTAATTCGCCAGGCGCTGGAAGCGATGGGTAAAAAGCATCTGATTGGCAGCCGTCGCGATTGCTTAGTGCCTGCGCCAACCATTGAAGAGATGCGTGAAGCTCGCCGTCAGAACCGCAATACCCGGCCAGCGTTGACCAAACATACGCCGATGGCGACTCAGCGTCAGACCTCTGCTACGGCAAAAAAAGCGTCGTCTACGCAATCTCGTCCGGTGAATGTCGGCGCGAAGAAACGGCCTAAAGCAGTGGTTGGACGTTAGATTCGCTGTTCCCGGTAGCAGAATTGCTACCGGGGATATTACTTCAGAATCTATCTCATTAGGCATTTATACCCGTCATACTTCAAGTTGCATGTGCGTTGGCTGCGTTCGTTCACCCGAATCACTTACTTATGTAAGCTCATCGGGATTCTCTCACTTGCCGCCTTCCTGCAACTCGAATTATTTAGAGTATAGATGAGCCAGCCCACGAGGTTGTTCAACATTTAATGGGGGAGACTGGGCAGGGGATTAATATAGAAATGATTAACAATAGTGGCTTCATTTGTAACCGGCTCATTTAAACCGTCTGGTCTGTTTCCTCCGGCTCTACAAAAATAATGTCCA
>NZ_PTRE01000088.1 GCF_002965065.1 Escherichia sp. MOD1-EC7003
TGGACATTATTTTTGTAGAGCCGGAGGAAACAGACCAGACGGTTTAAATGAGCCGGTTACCCTTGATCAGTATGGGTTCATTTGTCAGGAGATGAACGACCTGATGGCCCAGGGCGTTCGAAATGTGATTGAGATGACCAACCGTTACATGGGGCGTAATGCGCAATTTATGCTCGATGTGATGCGCGAAACCGGGATCAACGTGGTGGCCTGTACCGGTTATTACCAGGATGCTTTTTTCCCGGAACATGTGGCGACCCGCAGTGTGCAGGAACTGGCCCAAGAGATGGTCGATGAAATTGAACAGGGTATTGATGGCACAGAACTGAAAGCCGGGATCATTGCGGAGATCGGCTCCAGCGAAGGGAAGATTACGCCGCTGGAAGAGAAGGTGTTTATTGCCGCCGGAGAGCGTTCAGAATTCTGTGTCACGTTAAAAATTCTACAGCGTCATCACATTATTCAGTCGC
>NZ_PTRE01000089.1 GCF_002965065.1 Escherichia sp. MOD1-EC7003
CTGAGGAATCCCCAGTAATGGGCGGGTAAAAAAAGACAGGCATAGAGTTTTGTGATCTACTGATTTGTGCAACCAATTCAATGAGATCACTTCTATGCCTGCTCGACAAGTATGTCAGAATTTTTTCCACGATGCGTTAGCACCGTTTCACAAATACCGACAAAATGCTTTGCTGGATGCCACCATCGCTCTCATCAATGGCGCATCACTGACGCTGACCAGCATCGGGCGTTATTTACCCGGCCCGGCTCAGGTCAAAAATAAAATCAAACGCGTTGACCGACTGCTCGGTAATGAATCTCTTCACCGCGATATCCCACTGATTTTCAGAAATATTATTGCCATGCTGACTAGCCAGCTATCTCTTTGTGTCATTGCCGTTGACTGGAGTGGATATCCATCTCAGGAGCATCATGTGCTCCGCGCCAGCCTGCTCTGCGATGGACGCTCGCTTCCCCTGTTAAGCTGGATAGTTCCGTCAGAAAAACAGCAGAACTCGCAGATACAAAAAAACTTCCTGGATGCCCTTGCCGAGGCTGTAAACCCTGTGGCCAGAGTCATAATAGTTACCGATGCGGGTTTCCAGAGTGCATGGTTCCGGCATATAAGGTCACTCGGATGGGATTTTATCGGTCGTGTCAGGGGAAATATCCAGATGCAGCTGGACAGCAAAGGTGAGTGCTGGTTCAGGCGTCAGGAATTACAGGCCAGAAGCAAACCAGAATATCTGGGGACGGGTACACTTGCCCGTTCGGAATATGCCCGGTGTGATGGCCATTTTTATTTGCATAAAAAAGAGCCGAAAGGCCGGAAGAATCGCCGCTCACGTTGCCGCATAGAGCGTAAATCCCAAATAAAGGATGGACGTTCTTCGGCAAAAGAACCGTGGCTTATCTTTAGCAGTACGAATGACTTTAAACCTCGGGAAATCATGAAATTGTACAGCCGTCGCATGCAAATCGAGCAGAACTTCCGGGATGAAAAAAGCGAGCGCTTCGGGTTCGCTCTGCGTGCCAGTTACAGTCGTTCCGTGGGAAGAATGCTGGTACTGAGCCTACTGGCGACGCTGAGTACAATTGTACTGTGGCTTATTGGCTATCATGCTGAAAACAAAGGATTACATCTGAGATATCAGGCCAACAGCATTAAAGCACGGCGGGTAATCTCGTATCTGACGTTAGCGAAGAATGTCTTACGACACTCCCCGCTAATTTTAAGACGAACAGTGCTAAGCACAGTTCTTAATCATCTCGCCAAAACCTACCAGAATATGGTGTTGGTTTATTAGCGCTGATTTATGGGGATCCCTCAGCGC
>NZ_PTRE01000008.1 GCF_002965065.1 Escherichia sp. MOD1-EC7003
GATTCGAACCTGTGACCCCATCATTATGAGTGATGTGCTCTAACCAACTGAGCTACGTAGCCATCTTTTTTTTCGCGATACCTTATCGGCGTTGCGGGGCGCATTATGCGTATAGAGCCTTGCAGCGTCAACCTCTTTTTCAAGGAAAATTACTCGAAAGTGACTGTTTGGTTAGGTTGCGAACAGCGTGGCGCTATATTCGTCAATTATTGTTTACTTTATGTTTTTCCCCCACCCTACAGTCATTCTTTTGCCATACAGGATGAAATTCGGAATTTAACAATAGTGGTGGGAAATTAATCTATGAAATACTAGTCCGTTGCAACAGGACAGGGCAGGGATCGCTACGCCTGCATCTTTGCCACCACTTCAGGCGATTAATTGAGGGAATACTATGCTGCGTTTTATGACGGCGTTGATGGGGGCGTTATTACTTATGCATTCTGCGTTTGCCGATACGGCCAAACCGGAAATTGGCAAATATGTTTTTGGCTATCGTGGGCAGGAAGGGGCTGTGGTGTGGATGATGCGGATTGGCCCGAAAGCGGAAAATGAAGCCCTCATTCAGGTATCGCATGTTGATAACGACATCGATGGTCAGATTTTTCGCTGTAAAGTGAAAGCATTACAGGAAGGTGAGAAATCCTATACTGCCGTAATTAAGGGCAAATCTTTTGAGTTATTACGCCTGAAAGAGGGAAATGGTAGCCTGCATATTCCGGATGAGCAGGCGACCTGGTCGGTGGCTTACAGTGATGAGTTGTCAAACAGTGATGTGGCAAACCCGGAACATTACCTTACTGCATATCAGAATCAACAAGCACCTCAATAACTGAAACTGCCCCGGATTTCACCGGGGCAGTACCGCATTTCTTACTTATATGCCGACTGGTGAACGCCAACTGCGCGACCAGATGGATCGTCCATTTTCTTGAACGCCTCATCCCATTCGATCGCTTTAGCGGAAGAACAAGCGACGGAAGGACCGCCCGGCACGCACTCAGCGGCGCTCGGAAGCGGGAACAGTTCTTCAAAGATTTCCCGGTACAGATACGCTTCTTTTGAGGTCGGTGTGTTGTACGGGAAGCGGAAGCGGGCAGTTTCGAGTTGTTGATCAGAAACCTGCTGCGCCGCCACTTCTTTCAGGGTATCGATCCAACTGTAACCGACACCATCGGAGAACTGCTCTTTCTGCCGCCAGGCCACGCTTGCGGGCAGATACGCTTCAAAACATTCACGCAGGATGTGTTTCTCCATTTTGCCGTTACCGCACATTTTGTCCTGCGGGTTAATGCGCATCGCCACGTCGAGGAATTTTTTATCCAGGAACGGTACGCGCGCTTCCACGCCCCAGGCAGACATCGCTTTGTTGGCGCGTGCGCAGTCATACATATGCAGGGCCAGCAGTTTACGCACCGTCTCTTCATGCAGTTCTTTAGCGTTTGGCGCTTTGTGGAAGTACAGATAACCGCCAAACACTTCATCAGAACCTTCACCGGATAGCACCATTTTAATGCCCATCGCCTTGATCTTACGCGACATTAAATACATCGGTGTTGAAGCACGGATAGTCGTCACATCATAGGTTTCGATGTGGTAAATCACGTCGCGGATGGCATCCAGGCCCTCCTGTACAGTGAAGTGAATTTCGTGGTGCACCGTGCCCAGATGGTTTGCCACCTCCTGGGCGGCTTTCAGATCTGGAGACCCCGGCAGACCGACGGCAAAGGAGTGCAACTGAGGCCACCAGGCTTCCGAGCGTTCCTGATCTTCCACGCGACGAGCAGCATATTTCTTGGTGATCGCGGAAATGATTGAAGAGTCCAGCCCCCCCGAGAGCAGCACACCGTAAGGCACGTCAGACATCAAATGGCTTTTAACGGAATCTTCCAGTGCCTGACGCAGTTCGTTTTTGTCGGTCACGTTATCTTTCACCGCATCGTAGTCGAACCAGTCGCGGTGATAATAAGAACGGATTTCACCATCCTGACTCCATAAATAGCTCCCCGCCGGGAACTCTTTAATCGAGCGGCATACTGGAACGAGAGCTTTCATTTCTGAGGCCACATACAGCTGACCGTGTTCGTCATAGCCCATATACAGTGGGATGATCCCCAGATGGTCGCGACCAATCAGGTATGCATCTTTTTCGCTGTCGTACAGGGCAAAGGCAAACATGCCCTGCAAGTCGTCGAGAAATTCCGGCCCTTTTTCCTGATACAGCGCGAGGATCACTTCGCAGTCAGACCCGGTCTGGAACTGGTAACGATCGCCGTATTCGGCGCGCAGTGCCTGGTGGTTGTAGATTTCACCGTTTACCGCCAGTACGTGGGTTTTTTGTTGGTTGTAGAGAGGTTGCGCCCCTGCGTTAACGTCAACAATTGACAGACGTTCGTGGGCGAGAATGGCGTTATCGCTGGCATAAATACCGGACCAGTCCGGACCACGATGACGCATCAGGCGTGACAGCTCGAGTGCTTTCTTGCGCAGCTCAACTGCGTCTGTTTTGATATCGAATACGCCAAAAATTGAACACATAACCTTCTCCGTTAACCTGATGTTTGCTTGTTAAAAAAATGCCGCAAAGCAGCACTGTGCGCAAGCGATTTGGAGGAGGAAAAATAAAAAACGTAATGGTGATTGCTGATTTGTGAAAAAGGATAGGGTGTAGTGGCATGTTTATTGATGGATCGATAATTTTTGGCGGGTTTTATTAAATGGGAGAATTTTAATGATGGGTAAAAATATGAAACCACGCCCTGAGGCGTGGTTTCTATTCAGATAACGTCGATTTCAGCGACTGACGGGTAAATCCAGCTGGGGCGAAACGGCATGCTGTCAATATCGTCGAGCGACGAAACGCCGGAGAGTACCAGAATCGTCTCCAGACCGGCCTGGAAGCCCGCCAGAATGTCGGTACGCAGGTTATCGCCGACAATCACCGTTTCTTCCGAGTGCGCCTGCATTTTGTTTAATGCCGCGCGGATGATCCACGGGCTGGGCTTACCAACATAGAACGGTTTGCGCCCGGAGATTTTCTCAATGCCCGCGCACAGAGCGCCACAGGCCGGATAAAAACCACGTCCGTGGGTGTCAGGATTGGTGGCGATAAAGCGTGCACCGTTAGCGACGAAATAGGCCGCTTTATGCATCATCTCCCAGTTGTAGGAACGCGTTTCGCCAACAATCACAAAATCAGGGTTCACATCGGTAATAGTGAAACCGGCTTTGTACAGCTCATGGATAAGCGCCCCTTCGCCCACCACATACGCTTTCTTGCCTTCCTGGCGACGCAGGAAATCGGCGGTTGCCATGGCAGAGGTATAAAACACGCTGTCCGGCACATCGACACCCGCAGTGGCAAAACGGTTTGCCAGGTCCTGCCCGGTCTGCGAAGGATAGTTGGTCAGCAATACCAGCGGTAGGCCTTTATCCATAATCCCGTGCAAAAATTCCGCTGCACCCGGTACGGCGACGTTATCGTGCATCAGCACGCCGTCGATATCGCAAATTACATTTTTAATGGTCATGGACTACCCAGAATATTGACAACAATAAGCGCCACTATAAAAGCACATTAATTTTCCAGCAAATGCTGAAGCAAAATACCGTTGAGCATGGCGCGTTTAACCAGCGCAAACGCGCCGATTGCCGAGCGGTGATCCAGCTCAGAACGTACCACCGGCAGATTAGTGCGAAACGCCTTCAGCGCCTGGGTATTAATGCAGCTTTCAATAGCAGGGAGCAGCACTTTATCGGCTTCGGTGATTTCACCGGCAATAACAATTTTTTGCGGATTAAATAAGTTGATAGCAATGGCGATGGTTTTGCCCAGATGACGACCAACATACTCAATCACTTCCGAGGCCAGACCGTCGCCTTTGTTTGCAGCTTTGCAGATAGTTTTGATGGTGCAGTCATCCAGTGGCACGCGGCTCTGGTAGCCTTGCTTTAACAGATTCAACACCCGTTGTTCAATGGCAGCGTTGGCAGCGATAGTTTCCAGGCAGCCAAAGTTGCCGCAGTGGCAGCGTTCACCCAGCGGTTCGACCTGAATATGGCCAATTTCACCGACGTTGCCGTTGCGCCCGATAAAAATGCGTCCGTTAGAGATAATCCCGGCCCCGGTTCCGCGATGGACACGCACTAAAATGGAGTCCTCGCAATCCTGACTTGCACCGAAGTAGTGCTCTGCCAGCGCCAGACTGCGGATATCATGGCCGACGAAACAGGTCACGTTAAAACGTTCTTCCAGTGCTTCTACCAGTCCCCAGTTTTCTACCTGAATATGCGGCATGTAATGAATTTTGCCGCTGTCCGGGTCAACAAGCCCAGGCAGGATCACCGAAATGGCGATCAGCTCTCGCAGCTTGCGCTGGTAGCTATCAATAAACTGAGCAATGGCATTCAGCAGGGCATGTTCCAGCGTTTGCTGGGTACGTTCAGGCAGTGGGTAATGTTCTTCTGCCAACACTTTGCTACTGAGATCAAACAGGGTAATGGTGGCGTCGTGACGACCAAGTCGTACGCCGATTGCGTGGAAATTGCGGGTTTCGGTGACGATGGAGATAGCGCGGCGGCCCCCGGTGGAGGCCTGCTGATCAACTTCTTTGATCAGCCCGCGTTCGATAAGCTGACGCGTAATTTTGGTTACGCTGGCGGGAGCAAGCTGGCTTTGCTCGGCAATCTGAATCCGTGAGATTGGCCCGTACTGGTCAATCAGGCGATAAACCGCCGCGCTGTTAAGCTGTTTTACGAGATCAACATTACCTATCTGAGCTTGTCCACCTGGTGTCATACTTTCTCTTATTGAGTTACGACCTCGTTACCGTTAACGATGGTCTTGGTGATTTTAAAATCAGGTGTGAATGCGGTCAGGTTGGCCACTTTACCAGCGGCGAGCGTACCGAGACGTTTCTCAACCCCAATCGCACGCGCCGGATAGAGCGTCGCCATACGCAGCACTTCATCCAGTGCGATACCGCAATGTTCGACCAGATTACGCACGCCTTCAATCATGGTTAAGGAGGAACCGCTTAACGTACCGTTCTCATCCACACAAAGTCCGTTACGGTAGTATATTGTTTTACCCGCAAAAATGAACTGATCAATGTTGGCCCCGGCTGGCGCAGTGGCGTCAGTGACCAGACACAGTTTGTCACCTTTCAGACGTTTGGCGTTGCGAATATTAGCGTAATCAACATGCAGGCCATCAGCGATAATACCGCAATAAATGTCAGCTTCGTCGAGGATCGCGCCCGCCAGCCCCGGTTCGCGACCGGTAATATACGGCATCGCGTTGTACAGATGGGTGGCAAAGGTAATCCCTGCGCGGAAACCAGCTTTCGCTTCTTTCAACGTTGCGTTGGAGTGACCGGCAGAAACCACAATCCCGGTATTTGCCAGTTTGCTGATCACTTCCGCTGGAACCATTTCCGGTGCCAGCGTCACTTTGGTAATGACGTCGGCGTTCTCACACAGAAAGTCGACCAGCGTGGCATCAGGCTTACGCACAAAATTCGGATTATGAGTACCTTTTTTCACCAGATTCAGCCACGGACCTTCCAGATGCAGACCTAACGCCTGATTCGGATGTTTTGCCAGGTACTCGCGCATTACGCGCACGCCCTGTTTCATCAGCTCATCGCTGGTGGTGATAAGCGTTGGCAGATAGTTGGTGCAGCCCGATTTCTCATTGGCTTGTTGCATGATTTCCAGCGTTTCCACGCTGACTGCTTCTGCGGTGTCGTTAAACTGTACGCCGCCGCAGCCGTTTAATTGCACATCGATAAAACCGGGGGAGAGAATGGCCCCGTTCAGTGAACGTTGTTCGATCTCTGGCGGCAATTCCGCTACCGGACAGACGCTTTTAATCAGGCCATCAGCGATAACAACCGCGTGGTCATCAAGAAATTCGTGACCGCTAAAGATCCGGCCCTGGGTTAATGCATACATTCTGACCCCCGATTTTAAAAATAATATTGCCCTGAGCAGGCGTCAGGGCAGGGATAACAATTACAGACCTTTGATATTTTCTGCTTCTAATTCATTGAAATATCTTAAAGTCTTAACTTTCAGCTCCATGGTGGAAGGCTCATCGCACACCATGATCGCTTTCGGATGCAGTTGCAGACAGCTGATGGTCCACATGTGGTTCACGCAACCTTCAACTGCGGCTTGCAGCGCCAGTGCTTTCTGGCTACCCAGCACCAGAATCATCACTTCTTCGGCATCCAGCAATGTACCAACACCGACAGTCAGGGCATATTTTGGCACCTGATTGACATCGTTATCAAAGAAACGAGAGTTCGCGACGCGAGTGTCATGAGTCAGGGTTTTGATACGAGTACGTGAAGCCAGAGAAGACGCCGGTTCATTAAATGCAATATGACCGTCGTTACCTACACCGCCCATAAACAGATGAATTTTTCCGTAAGAACGAATTTTTTCTTCATATTGGCGGCACTCGGCGTCGATATCCGGGGCGTTTCCGTTGAGAAGGTTGATATTTTCTGCTGGAATATCAATGTGATCGAAGAAGTTACGGTGCATAAAGCTGTAGTAGCTTTCCGGATGCTCTTTCGGCAGACCGACATATTCGTCCATGTTGAAGGTGACAACGTGCTTAAAGCTGACCTGGCCTGCTTTATGCATTTCGACTAACGCTTTATAGGTGGTCATCGGCGTGCCGCCAGTCGGCAGACCCAGAACAAACGGACGATCGGCGGTCGGTTTGAACGCATTGATACGATTGACGATATGGCGAGCAGCCCATTTGCCGACTTGTTCAGCGGTAGTCAGGGGGATCAGTCTCATTATTCACCTCAATAAGTAAAATGTAAGCCGTTGGCGGATTAGGCATCTTTAAGCGTAACCTGGATTTGCGCAGACAGGCGTCAATCCGACCTGATTTTTTGAATGATAAAATAAGTTTTCTGGTTTAGCCAGTAAAAGGGAGTGCTGATAACGATATTTGGTGACAAAACTCACAAAAGATACGCGTTTAATTTGCGATACGAATTAAATTTTTACACACTTTGTAGTAGATGATCTAACAATCTGATTACAGAACATCAGCAGTACCATTTGCAGCAAAATAAAAATACGGCTTTAAACGAGCCAAATAGGGGTCTCGTAGGGGGAATAAGATGAATATTTTAGGTTTTTTCCAGCGGCTCGGTAGGGCGTTACAGCTCCCTATCGCGGTGCTGCCGGTGGCGGCGCTGTTGCTGCGATTCGGTCAGCCCGATTTACTTAACGTTGCGTTTATTGCCCAGGCGGGCGGCGCGATTTTTGATAACCTCGCATTAATCTTTGCCATCGGCGTGGCATCCAGCTGGTCAAAAGACAGCGCTGGTGCCGCGGCGCTGGCGGGGGCGGTAGGTTACTTTGTGTTGACCAAAGCGATGGTCACCATCAACCCAGAAATTAATATGGGTGTACTGGCGGGTATCATTACCGGTCTGGTTGGTGGCGCAGCCTATAACCGTTGGTCCGATATTAAACTGCCGGACTTCCTGAGCTTCTTCGGCGGCAAACGCTTTGTGCCGATCGCCACCGGCTTCTTCTGCCTGGTGCTGGCGGCCATTTTTGGTTATGTCTGGCCGCCGGTACAGCACGCTATCCATGCAGGCGGCGAGTGGATCGTTTCTGCGGGCGCGCTGGGTTCCGGTATCTTTGGTTTCATCAACCGTCTGCTGATCCCAACCGGTCTGCATCAGGTGCTGAACACCATCGCCTGGTTCCAGATTGGTGAATTCACCAACGCGGCGGGTACAGTTTTCCACGGTGATATCAACCGCTTCTATGCCGGTGACGGCACGGCGGGGATGTTCATGTCTGGCTTCTTCCCGATTATGATGTTCGGTCTGCCGGGCGCGGCACTGGCGATGTACTTCGCAGCACCGAAAGAGCGTCGTCCGATGGTTGGCGGTATGCTGCTTTCTGTTGCTGTTACCGCGTTCCTGACCGGTGTGACTGAGCCGCTGGAATTCCTGTTCATGTTCCTTGCACCGCTGCTGTACCTCCTGCACGCACTGCTGACGGGGATCAGCCTGTTTGTGGCAACGTTGCTGGGTATCCACGCGGGCTTCTCCTTCTCTGCGGGGGCTATCGACTACGCGTTGATGTATAACCTGCCAGCGGCCAGCCAGAACGTCTGGATGCTGCTGGTGATGGGGGGTGTCTTCTTCGTTATCTACTTCGTGGTGTTCAGTTTGGTCATTCGCATGTTCAACCTGAAAACGCCGGGTCGTGAAGATAAAGAAGACGAGATCGTTACTGAAGAAGCCAACAGCAATACCGAAGAAGGTCTGAATCAACTGGCGACCAACTATATTGCTGCGGTGGGTGGTACTGACAACCTGAAAGCAATTGACGCCTGTATCACCCGTTTGCGCCTGACCGTGGCTGACTCAGCTCGCGTCAATGATGCGATGTGTAAACGTCTGGGGGCTTCTGGGGTAGTGAAACTGAACAAACAAACTATTCAGGTGATTGTCGGCGCGAAAGCGGAATCCATTGGCGATGCGATGAAGAAAGTTGTTGCCCGTGGTCCGGTAGCAGCTGCGTCTGCTGAAACTGCGCCTGCAACTGCCGCTCCTGTAGCAAAACCGCAGGCTGTACCAAACGCGGTCTCTGTCGCGGAGCTGGTATCGCCGATTACCGGTGATGTTGTAGCCCTAGATCTGGTTCCTGACGAAGCCTTCGCCAGCAAAGCGGTGGGTGACGGTGTGGCGGTGAAACCGACGGATAAAATCGTTGTATCACCAGCCGCAGGGACAATCGTGAAAATCTTCAACACCAACCACGCGTTCTGCCTGGAAACCGAAAAAGGCGCGGAGATTGTTGTCCACATGGGTATCGACACCGTGGCGCTTGAAGGTAAAGGCTTTAAACGTCTGGTGGAAGAGGGCGCGCAGGTTAGCGCAGGGCAACCTATTTTGGAAATGGATCTGGATTACCTGAACGCAAACGCACGCTCGATGATTAGCCCGGTGGTTTGCAGCAATATCGACGACTTTGGCGGTCTGATCATTAAAGCTCAGGGCCATGTTGTGGCGGGTCAAACGCCGCTGTATGAAATCAAAAAGTAATCTGCTTCATGTTTGATGCGACGCTTGAGCATCGCATCTAACAATAACAAGCGGCGGGGTCTTCTCTGCCGCTTTTTTTGTCTGAGATTACATTGGGAAGATAAAAACAGCGCCTGCGCAAAGCGCCAGAATACGGATGAGATACATGGGGATGGTGAAAATCCAAAATTCGGACATTTTATATTTACCCATTCCCATAATCATTGCTGGCATCCCGTCGATAGGCATATAGCCGCCGTTCCAGCCTGATATCGTTATCGCGACTGCGGCCGCCATCGGGCTGATACCTAACCCTGTACAAGCGGCAATGGCAATAGGGCCGAAAATGAAAATAGAGCCTATTGTTGAGCCGGTGAAGGTAGAGCAAGTACTCGTTAACAACGCCAGGACAAGAATAAAGATAAACGGTGAAACGTTTGTTCCCAGTACCCCGGCCACAGCGTTACCGATCATCGCCGTCACACCTGTGCCAGCGAGTGCATCAGCAACACCGATAACACATGCCGTCATGATAATTACCGGAGCGCCCATATTATCGCGCACTTCCTTAAAGTCGAGGACGCCGATAATAAGTAAAAATCCCCCCGCCAGGCCTGGAATGATATAAGCAATATCGCCCAGAGTACTGATAAGCATCATGCCAACGACGCTGACGAAAAAAGCGCCGACGGTGCATTTTTCCTTCCAGGCAGGAAGAACATCTGCTGCGTTTACTGATTGCGAGCCATCATTCTCAACGGTATCCGCAGTAGGATGGGTGGGTAAAAAGCGGTAAGCAATTAAACTCCATGCAAAATATGCCGCTGACATAATTAGGTTAACCAGGGCAAATTTGATCATCGAAATTTCCTGGTTGATACCTGATGACTGCAATACGGATACAGTGACACCAAAGAGTAACGCCACATTAATCGGAATTAGTGGGTGATTAGTGGCAAAACCTAAAGGCATGACAAGTTTTGAGGTCGGTAGCTTCTGGCTATAAGGCAGGGATGCGATAAGCGACAGGATTAGTACGTAATATCCCGTCGCACCTGTACCCGCAAGGCTCGCGCCAAGCATAACGATCATCAGCAACAGTATATAGCTTTTAAAACCCCCGCGATTCAGATGTGACATCATCGCGGTTTTAATGCCCATGATAAGTTGTGTTTTTTGCAGTCCAGCCATTACCACCATAAAACCAGCAAGCATAATAACTGTTGAGTTTACAAAGCCAGCGAAGGCCTGTTGGATGGTGGATACCTTGCATAACACCAGCAATAAACACGCAAGCAGTGGCGGCGCGCCAAAGGGCATTTTGTCCGACATGATCAGCACGATCATCAGAACCAGTATTCCTAGCGCCAACATCATATCCATTGTCATTTTTTCTCTCCTTTTAGGCTTCCAGCATGTCGCGCGGCACCTTAAAGACCGCTTTGCGTACTGACGTAGCCGCGCCAATCGCGCACAGCGCCTGATGGGGTTCTTCTGGCATAAAGACGGCAAAATCACCGGCGTGTAGGGTGATGGCGACGTTGTTCTCGGGGAACGGGGCGATAAACAGATCGGGCTTACGTTCTTCATCGCTTTCGCGAGCGATGGGCCGCGTTCCCGCATTAATGCCCTCACACCCGGCAATCACCACCTGAATATCGGCCCACAGATGGTGATACTCCGTATGCCGGAGATCGGCGGGCTGCGTGTCTGAAATACCCAGCGTGCAGAACCACCGACATCCTTCCGGTTGCCAGCGACCATCCTCCCTGGCCGATAACGCCTGTAACGAACACTCCGGGTGCAGCAGAATATTTTTCACGCCAGCGGGAAGCCCCGCCTGTGACAAATGGTTGAGATTCCCGATAATCATGATGCCCGCCCCTTAACCCACTCGGGGGAGATGCGCACGTACTTGATGGCCTGACGCCACCAGGTGTAAGCGATATGCAGCGTACCGTCCGGGCTTTGCTTGATGCTGGGATAGGAGAACTCGCGGTTTAGCTTTTCCAGCGAATTGTTAGTCATGCAGTAGCCGTCGCCTTCATCGAGATTGCGCTTCCACGGCCAGCTTTTCCCGCCATCGGAAGAAATCGCCACTGTCATCGGCGCGCGCGGGGCACCCCAGAAAGCGGAGCGTCCGACGGCTGTGGGTTCTTTGCGGCTGTCATCGCCATCGTCGATTTCGTCATACAGCGACGCGCGACGTTCTACTGCGCCTGCTGCACTCATCGCGTTGTACACCAGCGCCAGTTCGCCGCTGGCAAGCGTCGTCACCTGAATAGACGAATTGTTGTTAGGCAGTTCAGTTGCTTGCGGCACCGACCAGCTCTCGCCGTGGTCCGCAGAATGGCTGATATAGATGTTGTCTGCCCAACGGCTGCGGAAGAGAGCAACCAGCGTACCGTCTTGCAGCATGGTGATATTCATATGAACGCAGCCGAGGCTTTGTGGCACCTCGACATCGCGCCAGGAGTGGCCACCATCCGCAGAGATTTTCACCGCGCTGATATCATCATTGCCGACCCATTTTTCACCGGGTTGGGTACGGCAATAAAAGACAGGCAGCAGCCAGTTACCGTTATCAAGCACCGTGATCGGCTGGCGAATGAACGTGCCGGGTTTATCAAGCAGGGTGGCAATCTCGCCCCAGGTTTGCCCAAGGTCGTGAGACTGACGATAGCGGACGATGGCGGTGTCCTGATTACCAGATATTTGTGCGGTCCACAGTAGCCACAGCACGTTATCCGGCGCGAGAAACAGTACTGGGTTCTGCTCTGAACGCGTGTCATCGTGGGAGAGTTTGACCGCATCGCTCCACTGCATCCCGCCAGCGGGCAATCGCGATCCCCAGACAGAAATATCGGCAATACCTTCCTGCGTTCCCGCAAACCAGACGCACATTAAAGCGCCATCCGGCAAAGGCAGAATATTTGCCGCGTGGTTTTGCGGGCAGGATGAGGGCAGCATAGCGGTAAGCACATGCGAATCGTTTTCGGATGGACGGATGACGCCGTCACGAACAAGGGCTACAGACATAGTTAGACTCCATCTTAAAGTCAGTAATAGATTTATTAATGAGAGTGCGATTCATGCGTTTCGATTAATGTCGAAACTTTTTTATTTCTTCTTTCACGGATAATATTGAGTGTCTCAACACTTAATGAGAAAAATATCGCGAAGTAGAGATACTCTTTGGCAATATGAATGTTGAGACTATCGGCAACCAGCAATACGCCGACAAATAATAAAAAGGTTAACGCCAGTATTTTTATTGACGGCGTGGCGTTAACAAAATCACCAATTGTTTTCGCCGCAAACATCATGATGCCGACGGCAATCATTACGGCGGCAATCATGATAAATATATGCTGAGAAAGGCCGACGGCGGTGATCACCGAATCCAGGCTAAACACGATATCGAGCAGCATTATCTGTACGATGGCACCGCACAGCGACAGCTGCCGAGATCCGCTGCCATGTTTGTCTTCCTGCGCGGGCGACATCTCTTCGCGTATCTCCTGTATTGCTTTATAAATCAGGAACAGCCCGCCCCCGAGCAGAATCAACGTGCGGAACGAAATCTCCAGCGCCAGCACGGTAAAAAGCGGCTGGGTAATATGTGAAAGCCACGCAATGGATATCAGCAATAATATCCGCATAATCATCGCGCAGCTTAAACCCAGTTTACGCGCCATATTTTGTTGTGATAACGGCAGTTTTGCCACCACCAGTGAAAGAAAAATAATATTATCCACCCCGAGAATAATTTCCAGAAAGGTGAGGGTAATTAAAGTAAGCCAGATATCTGGCTGTATAAACCACAGAAACATGGGATAATCCTTTAGTCTCTTTATCTAAACTTTACGGCAACACGTTAGCGGGCTGGATAATAGAGTTAATTTAATTAATGTGATAATGACGAATAATTTGCTGAATCTCGCCGATCTGTTCAGGCGTGAAATTAACCGCGTAGCGGCTATCGCCCACATCATGCCCCATAAGCTGCAATGCTTTTTTCACTGCAGCCGGAGAAAACGCTACTTTATAGAGATCGGTACGCAGGCCTGTCACACTCTCCTGTGCCTGATACGATCCTTCAATATCACCGGCATGGAAGCGAGACCAGATGGCATTGATTTCTCGCGGCGCGACGTTGGCGAGCCCGGAAATACAGGCTGAACACCCCTCGACAAACCCTTTATGGATCAGTGAGTCCGGGCCGTTGAGCACATTAAAGCCGTCAATGTCGCGCACAGCATCGAGAAAACCTTTCAGGCTTTCGTAGCTTCCGGCGCTGTCTTTAATCCCAATGATATTGGGATGCGACGCCAGAGCGCGCGCGGTTTCCGGCTGGATCGTATTGCCGGTGCGGGCCGGGATGTTATAGAGAAACATGGGAATGCTCAGCGCGTCGGCAATTGCGGTGTAATGGGTAATCAGTTCTTCCTGTTTCAGCGGTACAAAGTACGGGGTAATGACCGACACCGCATCTACGCCCAGTTTCTCAATTTGCTGGCCCAGACGAATCGTTTCGCGCGTCGAGATCTCGCCAATGTGCGCCACGACCGGTGCGCGACCAGCCACTTCATCCACGCAGGTTTGCGTAACGTTGAGCTTTTCCTGCTCGTTCAGCACAAAAAACTCGCCGTTGGTACCGCCGCAAAAAATCGCGTTACCGGCTTCCAGCTGGCGATTCACCTGTGCTTTTAACGCCGGGAGATTCAGGCCGCCGGTCGCGGTAAACGGGGTGACGATGGCGGTTAATACACCTTCAATGGTTTTCGGCATGATTTACTCCTTAAAGGGATGTTGCGGAAACAGCGTTTGGTAAATGGCCTGCACGTCCTGCTGATTCAGTTGGCAGGGCGCATTGTTCATCAGGCGCTTCACGTTCAGTGCCGCCGCGCTAAGAGACGCAATATCTTCTGGCGGTACGCCAAGATCCGCGAGATTGTTGGGTAGCTTGAGTTGATTGACTAACGCCTGTAGCCAGGCCACCAGAGTGTGAGATTTCTCTTCCGCGCTCAGGGAGGTATCCGCGTCAGGAATGCAATCCCAGACCTGGGCAAATTTCTCAACCGCGTAAGGGCGTACGACGGCCATGCATGGCGCCAGCAAGATGGCATTCGCCACGCCGTGTGGCAGATGATATTTGCCGCCTAATGGGTAGGAGAGCGCATGAACCAGGTGCGTGCCCGCATGAGTAATCGTCACGCCGCCATAGTAAGACGCCCACAGCATTTCCAGTTTTGCGCGCAGATCCTGAGGATCGTTCACGGCGGTCTGAATATGCCGGAAAAGCTTACTTAGCCCAGTCAGGGCCGCGTTATCGCTGACCGGGTTTGCCACGGTCGAGGTAAAACACTCCAGTAAGTGGCAAAGCGCGTCAATGCCTGTGGACGCTGCAATATGTGCGGGCATGCTGGTGGTCAGCTCGGGGAAAAGTGCCACGTAGTCCGGTAACAGCACCGGAGAAATAATACCCACCTTCGTGCTTTGTTCAGGGATCGCCAGAATCGCATTCGGCGTGGCTTCTGAGCCGGTACCAGCGGTTGTAGGAATCAACCATGATTGCACCCGCTGCGTCGGTTTTTCACCGGCAAGCAGCGCATCCAGCCCCGGTGAATCGGGGTGACAAAGCACCGACAACAGTTTTGCGACATCCAGCACGCTGCCGCCGCCGACGCCCACCACTACATCAAAAGACGCGTTGCCGAGGGTCGCCATTTGCTGGCGCACATCATGATGCGTAGGCTCTGCGGGCACATTATCGATAACGCTCACCTGCGGGCAGTGCTTTTCGAGTAAGGCGCGAATCTGCTGCACACCGTTAAGCTGTGCAATATTGCTGTCTGTGACCAGCAGCAATTTTCTGATGCTGGGTAAGAGCGACGTCAGGGAAGGGATAGCGCCTGCGCCGCTCAGTATCGTGCTATTGATAATTACCACAAATAACCTCTCTTCTGGTGATTGAATTCAATCATTCAAAATGCCGTAGTCTATATGACATGGCCTAATTTTATAATTTATTGGAGTGATTAATAACTTGAACTTGCTCACATTTAATCAATTGTGATTGAATATAATCATTGTCATCATAAAACAACCCGGAGTGATGATGGAAAAGGGAATCAGTAAGCCGAGCATTCTCGTCGTTGCCGATGATTTCACGGGAGCCAACGACGCGGGGGTAAGCCTGGCGCAGGTGGGGCATACGGTTGATGTGGCCTTTGAAATGCCTTATCGCGGAGATGCCAGCATATGGGTGATTAATAGCGACAGCCGGGCGATGGATCCTAAGCTGGCGGCGATGAAAATAACCTCGCTGATGAGTCATCTCCCTCTGGCGAATAACCCGCCGCTCGTGATTAAAAAGATAGATTCCACGCTGCGAGGAAATATCGGCGCAGAAATTGAAGCCCTGATGAAGGCATGCGGTATAACGGGCGCAGTGGTTGCCCCCGCATTTCCTCAGGCGGGAAGGACCACAGTGGCCGGTGAGTGTTGGGTAAACGGCGTGCGGATAACGGAAACCGAGTTTGCCAGCGATCCGAAAACCCCGGTATTGAGTGCCCGAATTGCGGACATCATCCGGTTGCAGACGACCATTCCAAGCCAACCCGTTACGGTTTCCGACCTCAGTCATATGTCTTGTGAGCAACCGTGGATTGGCGTGATGGATGCGCAGACGGACAACGACCTGGATCGCATCGCTACCGCCGTGATGCAGATTAAACAACCGCTGCTGCTGGTCGGCTCTGCAGGTATTTGTGATGCCGTTGCCCGGCGCTCGGCGATTATGCCGCCACGTACCGCGCTGGCCATTATTGGTTCAATGAGCGAAATCGCTCAACGGCAGATCGCCACTCTGCGTTCGCATCCACGTATCACACAGATATACGTTGATGTGGAACACATTCTGTCAGGCGACGTCAGTGGCTATGACGCGCGTATTGTGCAGGCCTTACAGAAAGGCGACCACTGCATTGTCCACACCTGTAACGATTCTGTAGCAAGGCACCAGATCGACACCCTTTGCCAGCGATGGCAGATGAGTCGCACAGCGCTTGGGGAAAAAATTTGCCGGTTTCTTGGTGAGCTCACCCGGCAGGTTCTGCTTCGCGCAATGCCCGATGCGCTCTATCTCTCTGGTGGTGATGTCGCAATGGCAACAGCCAGTGCGTTAGGCGCGACCGGTTTTCGTATTACAGGGAAGGTGGCGCAATGCGTTCCATATGGTCACTTTCTGGGTGGCATCTGGTCCCGCCCGGTGATGACGAAAGCGGGAGGGTTTGGCGATGAGACCACGTTGCGTCAGGTTCTGAATTTTATCGAGGAGAAATGTAGTGAATAATATTATTGCGGTAACGATGGGCGACCCGGCGGGTATTGGCCCGGAGATCATTATTAAATCTCTGAGCGAAGCCGGGCTTGCTGGTGCCCCGGTGGTGGTGGTGGGCTGTGTGCGTACGCTGAGACGTATTATGGCGATGAATATTACGCCGCAGGCCGAGTTACGGATCATTGAAAAGGTGTGTGACGCCAACTTTGCTCCGGGTGTGATTAACGTGATGGATGAGCCTCTGGCTAATCCCGATGCGCTGACACCCGGTGTGGTACAGGCTGTGGCGGGCGATTTAGCGTATCGATGTATCAAACGTGCAACGGCCCTGGCCTTATCAGGCGAGGTGAAAGCCATTGCCACTGCGCCACTGAATAAAGAAGCGCTGCATCTTGGTGGGCATAACTATCCGGGGCATACGGAATTGCTGGCCCATCTTACCGGCAGCAAAGAGTACGCGATGGTGCTCTATACCGATAAGCTCAAGGTTATCCATATTTCGACCCATATTTCACTGCGTAAATTCCTGGATACCTTGAATGGTGAAAGGGTCAAAACGGTTATTCGTGTTGCGAACCACTTCCTGAAACGTGTCGGCATTGAGCGTCCGCGTATTGCCGTGGCAGGTGTAAATCCACATGCAGGGGAACACGGTTTATTCGGCACTGAGGAACTCGAGATTATCGCGCCTGCGATTGAGGCAATGCAGGCCGAGGATATTGATGTTACTGGCCCATGCCCGCCAGATACCGTGTTTATGCAGTGCCATGAAGGGCTATTCGACATGGTAGTGGCTATGTACCACGATCAGGGGCATATCCCGTTGAAATTGCTTGGATTTTATGATGGGGTAAATATCACTGCCGGGCTGCCATTTATTCGCACTTCTGCCGACCACGGCACCGCATTTGATATTGCCTGGACAGGAAAAGCCAAGTCTGAGAGCATGGCAGTTTCCATCCAGTTAGCAATGCAGATTTCACGAGAATAAAATGAAGGGATATAACCGGTTAGAGCAGATAATGGATTACCTGAAAAGCCATAATCTGGTCACCGTTGATGAGCTGGTGGTGGTAACCAATGCGTCGCCGGCCACGATTCGTCGAGATCTGATAAAACTCGATGAGCAGGGTGTTATCAGCCGTACACACGGCGGTGTGACCCTCAACCGGTTTATTCCTACCCAACCGACTACCCATGAGAAAATGCAGCGCAGCCTGGCGGAAAAACATGCCATCGCCAGCGCAGCAGCATCAATGGTCAAAGCGGGGGATTCCGTCGTCCTTGATGCTGGTACGACAATGATTGAACTTGCGCGGCAGATTACGCATTTACCACTTCGCGTGATCACTAGCGACCTGCATATCGCGCTTTTTTTGGCTGAATTCAAGCAGATTGAAGTGACGATTATCGGTGGACGTATCGACGACTCCAGCCAGTCCTGCATTGGCGAACATGGTCGTAAATTGCTGCAAAATACCTGGCCGGACGTGGCATTTTTAAGCTGTAACAGTTGGGATCTTGAAAAGGGAATTACAGCACCCACGGAAGAGAAAGCTGCACTAAAACGCGATCTTATCGCGCATGCTTCGCGCAAAATTCTCCTGGCCGATAGCTCAAAATACGGCTCATGGTCGCTGTTTAATATCGCGCATCTTAATGAACTGACAGAGATTATTACGGATAATCAGCTTGATGGGCAGACGCGAAGAACGCTGGCGTCCTTGTCGACGCGTTTAATCATAGCGGATTAATATACAACTCTGTGGTTGGCTGGCTTATTCAGCAATTTTATAAACGCTGCGATCTGGCGACGTTTGGCCCCATGTCTCCAGTACGAGGAGCTGTTGTATAGTGCAGAAAACACCCCAATATCTTCTGCAAAAGCACTTTTTCACTAACTAACAGTTGTCAGCCTGTCCCGCTTATAAGATCATACGCCGTTATACGTTGTTTACGCTTTGAGGAATCCACGATGAGTGAGGCAGAAGCCCGCCCGACTAACTTTATTCGTCAGATCATCGATGAAGATCTGGCCAGTGGTAAGCACACCACAGTACACACCCGTTTCCCGCCGGAGCCGAATGGCTATCTGCATATTGGCCATGCGAAATCTATCTGCCTGAACTTCGGGATCGCCCAGGACTACAAAGGCCAGTGCAACCTGCGTTTCGACGACACTAACCCGGTAAAAGAAGATATCGAGTACGTTGAGTCGATCAAAAATGACGTTGAGTGGTTAGGTTTTCACTGGTCTGGTAACGTCCGTTACTCCTCCGATTATTTTGATCAGCTCCACGCCTATGCGATCGAACTGATCAATAAAGGCCTGGCGTACGTTGATGAACTGACACCGGAACAGATCCGCGAATACCGTGGCACCCTGACGCAGCCGGGTAAAAACAGCCCGTACCGCGACCGTAGCGTCGAAGAGAACCTGGCGCTGTTCGAGAAAATGCGTACCGGCGGTTTTGAAGAAGGTAAAGCCTGCCTGCGTGCGAAAATCGATATGGCGTCGCCATTTATCGTAATGCGCGATCCGGTGCTGTACCGCATTAAATTTGCTGAACACCACCAGACCGGAAACAAGTGGTGCATCTACCCGATGTACGACTTCACACATTGCATCAGCGATGCGCTGGAAGGTATTACACACTCTCTGTGTACGCTTGAGTTCCAGGATAACCGTCGTCTGTACGACTGGGTACTGGACAACATCACCATTCCTGTTCACCCGCGCCAGTACGAATTCTCGCGCCTGAATCTGGAATACACCGTGATGTCCAAGCGTAAGCTGAACCTGCTGGTGACCGATAAGCACGTTGAAGGCTGGGATGACCCGCGTATGCCGACCATTTCCGGTTTGCGTCGTCGTGGTTATACTGCGGCTTCTATTCGTGAATTCTGCAAACGCATTGGCGTGACCAAGCAGGACAACACCATTGAGATGGCGTCGCTGGAATCCTGCATCCGTGAAGATCTCAACGAAAACGCCCCGCGTGCAATGGCGGTTATCGATCCGGTGAAACTGGTTATCGAAAACTATCAGGGCGAAGGTGAAATGGTTACCATGCCGAACCATCCGAATAAACCGGAAATGGGTAGCCGTCAGGTGCCGTTTAGCGGTGAGATTTGGATCGATCGCGCCGATTTCCGCGAAGAAGCCAACAAGCAGTACAAGCGTCTGGTGCTGGGTAAAGAAGTGCGTCTGCGCAATGCTTACGTGATTAAAGCAGAACGCGTGGAGAAAGATGCCGAAGGCAATATCACCACCATCTTCTGTACTTATGACGCAGATACCTTAAGCAAAGATCCGGCTGATGGTCGTAAAGTCAAAGGCGTTATTCACTGGGTAAGCGCGGCACATGCGCTGCCGGTTGAAATCCGTCTCTACGACCGTCTGTTCAGCGTGCCGAACCCAGGCGCTGCGGATGATTTCCTGTCGGTGATTAATCCGGATTCTCTGGTCATCAAACAGGGCTTTGCTGAACCGTCTCTGAAAGATGCGGCAGTGGGCAAAGCATTCCAGTTTGAGCGTGAAGGTTATTTCTGCCTCGACAGCCGCCATTCTACGGCTGAAAAACCGGTATTTAACCGCACCGTTGGTCTGCGTGATACCTGGGCGAAGGTTGGCGAGTAAGTTTACGCCGCATCCGGCAGTAACTAATTGAAACGCCACGATCTGTGGCGTTGAGAATGATGACAAACGCAAAATTGCCTGATGCGCTACGCTTATCAGGCCTACGTAATCACTGCAATCTATTGAAATTGCATGTTTTGTAGGCCGGATAAGGCGTTCACGCCGCATCCAGCATGAACAACGCACACGTTGTCAACAATCTGAGGCCGAGTTCGGCCTGAGAATGATGACAAACGCAAAATTGCCTGATGCGCTACGCTTATCAGGCCTACATAATCTCTGCAATCTATTGAAATTGTATGGTTTTGTAGGCCGGATAAGGCGTTCACGCCGCATCCGGCATGAACAACGCACACGTTGTCAACAATCTGAGGCCGGGTTCGGCCTGAGAATGATGACAAACGCCAAATTGCCTGATGCGCTACGCTTATCAGGCCTACGCAATCTCTGCAATCTATTGAAATTGCCTGTTTTTGTAGGCCGGATAAGGCGTTCACGCCGCATCCGGCATGAACAACGCGCACGTTGTCAACAATCTGAGGCCGAGTTCGGCCTGAGAATGATGACAAACGCCAAATTGCCTGATGCGCTACGCTTATCAGGCCTACGTAATCACTGCAATCTATTGAAATTGCATGTTTTGTAGGCCGGATAAGGCGTTCACGCCGCATCCGGCATGAACAACGCACACGTTGTCAACAATCTGAGGCCGAGTTCGGCCTGAGAATGATGACAAACGCCAAATTGCCTGATGCGCTACGCTTATCAGGCCTACGTAATCACTGCAATCTATTGAAATTGCCTGTTTTTGTAGGCCGGATAAGGCGTTCACGCCGCATCCGGCATGAACAAAGCGCACGTTGTCAACAGTCTGAGGCCGGGGTCGGCCTGAGAATGATGACAAACGCCAAATTGCCTGATGCGCTACGCTTATCAGGCCTACGTAATCACTGCAATCTATTGAAATTGCCTGTTTTTGTAGGCCGGATAAGGCGTTTACGCCGCATCCGGCATGAACAACGTGCACGTTGTTAACAATCAGAACGCCACGATCTGTGGCGTTGAGAATGATGACAAACGCAAAATTGCCTGATGCGCTACGCTTATCAGGCCTACATAATCTCTGCAATCTATTGAAATTGCATGTTTTGTAGGCCGGATAAGGCGTTCACGCCGCATCCGGCATGAACAACGCACACGTTGTCAACAATCTGAGGCCGAGTTCGGCCTGAGAATGATGACAAACGCAAAATGGCCTGATGCGCTACGCTTATCAGGCCTACGTAATCACTGCAATCTATTGAAATTGCATGTTTTGTAGGCCGGATAAGGCGTTTACGCCGCATCCGGCATGAACAACGCGCACGTTGTCAACAATCTGAATGCCACGATCTGTGGCGTTTTTTTTCTTCATGAATTAATCCTGCGTTGTAATTAATCTATACAACAAATTTAAATCACAGAATCATAAATTTAAAAAATACAATCAATTCCATTCTGATAAAAATTCACACATTTTTTCTTTTGCACGCCTTTTTATAACGAACCTAAGCCTTGTAACAAAAATCATCAAAATATGTGCGGTTGCTCATGTTATTACATTCTGGTTACAGAAAGAGATTGATAATTCGCGTCGCGAAAAATAGTCTATCCCTGTAGTCGGCGAGCCTTTCCTCTCCGCTACTTTTTTAATTTTTATTTTTTTCGCTGTTCACCTGTGGTGCAGCAATTTATACGTCAAAGAGGATTAACCCATGCGTACGTTTAGTGGCAAACGTAGTACGCTGGCGCTGGCTATCGCCGGTGCTACAGCAATGTCGGGCTTTATGGCAATGCCGGAGGCTCGCGCCGAAGGATTCATCGACGATTCAACCTTAACCGGCGGTATCTATTACTGGCAGCGTGAACGCGACCGTAAAGATGTTACTGACGGCGACAAATACAAAACCAACCTTTCTCACTCTACCTGGAATGCCAACCTCGATTTTCAGTCTGGTTATGCTGCTGATATGTTCGGCCTTGATATTGCTGCGTTTACGGCGATTGAAATGGCAGAAAACGGCGATAGCTCCCACCCGAACGAAATCGCGTTTTCAAAAAGCAATAAAGCCTATGACGAAGACTGGTCCGGCGATAAAAGCGGTATAAGCCTGTATAAAGCTGCGGCCAAATTTAAATACGGTCCGGTGTGGGCGAGGGCAGGTTATATTCAGCCAACCGGTCAGACGCTGTTAGCGCCGCACTGGAGCTTTATGCCGGGTACTTATCAGGGCGCGGAAGCTGGGGCAAATTTTGATTACGGCGATGCTGGTGCGCTGAGTTTCTCCTACATGTGGACCAACGAATATAAAGCGCCGTGGCATCTGGAAATGGATGAGTTTTATCAGAACGATAAAACCACCAAAGTTGATTATCTGCACTCCCTTGGGGCGAAGTACGACTTCAAAAATAACTTCGTGCTGGAAGCGGCGTTTGGTCAGGCTGAAGGATATGTCGATCAATATTTTGCCAAAGCCAGCTACAAATTTGATATCGCAGGTAGCCCGTTAACTACCAGCTACCAGTTCTATGGTACGCGCGATAAAGTTGACGATCGTAGCGTCAACGATCTTTATGATGGCACCGCCTGGCTGCAAGCGTTGACCTTTGGTTACCGGGCGGCAGACGTAGTGGATTTGCGCCTCGAAGGCACCTGGGTTAAAGCCGACGGTCAGCAAGGATACTTCCTGCAACGTATGACCCCAACCTACGCGTCCTCGAATGGTCGCCTGGATATCTGGTGGGATAACCGCTCTGACTTTAACGCCAACGGCGAAAAAGCGGTCTTCTTCGGCGCGATGTATGATCTGAAAAACTGGAATCTTCCAGGCTTTGCCATCGGCGCTTCCTACGTTTACGCATGGGATGCTAAACCCGCGACCTGGCAGAGCAATCCGGATGCGTACTACGACAAGAACCGGACGATTGAAGAATCTGCATACAGCCTGGATGCGGTCTACACTATTCAGGACGGTCGCGCCAAAGGCACGATGTTCAAACTGCACTTCACCGAATACGACAACCACTCCGACATCCCAAGCTGGGGCGGTGGTTACGGCAACATCTTCCAGGATGAGCGCGACGTGAAATTTATGGTCATTGCACCATTCACCATCTTCTGATGTCAGATGCGGTAGGCATTTCGCCTGCCGTACGCTTGAGGAATTCGCTATATCCCACAGGAAGATAGCCGCCTGAAAGAGGCGTACAGCGCCTGTATCAATACCGCTCAGGGATCGCCAGAAAAAAATCGAAGTCTGTCAGAGAGTGTTAAAGGTGTTGAAGAAAGAGAAACAATATCAACAGGTTGCTAATCAGGAGAATGTGCAGGCTGGATTATCAACAGTACCTGCGTGCAACGCAGACTGGCGGCGAACAGGCGATGAAAGCTGATTGTGATAAAGTCTGGCAGGAAATTCGTAATAATCACACTGTGCAGTAAACAAAACCAATCTGCGGTTTAGCTGAGACTGATGGCAAACTTAAAAGCTCTTTTCTCTTCCTTATTTTCCAACCATAAAAAAGCCAACCGTCAGGTTGGTTCAGACTGCTGACAAAGTGCGCTTTGTTCATGCCGGATGCGGCGTGAACGCCTTATCCGGCCTACAAGAACATGCACTTCAATAGATCGCAGAGATTACGTAGGCCTGATAAGCGTAGCGCATCAGGCAATTTGCGTTTGTCATCATTCTCAACCAACTGCCAGGTTGGCTTTTCACTTGCAAAAGTATTATTTGCTTTCGTGCGCGTGCTCATCTTCGCGGCAATCGCCTTCGGCGCAGTGACCGTAAAGATAGAGACTATGGTTAGTCAGGCGAATGCCGTGTTTCGCGGCGATTTCACGCTGACGCGCTTCGATGGAATCATCACTAAATTCGATGACCTTGCCACAGTCGAGGCAGATTAAGTGATCGTGGTGATGTTGCTGTGTCAGTTCAAATACGGATTTACCGCCTTCAAAATTGTGGCGGGTGACGATACCCGCGTCGTCAAACTGGTTCAGTACGCGATATACCGTAGCCAGACCAATTTCTTCACCCATATCGATCAGACGTTTGTATAAATCTTCCGCACTGACGTGATGGTTGTCCGGCTCCTGAAGAACTTCCAGGATTTTTAAACGAGGAAGCGTTACTTTCAGGCCAGCTTTCTTTAGGGCGGTATTGTTATCAGTCATGCGGAATCTGTCCTGTTACTAAGCGGTTCACTTCATTAGAAGAAGTGACAGAATTTGCTCTTGAGATAATGCGTATCATTATAGAATTGCCACGTCTAAATGAAAACCACAAGTCCCTGGCAAATATTGTTAATAAAAACGTGGCACAGCTTACATTTACAACGGCAATACCACTTGAACACTGGAACATTGTACAGGTACAACAGCAAAAGTTACAAATTTGTAGCAATTATTTTGATTGGCATTATCTATTAATACGGCGTAGACACGAGTCTACGCCGCATCACATCAGGCATTGAGAATTTCGTCGAGATGCAACTCTTCAGAAATCTGTTTAACCCATTTTTCTACACGTTCAGCGGTCAGTTCCGGCTGACGGTCTTCGTCAATAGCCAGTCCGACAAAGTGGTCGTCATCTGCCAGACCTTTTGATGCTTCGAAATGGTAGCCCGCAGTTGGCCAGTGACCAACGATGGTTGCACCGCGCGGTTCAATGATGTCGCGGATGGTGCCCAATGCGTCACAGAAGTATTCAGCGTAATCTTCCTGGTCGCCGCAACCAAACAGCGCAACCAGTTTGCCATTGAAATCAATCTCTTCGAGAGTCGGGAAGAAGTCATCCCAGTCACACTGCGCTTCGCCGTAATACCAGGTTGGGATGCCCAGCAGCAGAATGTCATAAGCTTCCAGATCTTCTTTGCTGCTTTTTGCAATGTCATGGACATCGGCAACGTCTTTACCAAGCTGTTTCTGAATCATTTTTGCGATATTTTCGGTATTACCGGTGTCGCTGCCGAAAAAGATGCCAGTGATAGCCATGAGTGAAATAACCTCTTGAAACTTATTGGAATGGGGGTGGAAAATTGCCCACGGATAAAGGCAATCATAGCAGAACAGGCAGTCTTGCGGAATCAGCAAACGAGCAGGACTGCACACTGTGCTACATGAAAGTGGAAATTTAAACGATGCCCTGACTACGCAGCGCCGCCAGTTGCTGCATTAACATCTCTTCGATCAGTTCGCTACGGCTCATATTACGCGATTCTGCCAGCTCGTTCAGCGCCTCGACAGCTTCCGCGTTCAGCTTCAGTTCGACACGCTTAAGGCCACGTACTTTGTCGCGTTTTAGCTGGTTGCGTTTATTAATACGCAGCTGTTCATCACGCGAAAGCGGATTAGTTTTCGGTCGTCCCGGTCGACGCTCGTGCGCGAACAGATCTAATGTCGTACGGTCCGTTTGTTCTTTGGCCATGATCTTGGTGACTTCGGGGGAAACAATCAGCCAGGCGCCTGCCCGGATGGATAGCGCGCCATAATACATCAGCACGATGAGTCACGCCAACGCCCACGCGCGGAAAGCGACGCGGACGCTGGGTTTTTAATCAGTTGCGTTAATCATTGAGATAGCGACGGATAGCACGTAATACCGCGTCCGGTTTTTCAGCATGGACCCAGTGACCCGCGCCTGCAATCACATGCGCCCGTGCCTGTGGAAATTGTGCCAGTAAATCATCACGGTATTGTTCGCTAACATACGGAGAATTGCCGCCAGGGATCAACAGGGCAGGGTGGTCCCATGCCGGGATTTTCTCCCAACCCACAATATGCGGATACTGATCCCACAATACCGGCACGTTAAAGCGCCACTCTCCGTCAACAAAAGATTTCAGTAAAAACTGAATCACCCCTTCTTCATTAAGATGCTGGCGCATTATTGCCGCTGCTTGCTGGCGAGTTTGTGCGTCGGATCCACTGACTGCGTTGATGGCAGCGAAAATCTCATCATGACGGCGCACGTGATAGTCGACCGGCGCGATATCAATCGCCACCAGTTTATCGATGCGATCGGGGGCCAGTGCAGTAAGTGCCATCACCGCTTTCCCCCCCATTGAGTGACCAATAAATGTCGCCTTATCGATCTGCTGCGCATCCAGGGTATCAACAAGATCCTGAGCCATCGCCGGGTAATTCATTACCGGATCTTTCGGTGAAAGACCGTGGTTACGCATATCAACCTGGATGATATTGTGATCGTTTACCAGATCGCGAGCCAGTACACCAAGGTTGTCGAGGCTGCCAAACAGACCATGAACAAGAACGATGGGAGAATTATTGTGCTGGTTTTGTGCAGTTTGCGCGCGGATATTCAATTTCATGGCAAAGTTCTTTTTTTCGCGTTGTCGGGTTAGGGTATTATGTTGACCATTGTGCCACAGGGCTGCAACAAATAAGGTTTAATCCGAGTTTTTCTGCAAGCCAGGCTTGACGCTATCCGCTGCCGGGATTTATTCATATACTCCTGGCGACTTGTATTCAGCTAAGACACTGCACTGGATTAAGATGAAAACGATTGAAGTTGATGATGAACTCTACAGCTATATTGCCAGCCACACTAAGCATATCGGCGAGAGCGCATCCGACATTTTACGGCGTATGTTGAAATTTTCCGCCGCATCACAGCCTGCTGCTCCGGTGACGAAAGAGGTTCGCGTTGCGTCACCTGCTATCGTCGAAGCGAAGCCGGTCAAAACGATTAAAGACAAGGTTCGCGCGATGCGTGAACTTCTGCTTTCGGACGAATACGCAGAGCAAAAGCGAGCGGTCAATCGCTTTATGCTGCTGTTGTCTACACTATATTCTCTTGACGCCCAGGCGTTTGCCGAGGCAACGGAATCATTGCACGGTCGTACACGCGTTTACTTTGCGGCAGATGAGCAAACGCTGCTGAAAAATGGTAATCAGACCAAGCCAAAACATGTGCCTGGTACGCCGTATTGGGTGATCACCAACACCAACACTGGCCGTAAATGCAGCATGATCCAACACATCATGCAGTCGATGCAATTCCCGGTGGAATTGATTGAGAAGGTTTGCGGAACTATCTAACACGTTGCAGACAAAGGACAAAGCAATGGCAATCCACAATCGTGCAGGCCAACCTGCACAACAGAGTGATTTGATTAACGTCGCCCAACTGACGGCGCAATATTATGTACTGAAACCAGAAGCAGGGAATGCGGAGCACGCGGTGAAATTCGGTACTTCCGGTCACCGTGGCAGTGCAGCGCGCCACAGCTTTAATGAGCCGCACATTCTGGCAATCGCTCAGGCAATTGCTGAAGAACGTGCGAAGAACGGCATCACTGGCCCTTGCTATGTGGGTAAAGATACTCACGCTCTGTCCGAGCCTGCATTCATTTCCGTACTGGAAGTGCTGGCAGCGAACGGCGTTGATGTTATTGTGCAGGAAAACAATGGCTTCACTCCGACGCCTGCCGTTTCCAATGCCATTCTGGTTCACAATAAAAAAGGTGGCCCGCTGGCAGACGGTATCGTGATTACACCGTCCCATAACCCGCCGGAAGATGGTGGTATCAAGTACAATCCACCAAATGGTGGCCCGGCTGATACCAACGTCACCAAAGTGGTGGAAGACAGGGCCAACGCACTGCTGGCTGATGGCCTGAAAGGCGTGAAGCGTATCTCCCTCGACGAAGCGATGGCATCCGGTCATGTGAAAGAGCAGGATCTGGTGCAGCCGTTTGTGGAAGGTCTGGCCGATATCATTGATATGGCAGCAATTCAGAAAGCGGGCCTGACGTTGGGTGTCGATCCGCTGGGCGGTTCCGGTATCGAATACTGGAAGCGCATTGGCGAGTATTACAACCTCAACCTGACCATCGTTAACGATCAGGTCGATCAAACCTTCCGCTTTATGCACCTCGATAAAGACGGCGCGATCCGTATGGACTGCTCCTCCGAGTGTGCGATGGCGGGCCTGCTGGCTCTGCGTGATAAGTTCGATCTGGCGTTTGCTAACGACCCGGATTATGACCGTCACGGTATCGTCACTCCGGCAGGTTTGATGAATCCGAACCACTACCTGGCGGTGGCGATCAACTACCTGTTCCAGCATCGTCCGCAGTGGGGCAAAGATGTTGCTGTCGGTAAAACGCTGGTTTCATCTGCAATGATCGACCGTGTGGTCAACGATTTGGGCCGTAAGCTGGTAGAAGTCCCGGTAGGTTTCAAATGGTTTGTTGATGGTCTGTTCGATGGCAGCTTCGGCTTTGGCGGCGAAGAGAGCGCAGGGGCTTCCTTCCTGCGTTTCGACGGTACGCCGTGGTCGACTGATAAAGACGGCATCATTATGTGTCTGCTGGCGGCAGAAATCACCGCTGTCACCGGTAAGAATCCGCAGGAACATTATAACGAACTGGCTAAACGCTTTGGTGCGCCGAGCTATAACCGTTTGCAGGCAGCTGCGAGTTCCGCACAAAAAGCGGCGTTGTCTAAGCTGTCTCCAGAAATGGTGAGCGCCAGCACCCTGGCAGGCGACCCGATCACCGCGCGCCTGACGGCGGCACCGGGCAACGGTGCTTCTATCGGCGGTCTGAAAGTGATGACTGACAACGGCTGGTTCGCCGCGCGTCCGTCAGGTACGGAAGATGCATATAAGATCTACTGCGAAAGCTTCCTCGGGGAAGAACATCGCAAGCAGATCGAGAAAGAAGCGGTTGAGATTGTTAGCGAAGTTCTGAAAAACGCGTAATCACCGAAAGTAAGAAAAAGGGTGGTCGGAAGAGCGCCCTTTTTTACTTATGACTGCCTGATGCGCTACGCTTATCAGGCCTACGAGATATATTGAATTTGCATGATTTTGTAGGCTGGATAAGGCGTCACGCCGCATCCGGCAATTCAGCTTCCTAAAGTATAAACCGATACCCAATCCCGGTTTCGGTAATAAAATGGCGGGGGCGGTCGGAAGATCGCCCTTTTTTACTTATGACAGCCTGATGCGCTACGCTTATCAGGCCTACGAGATATATTGAATTTGCATGACTTTGTAGGCTGGATAAGGCGTTTACGCCGCATCCGGCAATTCAGCTTCTTAAAGCATAAACCGATACCCAATCCCGGTTTCGGTAATAAAATGGCGGGGGCGGGCGGGATCTTGCTCCAGTTTTTGTCGCAGATGCCCCATATAAATACGCAAATAATGACTGTGCTCGACCGCGTTTGGTCCCCACACCTGGTTAAGGAGCTGGCGCTGGGTGAGCACTTTTCCGGCGTTGTTGAGCAGCACCGCCAGTAAGCGGAACTCAATCGGCGTGAGATGCACCTCTTCCTCACCCCGGTGAATCATGCGGGCAGCTAAATCGACGGTAACATCGGAAAATTTCACCACCGGATCGGGCGTGGCGGTGGCAGAGTGGCGGCGTAAAGCGACGCGCAGACGGGCCTGCAATTCACCAATGCCAAATGGCTTACTCAGATAATCATCAGCTCCGGCATCCAGCGCGGCGATTTTGTCGCTCTCTTCGCTACGTGCGGAAAGCACAATCACCGGCACCGCGCTCCACTGGCGCAGGTCGCGGATAAACTCAATCCCATCACCATCGGGCAGGCCGAGATCGAGAATAATCAAATCTGGCTTACGGGTTGCCGCTTCCAGCAAGCCGCGTTGCAGCGTTTCAGCCTCAAAGACGCGCATACCGTCGCCTTCCAGCGCCGTGCGCAGAAAGCGACGAATAGCCTGTTCATCTTCAACAATCAGAACGTTTGTCACATATCCTCATGAAATTCTTCAAGTTCAGGGGCAGTTTGCTGGGGAAGTGTAACACGAAAACAGGCCCCACCTTCCGGTCGGTTGAACGCGGTAATGGTGCCGCCGTGTACATCCACAATCGCCCGACAAATTGCCAGCCCAAGCCCGACACCCGGCACCGCCGACTCTTTATTTCCGCGAGCAAACTTATCGAAAATCGTTTGCTCCTGGCCTGGTGGAAGGCCGGGGCCGTTATCCCAGACATCCAATTGTAGCTTCTCGCCCTCAACGTGGGCATCGATACCAATTTCGGCCTGCGCACCCGCGTATTTCACCGCGTTCTCCAGCAGATTAATCAGCACCCGTTCAAAGAGTGGCCCGTCAACGTGGATTAAGGTCAGCGGTTCTGGCAGAGAAAGATTGATGGGCGATGATAAACCCGGTTCCAGCATTTGCAGCGCACTGCCGACCACTTCTTCCAGCGTTAACCACTCTTTCTTCAAATTAAAGCCGCCGGACTGAATTCGCGCCATATCCAGTAGATTATTCACCAGTCGGGTAGTATTCAGCACATGCTGACGAATCTCGCTGGCCTGGCGGGCGTGGGGCGATCCTTCACTTGCCAGATCGAGCGTTAAGATTTCGGCCTGACCGAACAGCACCGTAAGCGGAGTGCGTAAATCATGCGAAAGCGCCGCCAGCAGGGCGTTGCGGATCTGTTCACGTTCGCTTGCCATCCGCGCCTGTTCTTCGCTGGCGGTCAGCGTCAGGCGTTCCAGGGCATTAGCGACTAACAGCGTAAACGTTTCCAGCAGACGTTGCTGTTCCGGGATCATCAATTGGCGCAGATTCCCCGGTTCCACCACCACCAGTCCGTAGGTTTTCTCACCGCTTTTTAACGGTAAAATCTGGTATGGCACGCCGGGTAACGTGTCGGTACCCGCGCCCGCAGGCAGGCTTTTGTCAAAACTCCACTGTGCGATGGCATCGTCCCACGGCGTCATTCCTTGCGGATGCGTCAACGGCTGCAATTTGCCATTGTCATCAGGCAGCAACACCTGGCTACGGGCATGAAACGTGGAGGCAATAAATTGTTCGCTGGTGGCGGCAATATCCTGCGGGCTGCGGCCCACCGCCAGAGCTTTGGACATTTCATATAAATGCCGCGTGCGTTGTTCGCGGTAACGGGCTACCCGCGCCTGATAACGCACGCCAGCAGTAAGGTTCCCGATCACCAGTCCGACGGTTAACATCACCGTGAAGGTCAGCAGATATTGCACATCAGAGACGGCGAGCGTGCCGCGTGGGGTGATAAAAAAGAGATCGAAACTCACCACGTTAATGACGGTGGCGACCACCGAAGGCCAGCGTCCATAAAAGAGTGCCACCACCACCACGCCAAGCAGATACAGCATCACCAGGTTGGCGGCATCAAACGTCATCAGCCACTGCATGGCAATTAAGGTGATAACGGTGCATAACGCGGCGGCAACCATGCATCCCTGAATCTGTACCCGCCACTTGTCTTTAAAAGAGCGGCTATCCGGCGCGTTGTTAATCGTGCGGGCGGGGGGTTTATCAAGCGCGACCAGCACCTGATCGAGATCGGGGGCGATGCGTGCGAGTCGGTCAGCAAAAGTGTCCCGACGCCACCAGCGGCGTGAGGCCGGGCGCCCGAGAATAATCTTGCCGAGATTATGTTCACGGGCATAACGCACTACCGCTTTCTCTTCCGCTGGATCAGAAAGTGTTGCCGTCTCCGCACCCAGCTCCTGTGCCAGACGTAAGGCGCTGAGAATTGCCCGACGTTTTTTCTCAGGTAAGCGGTGCAGAGCAGGGGTTTCAACATACACCGCGTGCCAGACGCTTCCCAGACGCGAGGCCAGCCGCGCCGCCGCGCGGACCAGTTTCTCACTGCCGGTGTTATGCCCAATACATAAAAGGATCGCGTCGCGCGTGTGCCAGACTTTCTCTTCGCCAGGCCGCCCCCGCCAGGCGCGCATTTGCTCATCTACGCGATCGGCAGTACGGCGCAGTGCCAGTTCGCGCAGGGCGATTAGATTACCCTTGCGGAAAAAATGTTCAATGGCGCGTTCTGCCTGCCCGGCAATATAGACTTTACCTTCTTTCAGCCGTTGACGCAGATCGTCCGGGGGCAAGTCCACCAGCACCACGTCGTCGGCAGCATCAAAAAAAGGATCAGGTACGGTTTCCCGCACCTGAATTCCGGTGACGCCACTGACCACATCGTTCAGGCTTTCCAGATGCTGAACGTTGACGGTAGTAAAAACATCAATGCCTGCTTCCAGCAGCTCTTCGATATCCTGCCAGCGTTTAGGGTGACGAGAGCCAGGCGCATTACTGTGCGCCAGTTCGTCCATTAAGATCAGCGCCGGACGGCGGGCGAGGGCGGCATCGAGATCAAACTCGCTGATATGTCGCCCACGGTGCGCCTGGCGTTTCAGCGGCAGAACAGCCAGCCCTTCCAGCATTGCTGCGGTATCTTTTCGCCCGTGGGTTTCTACCACGCCAACCACAATATCCAGCCCTTGCGCCCGCAGTCGCTGGGCTTCTGCCAGCATCGCCCAGGTTTTCCCGACACCTGCACAGGCACCGAAGAAAATTTTTAGCTTCCCCCGATGCGGCGCGGCAGTTTGTTCCAGCAGGCGATCGGGGTCGGGACGTAAGGGTTCGTTATTCATTAAGCTTATCCAACGCCAGATTGAGTTCGACAATGTTGACGACCGGCTGGCCAATATATTTCACCAGAGGTTGTTGGCTGTATTTTGCAACCAGTTGCGTGAGTTGTTCAACGCTGAGATTACGCGCTTTCGCCACGCGTGGGATCTGCCAGACCGCCGCTTGCGGGGTGATGTTATTGTCCAGCCCGCTTGCCGACGCCGTCACCAGTTCAACCGGAACGCTCGAGCTGGCATCCGGGTTCGCGGCCCGTAATGCGGCAACGCGTGCGGCTATCTGTTTATCCAGCTCCGGGTTACTGACTGCCAGATTGCTCCCGCCAGAAGCCTGTGGATTATAGGGAATTTCTGCTGTTACCGACGGGCGACCATGAAAATAGCCGTTACCGGTAAAATTCTGCCCGATTAATGCCGAGCCACGCACCGTATCACCTTCACGAATCAACGAACCGTTGGCCTGCCAGGAAAACCACCATTGCCCCAGCGCGGTAGTCAGCAGCGGGTAAACGCCGCCAGTAATCAATAACAGAAAGATAAATGTTGATAATGCCGGACGTAATCCACTCATGGTAAACCTCACACCAGACCGCAAACGGTCAGCAGTAAATCAATGACTTTGATACCAATAAACGGCACCAGCAGCCCACCCAGACCGTAAATCCATAAGTTACGGCGCAACATGGCAGAAGCGGTAAGCGGTTTATAACTCACGCCTTTTAACGCCAGGGGAATCAAAAAGACGATAATCAAGGCGTTGAAAATGACCGCACTGAGAATGGCTGAGTCGGGCGAATGCAGGCGCATGATGTTCAGCGCATTTAACTGCGGATACGTTGCCGCGAACGCTGCCGGAATAATGGCGAAGTATTTCGCTACATCGTTGGCGATGCTGAAGGTGGTAAGCGAACCACGGGTCATCAGCATCTGTTTGCCAATGTGCACCACCTCGATCAACTTGGTTGGGTTGGAGTCGAGATCCACCATATTGCCCGCTTCTTTCGCCGCCTGAGTGCCGGAGTTCATCGCCACCGCGACATCTGCCTGCGCCAGCGCCGGAGCATCGTTGGTGCCGTCGCCGGTCATCGCCACCAAACGGCCTTCTGCCTGATACTGACGAATCAATGCCAGCTTGGCCTCCGGTGTCGCTTCGGCGAGAAAATCATCGACGCCCGCTTCAGCAGCAATCGCGGCGGCAGTCAGACGGTTATCACCGGTAATCATCACCGTTTTAATGCCCATTTGGCGCAGTTGCGCGAAGCGCTCTTTAATGCCGCCTTTGACGATATCTTTCAGCGCAATTACGCCCAGCACGCGTGAACCTTCCACCACCACCAGCGGCGTGGCCCCCTGACGCGCAACCTGATCGACTTTTTGATCGACATCGGCAGGGAAGTGACTACCGTTAGCCTCAACATGGCGGCGAATGGCATCGACAGAACCTTTACGGATCATGCGGTTGTCGATGTTGATCCCGCTCATCCGGCTTTGCGCAGTAAACGGTATAAAGGTCGCATGGAGCGACTGCACATCGCGCTCGCGCAGGTTAAAACGCTGCTTGGCGAGGATCACAATACTGCGGCCCTCCGGCGTTTCATCAGCCAGCGAAGCCAGTTGTGCGGCGTTGGCCAGCGTTTTTTCCTCTACGCCCTGCGCAGGGATAAACTCCGACGCCTGACGGTTACCGAGTGTGATGGTGCCGGTTTTATCCAGTAGCAGAACGTCAACGTCACCCGCCGCTTCAACAGCACGTCCGCTGGTGGCAATCACATTCGCGCCCAGCATCCGGCTCATCCCGGCGACGCCGATTGCTGACAACAAGCCGCCGATGGTGGTTGGGATCAGACAGACCAGCAGCGCCACCAGTACCGTTACGCTGACTGCATTACCGCCCCACGCGGAAAACGGCCACAGTGTGGCGGTTGCCAGTAGAAAGACGATAGTCAGGGCAATCAGCAGGATGGTCAGAGCAATCTCGCTCGGCGTTTTACGTCGCTGTGCGCCTTCCACCATCGCGATCATCCGATCCAAAAATGTCTCGCCGGGGTTAACGCTGCACTCAATCACCAGCCAGTCAGAAAGAATACGCGTGCCGCCAGTGACGGAGGCAAAATCACCGCCGGATTCACGGATCACCGGTGCCGATTCCCCGGTGATAGCGCTTTCATCGACCGATGCGCCACCTTCAATAACTTCACCATCGCAGGGGATGATATCGCCGGCTTCTACCAGCACGATATCGCCTTTACGCAATTGATCGGCGGGAATTTTGTCTGCCGCAGCACCATATTTTGGCTCACGCAGTTTGCGAGCAAAGGCAGTTTTTTTCACCCCTTTCAGGCTGTTGGCCTGTGCTTTACTGCGGCCTTCTGCCAGCGCCTCGGCGAAATTTGCGAACAGTACGGTGACCCACAGCCAGCTGCTAATTGCCGCGCTAAACAGCGCATTGCCTGGCATCGCGCCGCTTGCCATCGCGATGCTAATACAGGTGGTCAGCAGACTGCCGATCCAGACGATAAACATCACCGGATTGCGCCATTGCGCCTGCGGGTTTAATTTTTTCACCGCTTCTTTCAGCGCCTGAACGACAAGTGTTGGTTCGAATAGCGCCAGTTGTTTACGACTCATATTCAGTGCTCACTCAATATCATCAGGAGAGATATTCCGCCACCGGACCAAGCGCCAGGGCAGGGATAAAGGTCAGTGCGCCAACCAGCAATACGGTGCCGATTAACAGACCTACAAACAACGGGCCGTGCGTAGGCAGTGTGCCGGAACTGGCGGGTTGGCTCTTTTTACTCACCATCGAACCGGCAATTGCCATCACCGGGATAATCACCCCGAAGCGCCCGACAAACATGCAGAACGCCAATAAACAGTTCCAGAACGGAGAGTTAGCGCTTAATCCGGCAAAGGCGCTGCCATTGTTGTTAGCAGCGGACGACACGGCGTACAGCACTTCGCTAAAACCGTGCGGGCCAGGGTTGAGCATGGCGCTACGTCCGGCGTCGGTCATCATCGCCAGTGCCGCGCCCATCAGCACCAGTGTTGGAGTAACCAGAATCGCCAGCGCAGTCAGTTTCATCTCGCGTACGTCGATTTTTTTACCCAGATATTCTGGCGTGCGACCAATCATCAGCCCGGCAATAAACACCGCCAGCAGGACGAACAGCATCATGCCGTAAAGACCAGAACCGACCCCGCCGAATACCACTTCACCAATTTGCATCAACCACATCGGCACCATGCCGCCGAGAGCGGTAAAAGAATCATGCATCGCAATCACTGCACCGCAGGAAGCCGCCGTGGTCACGACCGCAAACAGACTACTGACCAGCACGCCGAAACGGCTCTCTTTACCTTCCATATTGATGCTGCTGTCCGCGCCCAGTGCCAGCAGATGAGGATTACCCTGAACTTCTGCCCACATCACCACGCCTACGCAGATGACAAAAATCACCGACATCGCCCACAGCAACATTCGCCCCTGGCGACGATCGCCCGCCACTTCGCCAAAAGCAAAGCACAACGCTGTTGGGATCAAGAAGATTGCCAGCATTTGCACGAAGTTGGTCAGCGCGGTCGGGTTTTCAAACGGATGCGATGAGTTGGCATTAAAGAAACCACCGCCGTTAGTGCCGAGCATCTTGATCGCTTCCTGAGAGGCCACCGGACCCATTGGTAACAGCTGTTGCGCTCCTTCAACGGTCGTCACCGGCTGATAGGGTAGAAAGTTTTGCAGTGCACCTTGTTGAATAAAAAACAGCGCGATCAACAACGCCAGCGGGACTAATACCCATAACGTGATGCGTAGCAGATCGACCCAGGCGTTCCCGAGTGTGCTCATGCTCTGGCGGGTAAATGCACGGATGAGGGCAAAAATCACCGTAATCCCGCTGGCGGCAGAAAGAAAGTTTTGCACCGTTAAGCCCGCCATCTGGCTGAAATAGCTCAACGTGGTTTCACCACTGTAAGATTGCCAGTTGGTATTCGTGACAAAGCTGACCGCAGTATTCAGCGCCAGATCCCACGACAGCCCCGGCAGTTCCTGCGGATTAAGCGGCAGATAGTGCTGACCGAGCAACATAAAAAACAGCACCGCCAGCCCTAGCATATTCAGGCCGAGAATGGCTGAGAGATACTGCTGCCAGTTCATCTCATGGTCAGAGACGCCAAGTACACGAAAGAGTACGCGTTCAACGCCCGCTGTACCGGGAAGAGGTATGTCATTAATCAACCGCGCCAGTCCGCTGCCTAAAGGACGCGCCAGCACCATTAATACCAGTAAAAACGTGGCAATCAGTAAGAACCCTTGCGCAGCCATCAGAACGCCTCCGCATTGATCAGGGCATAAACCAGATAACCCAGTAATAAAAACACCAGCAACACGCCAGCTATCACGCCTGCACTCACAGTGCACCTCCAGTGGCCTAAAAGTGATACCGGAAGGGTAGAATTCTGGCTGCAAAGATTTCGCAAAAATCTGCGGACGGGGTGTAAAAAAAGTATAAAAATGGCAAAAGCCATGTGTTAACTAATGGTTAGTATTTGTTTAACTTTTTTGTAACTCAGTTACGGAGTGAATGTAAATAAACCCTCAATAAGTAAAAATAAGTGGTCGGATGAGTGGTAAAATTACACAAAAGGCGGTACTATTTTCATCAGATAAACAAATTCATTTTTCCGGTGCCATTCACTGGGTAGATACAAAAGGGGAGAAAAGTATGGAACTCTACAGAGAATATCCTGCATGGCTTATCTTTTTACGCCGTACTTCTGCGGTTGCAGCGGGCGTTCTGGCGCTGCCTTTTATGCTTTTCTGGAAAGACCGTGCTCGCTTTTATAGCTATCTGCACCGCGTCTGGTCGAAAACCAGCGATAAACCGGTGTGGATGGATCAGGCCGAAAAGGCAACTGGTGATTTTTATTGATTGCTGAGTTTTGAATACATTGAAAACCGCCAGCGGAAACGTTGGCGGTTTTTTTATTAGGAAGAAGTTCAGATAAATATTTAGACACTGTATTACCCAACCTAAATATATTCATGAAATATATATAAATATTTTCCTAATAGTTGCTATCTGACGGATATCTTATTTAAATCTATCTAATAAGTCTTTAGAGTTAGAACCATGAGTGCGGTAGCTATGGGGGTTATCCGGTGCGCCGTAAAACCCCGCAGGGCAGGGTGAGAGCATGAAAAGTATATTTTTTGCACATGCTTGAATAAAGGATAAAATACAATCAGAGACTGTATATTTAGCATGCTAAAAGTCCTGATTGGGATGCGTAATATGTCAAAAAATAAATTAAAAACACAATCCAGTTCTTTAGCGAAGGCAGAAGATAAAAAGAATAAAAATATAAAAACAGGAACTGAACATATGCAGTATTGGATGTATAAAGATGATATTGCGCAGTCCTATAAAGATGACAGAGGTGTATCGAATGGCATTTGTTATAATAAAATAAAATCGTGCGCGGATAAATTGGAATTACAGCCTGGTAATATGCAGACATTGCGAGATATGGTAAAGGTAAAGTAACTATGCACTTTTATCGCAGCCTGTTTTTTATGATAACTTTACCTTTTTGTTGTTTTGCTGAGAGTATTAAAGACGTTATAAAGTGTGATTTTAATAAAAATGATGGGGTTACGTTGGTTTCATTAAAAACAATTGACGGTGATACTCCATATTTATTGTTTGAAAATATTATTGTTAGTGCATTTTTAGATGGAGCTATATATTCAGGGGATATTGTTCTTTCAAAGTGTGTAAATCACTCTCTTATTTTTGCATTAAATTATGGCCCTCCATATATAAAAGGATGTCTGATAACAAGTTTAAATCATGATAGCGGAATGAAGAATAAGTTAAAAGGTTTTTGTTTTGCAGAGAGGAATATTCCAGAAGCTATCTGGTTTGGTAAAAAAAAGACACTAATCATTATTAAAAATGATAATAGGGTGGGGGAGTGGAGAGAAAAGTATATTATTTATGACAGCAGCAAGGAGGCGGCTTATGATTCTTATTCTTTGCCAGAGAAGAAAGGCTATGAAATTTACCCCGTAATTTCTTCAAAATAAAATATTATTGTCAGAAAAACATATGAAAATGATATCTTGTTTTATCTTTAGTATTTTATATTATTAATGGCATTATGTTTGCCTGGGAGGACATATACCCAGGCAGGGAAAGATATATCAACAATGGGAACATATTTCTATTATCCCCGATTACAGACAAGCATGGAGAGTGGAACATAAATAGGCCGCCGGAATCTCCCCGGCAGCCTCTCGCAGAACCGTTATGCGTGGCAGTCTCCTTTCGGTCAATAATAGCAGAACAAAAGAA
>NZ_PTRE01000090.1 GCF_002965065.1 Escherichia sp. MOD1-EC7003
CTGGCGCATTTGCTTTATCATGTAAAAATCCTCTCTGCTCAGCATGAGTGTTCCCTTTGTGGTGTAGGAACCTTAAGGAAACAACATGTTGGGTGGAGCGGACAATCCAAATGGTGAATTACTGTCTTATATCATTGGCGCTGACAGATTGGTCTGTAGATAGTGTAGAGCAGAAAAGAAAAGGTGGCGTCAGAACAGGATGAAAGTCGGAGGATAAAAAATCAGTTCGAGTATGGGGGATTCAGTGGTTACCAGTAGGGCTTGCAATGGGGGCAGTGAATGTTAACGGTAGCCACGGATAAAATTTACCGATACTTGTCTCATCATTATTCACTGCACAACCAGACATAAGAAAAACATTCATTAATTTCTTCAACACCATTATTAAATGTGAGTAATAATGACAAACAGATAGATGAAACTAAAGCGGAATTTTTATTTTATGCAGCCATCAGAAAATGATGTCAAAATATTCCAATGCTTTCGGTTCATTTTTTTGTAAGCATTAAACATGCACACTCTGGCTGTGCGTAGCGAAACCCGTGCGAACACGATGCCGTTAAGTGAAAGGTATTGTGCTATGAAGGGGGAATCTATCGATGTGGTCAATGGAAGATGGCTACCAGGGATAAATCCTTCTGTTTCATTGAGTGAGTCGCAAAAAAATAAGCCCGTGTAAGGGAGATTACACAGGCCAAGGAGGTGGTTCCTGGTACAGCTCGCATTTTATGGGTTATGTTTTTCAGCGAAACGGATGATAACCTTAATAAATGCAGCTGTATGTGATCGGTTTCTAAGAATTTTCCATCCGCGAAAAATAATCGAAATTAATCATTTAGCGTGCGGGTTACGCGTGGTTTCACCGGAGAAATTACGCATCAGCAGCGCGTAATCCAGTTCGAGATCCTGCGGTACTGGGATCCACACAGTATAACCATCGCCAGGTGCGACTGGCATTGCTTCACCTTTGGCGTTTTCCATATGCGCAAGGGTAAAGTTAATGTTGCCTTGCGGCGTCATCAGCTCAAGGCTGTCGCCAACGGAGAATTTATTTTTCACCGCTACCGCCGCGAGGTCACCCTTGCGCTCACCGGTAAACTCACCAACAAACTGCTGGCGGTCAGAAACTGAATAACCGTATTCGTAGTTCTGATAATCGTCGTGAGTATGACGACGCAGGAATCCTTCGGTGTAACCACGATGCGCCAGACCTTCCAGAGTTTCCAGCAGGCTGGTATCGAACGGTTTTCCCGCAGCTGCGTCATCAATAGCTTTACGATAAACCTGCGCAGTGCGTGCGCAATAGTAGAAAGATTTGGTGCGGCCTTCGATTTTCAGCGAGTGCACGCCCATTTTGGTCAGGCGTTCTACATGGGCGATGGCACGCAGATCTTTCGAGTTCATGATGTAAGTGCCGTGCTCATCTTCAAACGCGGTCATATACTCGCCCGGACGTTGGGCTTCTTCAATCATAAACACTTTGTCGGTTGGCGCGCCGATACCCAGCGTCGGCTCAACATTTTGCACTGGAATCGGCTCGTACTTGTGTACGATGTTGCCGACGTCATCTTCTTTCCCTTCCTGAACGTTGTACTCCCAGCGGCAGGCATTGGTGCAGGTGCCCTGGTTCGGGTCGCGCTTGTTGATATAACCAGAGAGCAGGCAGCGACCAGAGTAGGCCATGCACAGCGCGCCGTGAACGAAGATCTCGATCTCCATATCCGGCACCTGATTACGGATCTCTTCAATCTCTTCCAGCGACAGCTCGCGAGAGAGGATCACGCGGGTCAGGCCCATTTGCTGCCAGAATTTAACCGTCGCCCAGTTCACAGCGTTAGCCTGTACCGAGAGGTGGATCGGCATTTCGGGGAAGTGCTCACGCACCAGCATTATCAACCCTGGATCGGACATAATCAGCGCATCCGGCCCCATTTCCACCACCGGTTTCAGGTCACGGATAAAGGTTTTCAGCTTGGCGTTGTGCGGAGCAATGTTGACCACGACATAAAACTTTTTCCCCAGCGCGTGGGCTTCATTGATGCCGAGCTGGAGATTTTCGTGGTTGAATTCATTGTTGCGCACGCGCAGGGAGTAACGCGGCTGGCCTGCATAAACTGCATCTGCGCCATAGGCGAAAGCGTAACGCATATTTTTCAGCGTTCCCGCCGGGGAAAGGAGTTCCGGTTTAAACATAATTCTCTCGTTCTGATGACAGGTCAGATCCGCTTCACCTGATGAAGCGGCCAGGGGAGTTCCCCCACTTTAAGGGCGGGCATTGTAGCGCAATCGGCGGGGGTGGCTCCAGTGTAATTGTGATGAGCTTTTCGATGCCTGGCGTACAATTGACATCAGAATTGAGTATATTTACGACCGTGAATGTTAAGGAGTTAAAACATGTGGATGTTAAAGAAGGGATTCACGCTGGCTCTGTTGGTTCTGTTTTCTCTGCCCGCTACTGCCGGTCTTTCGCTGGAGGAGACTGCTCGCAAGGTGATTATCGGCTTTCAGCAAGAAGATGCTCAATTAATCAACTCGTTAATTGATAAAAAAACGGGGTTGTATGTTCTCTTCCAGCGTGGCGCTTCGATGGATGTCGAAAATTTTAAGTCAATTGATTTTAAAACGCCTGTTCCCGAGTATTTGCTGTGGCCTTCGGCAGGGGAACATATTCCGCGAGATGAAGAGTTTGATAAGAAAACTATCCCGGAATTTGACTGTGAACGTGGCTGGAATAAGCACGGATATTTTATTAGCAGCAGCGATACACACCATAAAGTCAGCCGTAATTTGGTCTTCACGCAGATGTTTGGTTCACCGCGAAACACTATTTCTGATGCGCAGATTGCCGCAGCGCGTCGAATGGAGTACGGGGCCGTGCGTGTGGTCGCTGCGCCAGAAGGGGGTAGCGATGGACTGGTATTTTATTTAAGTCAACTTTACGGTTATGACCGTGACTGGTATCTGACGGTGGTGGATCAGATTGGTGATTGTGGGGCGTGATAAAGATTTATCCGTCCGCAAGCAGTGATGCTATTTAAAAGGTATGTAACCCCATAATCTGTTGTGAAGTTCCGGATTGCGGGTAAAAAGCGCCTGAAGTTGCTGACGCTGGGGAGCATTCGGTTGAATGCCCGAAAGATTGAAATTGCGTTGCCATACTGCGAGCTGTTTACCTGCAAATTCTTCAGTTAGCTTGTGTTGCGATTGCAGCAGAAGAATTAAACCGTCCCATTTGTTCAAACTATGATACAGCCGACAATATGCGCAAGCATGTTTAACTGACGGCGCGTTTTCCAGCAACTGACGTATTTCCTCGAACGTGAGCGGAACGCGACACCATACACATACGTTAACCATAAATCGAAGCCCGGAGGCGTCCGGGTTAGCCAGTGTGGTCAGAATAATCCCTTTGACACCACCATCAGGATTGGCTTTCGCAAGAATGTGCATAGCGGCTAAACGCAGTGGGAATACATCCTGTGATAATCCCCATTCTGCCAGTTTTAAAATATTGGCATCATGAATGGAGTCCAGCCCATATAAAGCAGCCCGGCGCTGTGAGGGAGTATATTCAGTCGAGGTGACAACATGACGCCAGAATTGTGCAACATCCATGACTTTTTGCAGCATGTTTTTAGCGCGTAGACGGATCAACATATTGTTATCCAGCAGTAATGCGCTGTTCAACGCTGGAGGAATTTCTATAGCTCGGTCAGTAAGGCTAAACAATGTTGCTTGTCGAATATGCGGCCAGCGGTCTTTTAACAGACGAGTTAATACCGCTTCGCTTAACGGTAATTGTTGGCGAGCCAGTGGATGACCGCCAGCATTCGTAAACCTTCGTCGGGCTGCTTGAGTATTAAAAGCAGCGAAGATTCATCATTAAAATAGCCATATTCAATCAGCGTTTGTAATACTGAGCGGGAGAGGTTTTTATCAGGGAAAGTAAGCCAGCGCATTAATTGCGGGCGGTTATTTTCTTTCAGTAAGAAGCTCAGGATCTCGTCTACAAAGGCACGATGAGCGTAACGCTGGCATTGGAGAAGGTTACGTATCAAGGGAAGGTTAACGGCAAATGCAGCTGCATTCTTATCCTTCATTAAATGAAGTAACGCGGAAGAAGCAGCGATATGTACTTCTTTTGCCCAGTCATTGGCAGCAAGTAATAGTTCTTCTATAGCCGCAATATCCTCTTTGTGTCCCAGACATTGCACGGCCTTTTCTCGTATATATCCATTATGGTGATGGGTAAGCTGACAAAGGACCTGGGTATCATGGATATCACAATCATGCGCTAAATAATTGCCTGGCTCGACTATCATTGCCTGGAGTTGTTGCACGACCTCATCCGCTGGCTGTTTTGGTGTTAATGTCGGGTTGTTGTTTTTGCGCCAGAAAAAGGAAATTAATTTTTTAATCGTAATCATCCTGGTCTTCTCAATCGACACGAAGGTAAGGGCCGTCTGCACTAACGTTGGCCCCGAAGCCACAGTCGTTTGGCGTATCGGTGCTTACATCAAGCGTTTCGGTCGTAAGTTTAAGAGCAATATTGCAGTGAATCATATCGTCGGCATCATCACGCAACGCGATTACGCCTGTGCCATTTTTAAGCGTTACAGATTCAGAAAATTCACCGATATTTGGTCCAACGTAAATACCCATCATGCCAAAGTAATAACCCTGATAATCTACCTGCATCGTGCCTGTTAACCGCGCAGGTTTAAAGGTGAACGTACTCCATGTCGCTTTGCCCGCGTAGCCCCAGTATTCACTGGTTGCTGAAAAATCAGCGGGCAAAGCCGCGAGCTTATCTTTGATAAGCTGCAAATTGTAGATGGATTTGGGATCTTGCGGTTTAAGCATGAGCCAGGCACGGGCTTTGCGCCATTGATTCTCGCGCATCTAGGTCAGCGCGACATTGTTATAAGCCGTGGCGATCGCTTTCTCATCATCGGCTTTACAGTCTTCACTCCATGCAGCTTGCTGTTCAAAGTATTTGCGTGCCGCAGGGTAGTTTTTCGCTTTATACAGTGCTTGCCCCTGACTTGCATAGTTGTCGATTTTTGCACAGTCAGCGTGAATTTGCTCGTCAGTTATTTCAGCACAGGCATTAGCCGACAGTAGCAAAATCAAAGATATGACAAAGGGTAATCGCATGCTAAATCCATTTAAAGTAAATAATTCCAGCTGGGATAGTAACGCTGTGAAAATCGGAAATAAAGCCGGACGCAACACACCTGCGCCCGGCGTAGCGATAAATGTTAAGCGATGCGGCAGGCGTCGGCTTCCCAGCGGTAACCGACACCGTAAACGGCACGGATAAATGACTGCTCTTCGTCGAGAGATTCCAGCTTGCGGCGCAGGTTTTTAATGTGGCTGTCGATGGTGCGGTCGGTCACCACACGGTAGTCGTCATAAAGATGATTGAGCAATTGCTCGCGGGAGAATACTTTTCCTGGTTCATGAGAGAGCGTTTTCAGCAGACGAAATTCCGCAGGTGTCAGGTCAAGCATTTTACCGCGCCAGGAAGCCTGAAAACGACCTTCGTCGATAATTAACGGACTTTCGGCATCCTGTTGCTGTAACTCGCGCTGCGGTTTGCAACGGCGCAAAATGGTTTTTACGCGTGCCACGACTTCCCGCGGGCTGTACGGCTTGCAGATATAATCATCGGCGCCAATCTCCAGCCCGAGCAGACGGTCGATCTCTTCGATTTTTGCCGTCACCATCACGATTGGTATGTCAGAAAAACGACGGATCTCCCGGCACAGCGTCAGGCCATCGGTGCCTGGGAGCATCAGATCCAACAAGATCAGATCCGGAGGCGTCTGGCGTACATACGACAGTACCTGATCGCCGTGACTGATTAGCGTTGGCGCGTAGCTTGCGGCACGCAGGTAGTCGATGAGCAACTGCCCCAGCTTCGGTTCATCTTCCACGATCAAAATACGTGGCGTGTTTTCGTCGATTGGTAACTCGGTCATACTTCTCTCTGTAAATCCCGTTCCAGCGGTAACTCTACTGTAATGCTTACCCCGCCAAAAGGCGAATGAGTGGCAACAATGCAGCCATTATGTGCCTCAACAATGTTCAGGCAAATCGCCAGCCCCAGCCCGGAACCGCCGCTGGCACGGTTGCGGGAACCTTCGGTGCGATAAAAACGTTCAAACAATTTTTGTAGCTGATCGTCACTGACGCCTGGCGCACTGTCGGCAAAGGTCAGGCGCACCGTTTTGTCGCGCTGCTCAGCCGAGATTTGCAGGCTGCCGCCGCTGTCGGTATAGCGCAGGCTGTTTTCCAGTAAATTATTGAATAACTGCATTAAACGGTCGCGATCGCCAAATACGGTAATACTGTCTGGCAGGGAAAATTGCAGTTTCAGGCCACGGCTGGCGAATCGTTTGCGAAATGCGCCGCCCGCCATTTCCAGCAGTGGGATCAAATCTACCGGTGCTTTTTGATAGGCGAGAGCGCCTTCATCAGACATCGACAACTGATGGAGATCGTCAACCAGTTTCGTCAGTGTACCGACCTCTGCCTGTAAAGACGCCACCGTCTCCGGCGTGAATTTACGCACGCCATCCTGAATGGCCTCCAGTTCACCGCGCAGCACCGCTAATGGCGTACGCAGTTCGTGAGAAATATCGGCCATAAAATCGCGGCGCATCTGCTGGTTTTTCTCCAGCGTGCTGGCGAGCTGGTTGAAGTCTTGCGCCAGCTTGCCCAGTTCATCTTCACTGGTAGGCGTCACGCGGGTAGTGAAATCGCCCGCCGCCAGTTTGTGTGTGCCATCGACCAGTCGTTTTACCGGAGCCAGCAAACCGCGAGCCAGTGGGAATGTTGCCAGCGCCGCCAATAAGGTAGATAAAGCCACAATCAGCCAGCTGGTTTGCCGCTGTTGTTTATCAAAATTGATATCGGTATTGCGGGTTAACCGTTCAACAGGTGAGGCAATCACTGCGCCAACTTCAACACCATTGACCAGAATGGGCCGTCGTGTACCGTCCGGTGGAATGGGAGAGCGTGGGCCAACCAGCACTTTGTTGTTTTGATCGACCACCCAAAACTGGGTGCGCCAGCCGTGTGGCGGCATACCCGGAACGGGTTTATCTTCCGAATTATCGTGTTCAAATGAACGCAGTATCTGAAAGACAAAGCGATCATTATTGCGCAGAAAACGCCAGTTACCGTGTTGGGCGTATTGTTCGCCAAGTGCATCACCGAGCATTTGCAGCCGCTGTTCATTACCATGCTTAATGTAATCGATAAAGCCGCGCTCAAAACTGATACGTACCGCCCAGTGCATCGTGATCAATAAGATAATGCAGGTGGCGAAAATCGCCAGAAACAGTTTGCCGGTAATACCGGGTCGCCAGAACTTCATTGCGCGCTCCTTTTTCGCCGCGAAATAGCTACATTTTGATGCGTATCGTTCGGCACTCTGGCAAAGATGAACGCCGGAAGGGCGATGATAAACGCCATGCTAAGCCAGGTGTACATAAAGACGGTTTGTGTGGTGCCGCTGTCGGCGCTGACATGCTGCGAACCAAAAAGCCCCAGCAACAGTCCGGCGATAGTCACGCCAATACTCATCGACAATTGCATAATCATCGACAACAGACTGTTGCCGCTGCTCGCCAGATTGTCCGGCAGATCTTTCAGTGTCAGGGTGTTCATGGAGGAGAAACGCGTCGAGTTGACCATTCCTTGTACAAACAGGACGAATGGCAAAACGTAGTACCAGCCCAGCAGCGCGGTAGTCATAAACAGTAGGGTGACCAGCGACAGACCCAGCGTGGTCGCCACCAGTACCCGACGATAACCAAAGCGATTCACCACCTGCACCACAATCCGCTTCATTCCCATGCTGCCGAGCACCATCGGGATCATCATCAGTCCGGCATGAAACGGCGAGAAACCGAGGCCGATCTGTAAGAAAACCGGTGTCATAAAGGGCAACATGCCACTGCCGATACGTCCGGCAAAGCTCCCCGCAAGGCCCAGCGAAAAGGTACGAGTGCGGAACAGTTTCAGACTGAAAAGAGCGCGGTTGTTATTTCTGGCGTGCAGCAGATAAAGCACCAGCGCCACCACGCCAACAGCGACCAGTCCGGCAATCGCCAGCGGTGAAAGTTCCGTGCCTTTACTGCCATCCAGCGCCAGCGTTAATACCGCCATGCCAACTGCCAGCAACAGAAAACCAGAGAGATCAAAGCGCCGCGTCTGCATGGTGTAGTTCGGCATCAACATCAGCGTGGCGATCGCACCGATAATCCCCACCGGAATGTTGATCAAAAAGATCCAATGCCAGGATGCGTACTCTACCAGCAGACCGCCGAGCGCCGGACCAAGCAGCGGGCCGACCTGACCGGGCAGCGTGACAAAGGTCATCGCCGCCATATATTGTTCGCGAGGAACAATTTTCATCACCGTCAACCTGCCGACCGGCACCATCATCGCGCCGCCAACGCCCTGTAACGCTCGTGCCAGCAACAGTTCGTTCAGCGTGCCGGAAAGCGCGCAAAACAGTGACCCGAGAGTAAACAGTACAATGGCGGTAAAGAAAATATTGCGTACGCCGACTTTGTCTGCCAGCCAGCCGCTGGCGGGCAGCATCACCGCCACAGTCAGCACATAAGAGACAATGACCATGTGCATATGCAACGGACTTTCCCCGAGGCTTTGCGCCATTGAGGGAAGGGCGGTGTTAACGATGGTGGTGTCCAGCGACTGCATAAAGAAGCCGAAAGCCACAATCCACAATTGCCAGCGGGTGCTGTCGGGAAGAGCTGTCATTTACACGGTTACCATTTGTTTAGGTTTACGCGAAAAACGCAGCCGCAGACGGTCGAAAAAGAGATACACCACCGGCGTGGTATACAGCGTCAGGAGCTGACTCATAACCAGACCGCCGACAATAGTAATCCCCAGGGGTTGCCGCAGTTCCGAGCCGTCACCGCCCGACAATACCAGCGGCAGCGCGCCAAACAGCGCCGCCAGGGTGGTCATCATAATCGGGCGAAAACGCAGCAGACAGGCCTGGAAAATAGCCTCCTGCGGCGTCAGATTACCGTGTCGTTGAGCTTCAAGCGCAAAATCGACCATCATAATGGCGTTTTTCTTTACGATGCCGATTAATAGCATAATCCCAATCAGGGCGATTAGGCTGAACGGGGCATTGAACAGTTCCAGCGCCAGTAACGCCCCAACGCCCGCCGAGGGCAGGGTGGAGAGAATGGTCAACGGATGCACATAACTCTCGTAAAGGATACCCAGCACGATATACACCGTGGCGATGGCTGCGATAATCAGGATCACCTGCGAGTTCATCGTCTCCTGGAACACCTGCGCTGTTCCGGCAAAACTGCCGCGCACCGTCGAAGGCACGCCAAGCTGGGTCATTGCGCGGTCGATTGCCGCACTGGCGTCCGAGAGCGATTTTCCGGTCGGCAAGTTGAACGAGATGGTCGAGGCCGCTGACAATCCCTGATGATTCACCGACAACGGGGCATTCGCCGGTTGCCATTTAGCGAAATACGACAGTGGGATCGCTTTGCCTTCGTTATTAATGACGAACATTTTTTCCAGCGCACTGATGTCCTGGGTATAGCGAGGATCCACTTCCATCACCACTTTGTACTGGTTCATCGGCTGGTAAATGGTCGAGATTTGCCGCTGACCGAAGGCATTGTTCAGCAGGCTGTTGGCGGCCTGCACGTCGATTCCCAGACGTGCCATGGTGTCGCGATCGTAAACCAGATTCATCTCCGCGCCATTATCCTGTTGGTCGGAGTTTACGTCTGCCAGTTCCGGTAACGTTGCCAGTTTTTTGCGGATTTTCGGCTCCCATTCGCGCAGTGCTGCCAGGTCGTCGGATAGCAACGTATACTGGTAACTGGCATTCGACTGACGCCCACCAACGCGAATATCCTGCACCGCCATCAGGAACAGATTCGCCCCTGGCTCTTTCGCCAGCTTCACACGCAGACGGTCGATAATTTGCTGCGCCGTTTCGCTGCGTTCGTCGCGTGGCTTGAGGGTGATAAACATCATCCCGCTGTTCACCCGCGAACCGCCGGTAAAACCGGTGACATTATCCACTGCCGGATCGTCACGGATAATTTTCATGAAATCCTGCAACTTACCGCGCATCGCCTGAAATGAAATACTCTGATCTGCCTGTATCCCGCCCATCAACACACCGGTGTCCTGCTCCGGGAAGAAGGTTTTCGGAATCGAAATATACAGCCAGATATTCAGCGCGATGGTGCCAAGCAGCACCATGCCCACCAGTCGGGTATGATTGAGTACCCATTTCAGCGACTTACCGTAGCCTTGTTGTAGTGCAACCAACATCCGGCCAAAACCGCGCAGCCGCTTTTGCTCACGCGGCTTGCTGGCTTTCAGCATCCAGCCGCACATCATCGGCGTTAGCGTCAGGGAAACCAGCAACGAAATACCAATGGCGACAGAAAGCGTCACGGCAAACTCACGTAACAGGCGGCCCGGCAATCCACCCATCAACAGCAGCGGCAGGAACACAGCCACCAGTGACAGACTCATCGACAGCACTGTAAAGCCGACTTCGCGAGTACCTTGCAGCGCGGCCTGTAGTGGTTTCATTCCCGCCTCCAGATGACGGGCAATATTTTCCAGCACCACGATGGCGTCATCTACCACAAAACCTGTGGCGATAGTGAGAGCCATCAGCGACAGGTTATTGAGACTGAAACCGCACAGGTACATCGCCGCAAATGTACCAATCAGCGAAACGGGCACCGCAACGGCAGGAATAATCGTGGCGCGACCCGAGCGCAGGAATAAAAAGACCACCAGAATCACCAGCGCCACCGAGATAATCAGCGTTTGTTCGACTTCTTCCAGCGAGGCGCGAATGGTAGGGGAGCGATCCTGGGCAATTTGCAGATCAATCGCCGCCGGAATGGTCTCCTGCAACTCCGGTAATTTTGCCCGGATACTGTCTACCGTCTGGATAATATTGGCTTCCGGCAGCTTGCGGATCATCAACAAAATAGCCGGTTTGGCGTTGGTCATCCCGGCGTTGCGTACATCTTGTACAGAGTCGGTCACCGTCGCCACATCGCCCAGACGAACCGCGCCGCCGTTGTTGTAATGAATAATCAGCGGCTGATATTCAGCGGCGGTTTTCAGTTCATCGTTAGTTTGGATCTGCCAGCGGTGAGTGCCATCTTCCAGCGCCCCTTGCGGTTTACGTACGTTGGCATTGTTGATGGCGGTGCGTACATCGTCCAGCGACACGCCCTGATTAAACAGCGCCAGTGGATTCAGCCCGACGCGCACCGCAGGCAGCGAACTGCCGCCGACATCGACATCACCAACACCGTCGATTTGCGAAATCGTTGGAGCCAGCTGCGTCGAGGCAAAATCGTACAGTTCACCTTGCGAATAAGTATCGGACGTCAGCGTGAGGATCATAATTGGCGCATCCGACGGGTTCGCTTTGCGATAGGTCGGACGGCTGGGCATTCCGCTGGGTAGCAAACTTTGCGCGGCGTTGATCGCCGCCTGCACATCACGCGCCGCGCCGTTGATATCCCGGTCAAAATCAAACTGCAAAATAATGCGCGTGCTGCCGAGCGAACTGCTGGAAGTCATTTCACTGACTCCGGCAATGCGCCCAAGCGAGCGCTCCAGCGGTGTGGCAACGGAAGATGCCATTGTCTCTGGCGCTGCACCGGGCAGCGAGGCGCTGACCATTATCACCGGAAAATCGACCTGCGGCAGCGGGGCGACCGGCAGCATACGGAAGCCCAGTATGCCGCACAGGGTAATGGCGACCGACAGTAAAATTGTTGCCACCGGGCGGTAAATGAAGAGGGCAAAAAACTTCACTTACGCCTCCTCTTCATGACGGGCAAAGCGGCTTTTAGTCCACAGTGCCAGACGGTCGAACAGCAGATAAATCACCGGCGTGGTGAACAGCGTCAGTACCTGGCTGACAACCAGACCACCGACCATACCAATGCCTAACGGACGACGTAGTTCTGCGCCGACGCCAGTACTCAACATCAGCGGCAGCGCGCCGAGCAGTGCCGCCAGAGTGGTCATCAGGATCGGACGAAAACGCAGCAAACAGGCCTGATAGATGGCATCGCGCGGCGACATGCCTTGTTCGCGCTCGGCAGCCAGCGCGAAGTCGATCATCATGATGGCGTTCTTCTTTACGATCCCAATCAGCAAAATAATGCCGATAATGGCGATCACATCCAGTTCGCTACCGGCAATCAGTAACGCCAGCAATGCGCCGACCCCTGCCGTTGGCAACGTAGATAGAATGGTGATCGGATGAATAAAGCTTTCGTACAGAATGCCGAGCACGATGTACATCGCCACCACTGCCGCGACAATCAGCCAGACAGTGCTGCTCAGCGCCGACAGGAAGGCGAGGGTACTACCCTGGAACTGCGTGGTGATATCTACCGGTAGATTCAGCGTCTTCTCAGTGTCCATAATCGCCTGCACCGCATCGCCCAGCGAATAGTTATCCGGCACGTTAAAGGAGATGGTCGTTACCGGGAACTGATCCAGATGGTTGATGGAGAGCGGCGCAAAACGCTGCTCAATTTTGGCAATCGCGCTTAATGGCACCACGCCGCCGTCGCTGCTGGTCAGGCGAATAGTCTCCAGCGCCGTAAGCCCTGGGGTATTTTCGGTGTTGTGTTCCAGCACCACGCGGTACTGGTTGGCCTGGGTATAAATAGTGGAAATCAGCCGCTGACCAAACGCGTTGTACAGGGCGTTATCGACGTCTGCCATGCTGATCCCCAGACGGCTGGCGCTGTCTCGGTCCACATTGACATACGCCACCAACCCTTTGTCCTGCCAGTCGCTGGAGACATCAGAAAGCTGTGGCAGCTGTTGGAGTTTTTCCATCAACTGTGGCACCCAGGTATTGAGCGCATCCAGTGAGGTGGCCTGCAAGGTAAACTGGTACTGGGTGCGGCTGACCTGAGTATCAATGGTCAGATCCTGCGTTGGTTGCAGGAAGAGTTCGACACCCGGCACTTTATCCACCGCTGTTTGCAAACGGGCGATGACTTTTTGCACCCGGTCATCACGTTCATCCAGTGGTTTGAGGTTGATTTGTAAACGCGCACTGTTCAGCGACGGGTTCGTACCGTCAACGCCAACAAATGAGGTCAGGCTTTGCACCGCCGGGTCCTGCAAAATCACATCCGCGACCTGACGTTGCCGCTGGGCCATATTGGCAAAGGAGCTGGATTGCGGTGCCTGCAAGGTGCCCTGAATAATGCCGTTGTCCTGTACCGGGAAGAAACCTTTCGGAATGAACACCCACAATAGAACGCTAAGCAGCAGCGTGCTGAGAGCCACGCTTAAGGTCAGCCACGGATGATTCAGCACCTTCACCAGTCCGCGACCATAGGCGGCGATTATCCTGTCGAACATTTTCTCCGAGGCACGGGAGAAGCGGTTCTGTTTACGCAGCGACTCCTGGCTGAGCATCCGTGCGCACATCATCGGGGTCAGGGTCAGCGACACCACCGCTGAGATCAAAATCGCTACCGCCAGGGTAATAGCAAATTCGCGGAACAGTCGCCCGACGATATCGCCCATAAACAGCAGCGGGATCAGTACTGCAATCAGTGAGAAAGTCAGTGAGATAATGGTAAAGCCGATTTCACCTGCGCCTTTGAGCGCCGCCGCCAGCGGTTTTTCGCCTTTTTCGATATAGCGGGAAATATTTTCGATCACCACGATGGCGTCATCGACCACGAATCCGGTGGCGATAGTTAACGCCATCAGCGTCAGGTTATTGATTGAAAAATCGAGAAACACCATGACCGCGAAGGTGCCGATTAACGACAGCGGCACCGCGACACCGGGAATGATGGTCGCCGGAATATTGCGCAAAAACAGGTAGATAATCATGACTACCAGCGCGATAGCCATCATCAGCTCAAACTGGGTATCGTTGACCGATGCGCGGATGTTGGTGGTGCGATCAGAAAGCACCGTCACTTTGACCGATTTCGGCAAACTCTCGGTGAGCTGTGGCAGCATCTGCCGGATGTTGTCGGCGGTGGAGATAATGTTAGCACCAGGCTGGCGCTGAACATTCATTACAATGGCCTGTTCTTTATTCGCCCACGCGCCGAGCCAGCTGTTTTCAGCCCCTTGCTCTACGGTTGCGACATCGCCAAGACGAATCGGCGCGCCGTTCTGGTAGGCGATAATCAACTGGCGATATTCTTGCGCAGATTGCATCTGGTCATTCGCGGAAAGCGTGACCGCGCGAGAAGGGCCATCAAGGCTACCTTTAGCCGAGTTAACGTTCGCGCCGGTAATGGCGGTGCGCACGGTTTCGCTGGTCAGGCCGAGGGCGGCAATCGCCTGAGCGTTAAGTTTGACGCGGACAGCCGGACGCTGACCGCCGGAAAGCGTCACCAACCCGACACCGGAAATCTGCGAGATTTTCTGCGCGACGCGGGTTTCCACCATATCTTCTACCTGGGTCATTGGCATGGCGGTTGAGGTGACAGCGAGCGTCATGATCGGTGGATCTGCCGGGTTCACTTTGCTGTAAACCGGCGGGTTAGGCAGATCGCCTGGTAACAGGTTAGTGGCGGCGTTAATCGCGGCCTGCACCTCCTGCTCGGCGACATCCAGCGGCAATGTTAGCTGGAACTGTAAGGTGATAACTGACGCGCCACCGGAACTCTGCGATGACATCTGTTTCAGGCCGGACATCTGCCCAAACTGGCGTTCAAGCGGCGCGGTAACCGCAGAGGTCATGACATCCGGACTGGCGCCAGGGTAGAGGGTGACTACCTGAATGGTCGGGTAGTCCACTTCCGGTAGCGCTGAAACCGGCAGGGCGCGATAACCGATAATCCCGGCGAGTAAGATAGCCACCATCAGCAGCGTGGTGGCGACAGGACGCATAATAAACAGGCGCGACGGGCCGCCTGTGCTGCTCGGGGGTAACACCTGCATCAGGAGCGAGCTCCTTTTTTCGCGTATTCGCGGCTGGTGGCTTTCTCTTCTGGTGCGGTGGTGCTCTGGGCTTCCAGCACTTCCACTTTCGCGCCTTCGGTCAGGCGATCAATGCCGTCCGTCACTACGCGATCGCCCGCAGAAATACCTGCGCGGATCACCACTTTCTGGCTGTCCTGAATGCCCGGTGTCACCAGATGTTTGCTGACTTTGTTTTCGCTATTCAGTACCCAGACAAAATGGCCTTCGTTGCCCATTTGCAGCGCGGCGGTGGGGATCACCACGGCATTTTGTTCGGTGTCGACTAACATACGCGCGTTAACAAACTGATTGGGAAACAGCGCATCATCCTGATTATTAAAGCGTGCTTTCACTTTAATCGTACCGGTAGTGGCATCGATTTGGTTGTCGAGACTTAACAGCGAGCCTTCACTTAACTTCTTCGAGTTGGTGCGATCCCAGGCTTCAACGATCAGCCGTTTTCCGGCTTTTTGCGCCTGCACTACGGTAGCAATATCGCTTTCTGGCAGGGTAAAGAGCAAATCGATAGGATGCGTCTGGGTGATCACCACAATCCCGGTGGTATCGCCACTGGAGATTTGGTTACCAACATCAACCTGCTTGAGACCAACGCGACCATCGACTGGCGCGGTAATACGGCTCCAGTCGAGTTGCAACTGTGCGCTGGCTACGCTCGCTTCATCGACCTTAACGGTGCCTTCGGTTTCACTGACCAGCGCCTGTTGAGCGTCCAGTTCCTGGCGGGAAACGAGATTGGTTTTTGCCAGTTGTTGATAGCGCGCCAGGTCACGGCGGGCATTGGCAAGCGTCGCTTTATCTTTTGCCAGTTGCCCCTGGGCTTGTGCTAATGCAACGTTGAACTGGCTGGGGTCAATTTCGGCCAGTAAATCGCCTGCTTTGACCTGCTGGCCTTCCTGGAAATGCAACGCCATCAACTGACCATCCACACGGCTACGCACCGTAACGGTGTTAGCCGCGGTAATAGTGCCCAGTCCGGTGAGATAACGTGGCACTGCCTGTTCTACGGCGGTCGCCGCCTGTACTGGGGCTAATGGGCCGGAACGCATACCACGACGACCACCCGCGGGTGGTTGCTGTGCTTGTTTCGTCGCATCTGGCGCTACACTCTGGGATTCACTGCGGCCTTGCCAGAACCAGAGTGCGGCGATGGCGGCGATAACCACCACGCTTACGATTACCCAACGGGATTTATAACTGCCTTTCATCGTTAAGAGTTTCTCTTCCTGAACGTTTCGCGCAATGTTACTAGTGTAGCCAGCCAATAAGGGAGAAAAATGGAGGAATTATGAAACACTGTCGGGAATCGTCTGAATGACGGGCACATTTGCGAGCACGCATCCAGTAATAACACAGGAAACTATTTTATCTACGCGTTAGCGATAGACTGCATACAGGGCGAAAGGAGGTAGGCCGACGATTTCAGCGGGACGCTGAAACGGGAAAACCCCTCCCGAGGAAGGGGCCTTAAATAAGGAAAGGGTCATGATGAAGATACTCATCATCGTGGTGCTCTTAGTCATTAGCTTCCCGGCTTACTAAGACTACCAGGGCGGGGGAAACCCCGCTCAACCCTCACTCCTGAAAATATGTCACTCTGCCCTTACTGTCAATCGACGGATCCCCATTCTTGCGAGGCGAATAGCAAAATTATCTTCGCCGCCGGGCTTAATTCTGAAAATGTCTTCGTTTGCTCTTATTTCATTATTGCAATCGATATGATAGCGGACCTCAATAATTCTCTAAGAAGGGATTTCTTATGAGCGAACAAATCACGTTTGCCACCAGCGATTTTGCCAGTAATCCAGAACCACGCTGCCCCTGCATTTTGCTACTGGATGTTTCTGGCTCGATGAGCGGCAGACCTATTAATGAACTTAACGCCGGATTGCTTACCTTTCGCGATGAACTGCTTGCCGATCCGCTGGCCTTAAAAAGAGTGGAGCTTGGCATTGTGACGTTCGGCCCGGTGCATGTGGAACAACCATTTACCAGCGCCGCTAACTTTTTCCCGCCCATCCTGTTTGCCCAGGGTGATACACCAATAGGCGCCGCCATTACCGAAGCCCTGAATATGGTTGAAGAGCGGAAACGTGAGTACCGCGCAAATGGTATTTCGTATTATCGCCCGTGGATTTTCCTGATCACTGATGGTGCGCCAACCGATGACTGGCAGGCCGCCGCCAGTAAAGTGTTTGCGGGGGAAGAGGATAAGAAGTTTGCCTTCTTTTCCATCGGTGTCCAGGGGGCTGATATGAAGACTCTGGCACAAATCAGCGTCCGTCAGCCTTTGCCACTGCAGGGATTACAATTCCGCGAACTGTTTAGCTGGTTATCGAGTTCGCTACGTTCGGTTTCTCGCTCCACGCCGGGAACGGAAGTTGTGCTGGAAGCGCCAAAAGGCTGGACGTCAGTGTGACCTGGCGCCTGGTTTATGCATCCGCTGTTGGAACGTCGCACATCAGCGCTGATTTGCCTTGTCAGGATGCCTGCCAGATGCAGGTTGCCTGGCTAAATGACCAGCAGCCATTATTGTCGCTATTTGTCGCTGATGGCGCAGGCAGTGTCTCGCAGGGAGGTGAAGGTGCGATGCTCGCCGTCAATGAAGCGATGGCTTATGTGTCGCAAAAAGTGCAGAACGGTGAATTTGGACTCAATGATGTCCTCGCAACGGATATTGTACTGACCATACGTCAGCGACTTTTTGCCGAGGCAGAAGCCAAAGAATTAGCGGTTCGCGATTTTGCCTGCACATTTCTGGGACTGATTTCATCGCCTAAAGGCACCTTGATTATGCAGATTGGCGATGGTGGCGTGGTGGTGGATTTTGGTCACGGTCTGCAATTGCCTGTCACGCCGATGGTGGGTGAATATGCCAATATGACGCACTTCATTACCGATGAAGATGCCGTTTCCAGACTGGAAACTTACACCGGCACTGAGTGTGCGCATAAAGTTGCAGCATTTACGGATGGTATTCAGCGCCTGGCGTTAAATATGCTGGATAATTCTCCGCATGTGCCTTTCTTTACCCCGTTTTTCAATGGACTGGCGTCAGCAACGCAGGAACAACTCGATTTATTACCTGAATTGTTAAAACAGTTTTTGTCCAGCCCGGCGGTAAATGAGCGTACCGATGATGATAAAACTCTGGCACTGGCTATGTGGTTACCATGAAACCCACTTTATATACTGCTACTGGTGAGTGCGTTACGCCAGGCCGTGAACTGGGCAAAGGCGGTGAAGGTGCGGTTTATGAAATCGAGGAGTTTGTCGATAGCGTCGCCAAGATTTACCACACGCCGCCACCTGCCTTAAAACAGGACAAACTTGCCTTTATGGCTGCGACAGCTGACGTGCAGTTGCTGAATTATGTCGCCTGGCCGCAGGCAACGCTTCACGGTGGACGAGGTGGAAAGGTTATCGGTTTTATGATGCCGAAGGTTTCAGGTAAAGAACCGATTCATATGATCTATAGCCCGGCACATCGTCGTCAACGTTACCCTCATTGTGCGTGGGATTTTCTACTCTATGTTGCGCGCAATATTGCTTCATCTTTTGCTACGATTCACGAGCACGGGCATGTTGTGGGTGACGTAAACCAGAACAGCTTTATGGTAGGTCGCGACAGTAAAGTGGTGCTGATCGATAGCGACTCCTTTCAGATTAACGCCAATGGCACACTGCATTTATGCGAAGTCGGCGTATCGCATTTTACGCCGCCAGAGCTGCAAACCCTGCCGTCATTTGTCGGCTTTGAACGCACCGCGAATCACGATAATTTTGGCCTTGCGTTGCTAATTTTTCACGTCTTGTTTGGTGGACGTCATCCTTATTCCGGTGTGCCGCTTATCTCTGAAGCGGGTAATGCGCTGGAGACGGATATTGCCCATTTCCGTTATGCCTACGCGCCAGACAATCAGCTACGTGGCTTAAAACCGCCGCCACGATCTATTCCGCTATCGATGTTACCGGATGATGTTGAAGCCATGTTTCAGCAGGCGTTTACGGAAAATGGCGTGGCAATCGCGCGTCCGACGGCAAAAGCGTGGGTAGCGGCACTTGATTCTCTACGTCAACAGTTAAAGAAATGTACCGTTTCGGCAATGCATGTTTACCCCGGTCATTTAACCGACTGCCCGTGGTGTGCGCTGGATAATCAAGGTGTTATCTATTTTATTGATCTCGGCGAAGAGGTCATTACCACCGGTGGGGATTTTGTGCTGGCGAAAGTCTGGGCGATGGTGATGGCGTCAGTGCCACCGCCAGCACTACAACTGCCTTTGCCCGGTCATTTCCAACTCACCGGTTTGCCTCTTCCTGTAGGGCTATTGCCGAGTGAATACATCATTCTGATAGAAATCTTGCTGTCAGTGTTATCTCTATTGCTTTGCAGTTTTCAGAAGGAGCCGCATTTTATTATTTTACTTCCAGTACTGGCGGTTATTTGGATTGTTGGCAGCCTGACAGGTAGAGCCCATAAAGCGGAAATCCAGCGTCGCCGCAAGGCTTTTAATAGCGCAAAAATGAACTATGACCATTTAGTTAACTAGATCCAACAGGTAGGGGGGCTGGAAGGTTTTATCGCCAAACGGATGATGCTCGAAAAAATGAAGGATGAAATTCTGGGGTTACCGGAAGAAGAGAAACGCGCTCTGGTAGCACTTCATGACACCGCAAGGGAACGGCAGAAGCAGAAGTTTCTGGAAGGATTTTTTATTGATGTTGCCTCTATTCCCGGCGTTGGCCCTACGCGTAAAGCGGCGTTACGGTCCTTTGGTATTGAAACCGCGGCAGATGTTACCCGACGCGGCGTTAAGCAAGTGAAAGGGTTTAGCGACCATTTGACTCAGGCGATTATCGACTGGAAAGCGAGTTGCGAACGCCGTTTTGTGTTCAGGTCGAATGAAGCGGTAACGCTGGCAGACAGACAGGCAGTAACGGCGAAAATGGCCGCCAAACGACATCGACTGGAAGCCGCATTGACAGAGGGCGCGGCAGAGTTGCAGCGATTCCATCTTCATGCATCTGCACGGGCTATGCCGTTGATGGAACCGCTACGTCAGGCAGCGGAGAAACTGGCCCAGGCGCAGGCTGATTTAAGCTGTTGTTGAGCTATTTTCCAATTAACGAAACACGACTTCTGCCCAGCGAGCCAGCCCGGCGGTAACCGATCCGAAGTCATCGCCACCGGCAATCGGAATACCCGGCAGCTGTTCTGCCAGTGCTTTTTTAATCAGCGGGGAACGGGCGCTACCGCCGGTCAGGTAGATAACGTCCGGTTTTTCCTGAGCGTTATCCAGCGCCAGTTGCACCTGTTCCAGAATCCGCGCCAGTGGCTGGCTGAGCGCACTTTCCAGGCCTTGCTGGTTAATCAGCGTGGCCAGTTCGTCGCGGATAAACGGCAGCGACGCACAGGTTTCCACCGTGCCTGAGAGGGCGATTTTGCTCTCTTCTGCGCTGCGGACCAGTCGATAACTTAACCGTTGACGCCAGACTTTCTGCAACAGAGCCACTTTCTCTGGTTCGCGGGCATCGCGCACCAGATCGTTAAGTAGACGTCCATTGGCACTACTGTAGAAATCACTCTGCGCAGGAACGTCGTTGATGGCAACCGCATTCCACCACGGCAGAATCGGCAGGGCGATGCCTTTTTCTGTTTCGCCCCCCATACCCAGTAACGGCATCAGGTTTTTAAACGCCAGTGCGATATCCAGATCGTTACCACCAATACGGCAACCACTGTGACCCAGCAGGCTGGCTTCACGATCGAGACGCGAACGCCACTGCGGCCCCATCAGTAGCAAGGAACAGTCAGTCGTACCACCGCCGATATCCACCACCAGCACCCGTTTTTCTTCCTGTAAGGTGGCTTCGTAATCCAGCCCTGCCGCGACCGGCTCGTACTGGAATACCACATCCCTGAATCCGGCACGCTTTGCCGCGCGTTCCAGAATCCCTTGCGCCTGGGCGTTTGCTTCATCGCCGCCCAGCCCCTGGAAGTTGATCGGGCGACCAATCACCGCATGAGTAATCGCTTCTGGCAGCTGCGCCTGCGCCTGCTGGCGAATGTGCAACATCATTGCGCAGACCAGATCCTCAAACAGCGCAACTTGCTGCGGTTTTAAGCCGCTGGCACCGAGGAACGATTTTGGGGATTTCACAAACCATACTTCTTGCGGATCATCGATGTACTGTGCCAGAGAGGAAAGACCGAACTGCACGCTTTTCGCTGTAACATCAATATCTTCTTCGCGGTTATAACGAATCGCCCGACGTAACAGCGCCTGGGTTTCATCGTCGTCTGCCGGAACATCATGATGGCGGTACAGCCACTCGCTCACCGCTTCACGCGTTGGCGCACAAAGCATTGAAGGCAGCAGCGTGCTGTCGTTTTCCATTTTCAGTAATTGCGGTTTACCGTCGCGCATGACCGCCACTGAACAGTTTGCTGTACCGTAATCAAAACCAATAAACACGAAATAATTCCCATGCCGGTGAAGAAGGGGCGTGACTTTAGCGAAATGTTGCCGCCGCGACAACCGGAATATGAAAGCAAAGCGCAGCGTCTGAATAACGTTTATGCTGAAAGCGGATAAACAAGGAGATGCGATGTATACCCTGAACTGGCAGCCGCCGTATGACTGGTCGTGGATGTTGGGATTTCTCGCCGCCCGTGCGGTGAGCGGTGTGGAAACGGTCGCGGACAATTATTATGCCCGTAGTCTGGCGGTGGGCGAATATCGCGGCGTGGTGACGGCTATTCCGGATATAGCCAGCCATACTCTGCGCATAAATTTAAGTGCAGGTTTAGAACCCGTTGCCGCTGAGTGTCTGGCGAAAATGAGCCACCTGTTTGATCTGCAATGTAATCCGCAGATTGTTAATGGTGCGTTAGCCGGGTTAGGCACGGCGCGGCCCGGATTGCGTTTACCCGGCAGTGTTGATGCTTTTGAACAGGGCGTGCGGGCGATTTGTAGGCCTGATAAGACGCGTTAGCGTCGCATCAGGCAATGGGCAACGCTCCCTCAGTTAATCGCGAAATAACTGCTATTCACCAGCAAATCCAGCGGTTGAGCGTCGGCAATTACATCACCATAAATCAGATCGACGCCGATGCCAGAAAGCGTATCCATCACCAGGGGGAAAACGACTGGCCCGGCGATGGTTTTCATCCCGAGACGCTGAGCATGACCCTGAATGATCGTAATCAGCATTTCATCCAGCAAATTACCCTGCACGCTGGCGCATAACTCACCATCAAGTAGCAGGTAATCTGCCATATTCGCTTTCAGCGTGTTGAAGATTTGTAGATCGCGACCCACCTGGCTGAGTACGATCCGACATCCCGCCAACCGCAGTTTTTGCACGCTTTCGGCGTGATCGAAAATCGCTTCTGCCGGAATAATCAGATGTAATAACCGTGGTGGTAGAGGGCGACTTTCCAGTTGCTCAAGCAGTTCATTTACCAGCGTGGCGCGACTCAAGCGACATCGCTGCCCGTTTGCTATGTGCGGCGGCTTGCTGCGGCTCGTAAATCGTCACCCGACCCCGGCCACCATTTTTTGAGGCATAACAGGCGATATCAGCCTGCGACATCACTTCTGCCGCCTGATGATTGTTGTCATCGATCAAGGTAATCCCGGCACTGGCACCTACCCGATGTACACGGCCTTCCCATATAAAGTGATAGTCATTCACGGCACTGATAATGCGTGTAGCGGTAAAACGAGCACTTTCGACATTGCAGTCTGGCAACAGCAGACCAAATTCATCACCGCCAAGCCGCGCCAGCACGTCGCTGGCGCGCAGCATACTCAGCATCAATGACGCCAGTTCGCGCAGCAAAGCGTCGCCCGCCGCATGCCCGGCGCTGTCATTCACCGCTTTAAAGCGATCAAGATCGATAAACACCAGTGCATGTCGCTGATGCGTACTGTTTATCGTTTGCAGCAGGATACGCAATTGCTTCTCAAAACTGGCGCGATTGGCGAGATGCGTCAGCGCATCATGGGAGGCGCTATAGCTCAGCTGACGCAGCATTTTGCGTGATTCGGTGACGTCCTGAATCACCAGTACCGAGCCTATATTGCTGCCGTCCAGAGTACTTAGCGGCGTAATACTGTAATGCACATCGTAGCTGCCGCCGCTCCGGCAGTGCAACACTACATCTTGTTCAATCGCAGAACGCGAGGTGTCGGCACTGTAAATGTTCTCCATCAGGGGACCATTGTCGCCAAAGGTAATATGCAACACCGTCAGGAGCGGAACACCCAGCGCTTCTTCCTGCGTCCAGCCGCTCATCTTCTCAGCCACCGGATTCATAAAGGTAATTTTCATCGCCATATCAATACAGACTACGGCTTCGCCGATGGAATCCAGCGTAATGTGTAGGCGCTCTTTTTCCTGAAACAATGCTTCGTTAAGCTGTTTCACTTCGGTCATATCCATATTGATGCCGAGCAGGCGTTCGACTTCGCCTTCTTTATTCAGTACCTGGTTGGCGAGGGCGCGGATATGGCGGGTGCCATCTTTCACGGCAATGCGAAATTCCAGCTTAAAGGGAGAGCGTGATTGCAATGAATCACGAATCACTTTTTCGGCGTGTTGGCGATCTTCCGGCAGCACGCACTCGTACCACACTTGCCAGTTCGGTTTGATATGCGGAGGAATTTCATACAACTCAAACATCCGCTTATCCCAACGGAAAATATTCGGCTTTAGCTCCCACTCCCAGATGCCAATCCCGCCTGCTTCGTTAGCCAGCGTGATGCGTTCCATCAGCTGCTGATTCACCTGCTCGGTGCGTTTTAGCTCGTTAATGTCTTCAATCTGAGCAATAAAATAGAGCGGCGTGCCATCCGTGTGGCGCACCAGTGAGACGGCAAGCAACGCCCAGACAACATCGCCATTGCGGTTGTAGTAGCGTTTTTCCATTGAATAGGTGTTTATTTCACCGCTTATCAGCTTTTCAACCTGTTGGAGATCTTTATTGAGATCCTCCGGCCAGGTCAGTTGCTGAAAGGTAAGTCCGTGCAGCTCTTCCTGACTGTAACCGAGAAACCGGCAGAGCGCTTTGTTGGATTGCAGCCATTGTCCCTCGGTGCCCACTAATGCCATGCCGATGGCAGAATATTCCATGGCGTTGCGAAAGCGGGTTTCGCTTTCGGAAATGTGTTTGCGTTCCGCACGAAAGGCATACATCACCATGGTCATGATGTTGGCGGGCAGCAGGATCAGTAAAAAGGGGAGCCACGGAATATGACTCATCAGGTATGTTCGCGGCGTAGCAAGCAGGGCGGGATCTGCGGCCATCATCAGCGACACCATCATCACTGTGGTAAGGAAGATCAAAAAGGCTTCCATTCGCGGCAGGCGCACGGCGCTCCACATTAACAGCACAATAATGAAGGTAAAAGGCCACGGCAGGTACAACATCGAAAGCCAGCTTAACGTCAGTGTGATGGCTAACGTGAGCAGCGACTCAAAAAGTAACCGTGGGTTGCGATGGCGCAGCAGATAGTGTGGTTTAAATAACAGTCCCAGCGGCACCAGCGCCAGTGCGCCGATGGATTCTGACAGTACCCATATCAAAAATGCTCTGAGAGGATCGTCGCCAGGCGTCAGCAGGACAACCAGAATACCACCCAACAGAGGGGGAACAATGGCGCTGCCGAGTGCTAAACGCAGCCAGTCAGCCAGATTTTGCAATGGGTTATACCACGGCAGTAATTTACGCAGCAGTACTGCCCCGACCACGGCTTCAATAATATTAATGGTCGTCCAGGCCATGTTCAGTGAGTTGGTAGAAAAAAGCAGGACGGATGCGGCGATATTTCCCAGCGAACAGCTCAGCGCGATCCCCGGCCACATGCGTCCGGCATGGCGATAAAACGCCACCATCATGATGGACGTCGGGAACCACAGCGGAGCGAGTTGGGTGCCAAACTGCGAAAGCTCAAGCGAGAAAAGGGTAAAGATAAACGAGACTAAACCTAAACTGACCAGGTGAAGCAGCGGGTGGGGCGGGGCAATTAATACATGCTGTGATTGTTTGCTCATTACCGCTTTATCCGCAAGACCTGGTCGCCAGTATTCGTTTCTGTGTTTATGCTAGTACAAAAGTTTTACATTTTATATGCAAATTGCTCATAAAGTGACGTAAAGGCAGATAATTTGCGCAATTGCGTATAACATTTTTTACTTTGCATTAAAACAGAACAACGTAATTTGCCTCCGGGAATCATTCGTCAACGATGCGTCTGAGCACGCGGCAACGCTATTCGACTGGTATCAGGCAGATGAAATCCCTATAATTGCCGCGTTTGGCGCTTCTGCGCCCCCTTCCTAACATCCAGGTTAATCAGGTCGCTAAATATATGACTGATCAGTCTCATCAGTGCGTCATTATCGGTATTGCTGGCGCATCGGCTTCCGGCAAGAGTCTTATTGCCAGTACCCTTTATCGTGAATTACGTGAACAAGTCGGTGATGAACACATCGGCGTAATTCCCGAAGACTGCTATTACAAAGATCAAAGCCATCTGTCGATGGAAGAACGCGTTAAGACCAACTACGATCATCCCAGTGCGATGGATCACAGCCTGTTGCTTGAGCATTTACAAGCGTTGAAACGCGGTTCGGCTATTAACTTGCCGGTTTACAGCTATGTTGAACATACGCGTATGAAAGAAACGGTGAAGGTTGAGCCGAAGAAGGTCATCATTCTCGAAGGCATTTTGTTGCTGACGGATGCGCGTTTGCGTAACGAACTTAACTTCTCAATTTTCGTTGATACCCCGCTGGATATCTGCCTGATGCGCCGCATCAAGCGCGACGTTAACGAGCGTGGGCGTTCAATGGATTCTGTGATGGTGCAATATCAAAAAACCGTGCGCCCGATGTTCCTGCAATTCATTGAGCCTTCTAAACAATATGCAGACATTATCGTGCCGCGCGGCGGGAAAAACCGCATCGCGATCGATATATTGAAAGCAAAAATAAGTCAGTTCTTTGAATAAGCTTGATAAATTGTGTACCGTTCAGTGATAACCTGGTATGCCCTTGACGTAACTGGCGTTAAGGGAGTGAAGCGCGAAAGGAGAAAATGCCATGCGTCTGTGTGACCGAGATATTGAAGCCTGGCTTGATGAAGGCCGTTTGTCGATCAACCCACGTCCACCCGTGGAGCGTATTAACGGCGCGACGGTGGATGTGCGCCTGGGCAATAAATTTCGTACCTTCAGTGGTCACACGGCAGCGTTTATCGATCTGAGCGGTCCCAAAGATGAAGTGAGCGCCGCGCTTGACCGCGTGATGAGCGATGAAATCGTGCTCGACGAGGGTGAGGCGTTTTATCTTCACCCAGGAGAACTGGCGCTGGCGGTGACGCTGGAGTCGGTCACGCTGCCAGCCGATCTGGTGGGCTGGCTGGACGGGCGTTCCTCACTGGCGCGTCTGGGGCTGATGGTTCACGTTACTGCGCACCGTATTGATCCTGGCTGGTCTGGCTGCATTGTGCTGGAGTTTTATAACTCCGGTAAGCTGCCGCTGGCGCTGCGTCCGGGCATGTTAATTGGTGCGCTGAGCTTTGAGCCGCTTTCCGGCCCGGCGGCGCGGCCATACAACCGCCGTGAAGATGCGAAATATCGCAACCAGCAGGGCGCGGTAGCCAGCCGAATCGATAAAGACTAATTCAGGCCCATTGAGGATACGATGAGACGATTTCTGACGACGCTGATGATATTCCTGGTCGTGCTGGTGGCCGGGTTATCTGCGTTAGTGTTGCTGGTGAATCCGAATGATTTCCGCGACTATATGGTCAAGCAAGTTGCTGCACGTAGCGGTTATCAATTGCAGCTCGACGGACCACTGCGTTGGCACGTCTGGCCGCAGCTTAGTATCCTCTCCGGGCGAATGTCTCTCACCGCCCAGGGCGCGAGCCAGCCACTGGTTCACGCAGACAATATGCGTCTGGACGTGGCGCTTTTACCGCTACTGAGTCATCAACTGAGCGTTAAGCAGGTGATGCTAAAAGGGGCAGTGATCCAACTGACGCCGCAGACGGAAGCGGTGCGCAGTGAAGATGCCCCGGTTGCACCACGCGACAATACCTTGCCGGATCTGTCAGACGATCGCGGATGGTCGTTTGATATTTCCAGTCTTAAGGTGGCAGACAGCGTGCTGGTGTTCCAGCATGAAGATGACGAGCAGGTGACAATCCGCAATATCCACCTGCAAATGGAACAAGATCCCCAGCATCGTGGCTCGTTTGAGTTCTCCGGGCGGGTTAATCGCGATCAGCGCGATCTCACATTATCCATCAACGGCACCGTTGATGCTTCTGATTATCCGCATGATTTAACGGCGGCTATTGAACACATTAACTGGCAGTTGCAGGGCGCAGACTTACCAAAACAAGGTATTCAGGGACAGGGGAGTTTCCAGGCCCAGTGGCAAGAGTCACAAAAACGACTTTCATTTAACCAAATCAATTTGACCGCTAATGACAGTTCGCTTAGTGGGCAAGCACAGGTCACGCTGACTGAGAGGCCCGAATGGCTGCTAAGGCTGCAATTCCCGCAACTGAATCTTGACAACCTCATCCCGCTTAAAGAAACAGCGAACGGTGAAAACGGTGCCGCGCAGCAGGGACAGAGCCAGTCAACGTTGCCGCGCCCGGTCATTTCTTCGCGCATTGATGAACCGGCCTATCAGGGACTGCAGGGCTTTACGGCTGATATTTTGTTGCAGGCCAGTAACGTGCGCTGGCGTGGAATGAATTTTACAGATGTTGCCACGCAAATGACCAACAAGTCGGGTTTGCTGGAAATTACTCAACTGCAGGGCAAGCTTAACGATGGACAAGTTTCACTGCCGGGCACGCTGGACGCGACATCAATAAATCCGCAGATAAACTTCCAGCCACGGCTGGAAAACGTTGAGATTGGCACCATTCTGAAGGCATTTAACTATCCGATTTCATTGACCGGAAAGATGTCACTGGCGGGTGATTTCTCCGGTGCTGACATTGATGCCGACGCATTTCGCCACAGCTGGCAAGGACAGGCGCATGTCGAAATGACTGACACGCGTATGGAAGGGATGAACTTCCAGCAGATGATCCAGCAAGCGGTAGAACGTAATGGTGGTGATGTGAAGGCTGCTGAAAACTTCGATAACGTGACGCGGCTTGACAAATTTACCACCGATCTAACGTTAAAGGATGGCGTCGTGACGTTAAACGACATGCAAGGTCAATCGCCAGTGTTGGCCCTGACAGGGGCTGGAACGTTGAATCTGGCAGAGCAGACCTGCGACACCCAGTTTGATGTTCGTGTCATTGGTGGCTGGAACGGGGAAAGCAAGCTGATTGATTTTCTTAAAGGAACACCGGTTCCGCTACGGGTTTATGGCAACTGGCAGCAACTCAATTACAGCCTGCAAGTGGACCAGCTGCTGCGCAAATATCTACAAGACGAAGCTAAACGCCGCCTGAATGGCTGGGCCGAGCGGAAAAAAGATTCCCGCAATGGCAAAGATGTGAAGAAGTTGCTGGAGAAGATGTAAGTCATCCAGATGACATATGCTGTAGGCCTGATAAGACGCGTAAAGCGTCGCATCAGGCGTTCGTGGCGGCACCATTATATTCTGAATATGTAAGATCGAAGGCTGTTCCGTTCACTTTATGTTCCTCGCCACTATGGAACGCTCAAGCCGGTGAACGTGCCAGGGTGGCTCAATCGCCACCACCCTGGCAACCCGGGCTCCCGGCGGTAAATCGCCGCTGGCGCGGTTCCCTCATCTTATTCCTTTCGGCTATCGGGTACGGGCGCGAGGTAACATCCCTGTAAAACGCGCCCTCAGCCCACATCCATGTGGGCTGCCCCGGCCTACAGGAAACGATTCGGCAATTTACAGCCGGACCCACACCCCCGCGGTGATGTCCGTTTACCATAGACAACGCTTCATTGCTGAGGTTGTAAGGCGTTACGCAGCATCGGGTAAAATGACCGATACCATCACACCTCGTACTCCATCTCGTCATCCTTACGTAGCGGAATAATCTGCACCTTCTGCACGCGATGGCTTTCCACCTGCAACGTTTTAAGCAAATAATCCCCCACCTGCACTTCTTCGCCTGGTTTCGGAATGCGCTGCAAATATTCCATCAATAGCCCGGCGATGGTGTGATATTCGCGTTTCTCGTCCAGAGGCAGTGGCACATATTGCACCAGATCTTCCAGCGGCATATGACCATTCGCCGTCCAGGAACCGTCCGCATTTTTCTGAATATCATGGCGGGCGTCGATCTCTTCCACTTCGTTCGGTAAGTTACCGGCAATAGTTTCAGTGACGTCACTTAATGTCACAATCCCTTCCACTGAACCAAACTCATCCACCACAAAAGCAAAGTGGGTGCGGGCATTACGGAACTGCTCCAGGGCAGGTAACAGCGGCAAGGTTTCCGGGAACACCAGCGGCTGGCGAATCAACACCCGCAGGTTGAGCAGTTCACCGCGCAGTGACTGTTGTAACAGGTCGATAACGTGAACGACACCGAGCAAATCTTCCGCGTCATCACCGTCGGTAACGACCAGACGCGTGTGCTGATTTCGCTCCAGCAACTGGCGAATCTCATCTTCCGGTGCGTTGAGATCGATATGCTCAATATCGTGGCGCGACGTCATGATGCTGCTGACAGTACGCTGGTTAAGATTAAGCACCCGCTCAATCATTCGCCGTTCCTGCGGATTAAAGATCTGCTGGTTGCCATGATCCACCAGCATGGACGCCGTTTCGGCGTCCAGTTCCGCATCTTCTTTTTGCCCGCTTAACAGGCGCATTACTGCTTCGGTAGTCCGCTGGCGCAGCGTCTGGTTAGCGGAAAGAAAACGTCGCCGATTAAAGATAGCCAACTGATTGAGCGCCTCGATCATCACCGAAAAACCAATGGCAGCGTACAGGTAGCCTTTCGGAATGATGAAGCCGAAACCTTCTGCCACCAGGCTAAAGCCAATCATCAACAGGAAACTTAAGCAGAGAATAACGATGGTCGGGTGGCTATTAACAAAGTGCGTTAACGGCTTGCTTGCCATCAACATCAGGCTGATAGCGATAACAACGGCGGCCATCATGACCAGTAAATGGTCGACCATCCCGACGGCGGTAATCACCGAGTCGAGTGAGAAAATGGCGTCCAGCACCACAATTTGTGTCACCACGCCCCAAAACTTCGCACCTTTGCGTTGCGTGGGGTTATTGCTGTCTTTCCCTTCCAGCCGTTCGTTCAGCTCCATCGTGGCTTTGAACAGCAGGAATAAACCACCAAACAGCATGATTAAGTCGCGGGCGCTAAAGGTAAACGAACGAAAGCTGAACAGCGGTTGAGTCAGAGTGACCAGCCAGGAGATTGACGCCAGCAGTAACAGGCGCATTAACATTGCCAGCAGCAGCCCGGTAACTCGTGCACGGTCGCGCTGCTTCGGCGGTAGTTTTTCGGCGAGGATGGCAATAAAGACCAGGTTATCAATGCCGAGGACCAGTTCGATCACAATCAGCGTGATTAACCCGGCCCAGATAGACGGATCGGCAATCCATTCCATAGAAGTACAAAACCTATTCGTTGTATGACAAATGTCACAATTCGATCATGGATAAATCGTGGCAAAAATGCAATGTTGCAGCACTATTTATCTCATATTCTGTGAGGGGGATAACCTCACATTATCCCTGAATTAAAAACGGTAATAATAAAACATTATTTAAGAAATATCGCATGTGGAGCCGCTATATTAATTATTGTCAACATAAAGAAACTCCTAAAAACCATATTGAATGACACTTAATATAATTCTTAAAAATAGCCAATTGCCGAATTGTTATCTTGCCTGCTATTCCGTTAGCTGTAACACTTCCTCCTGCATTATTGGAGAGCCGATATTCAATTACCATAATGTCATCTTATATTCAGAAAGTTAATTACCGGAATACCCCTTTCTCATCAACGACTGCATGTTGAGAAGGTTTGGAAAATTAAACTAAATCAGTGCATTGGTAGCTAAAAAGCCAGGGGCGGTAGCGTGTCTGGATGCCTGCAAGACCAGTCTGAATTATTCTGTCAATAGCCTGCGGATGAAATCAATTTTTTTAGGACTGATGCCAGTTAAATTTTTATTCAATTAACTGCAAGGTAAATGTGCATGGCGACATTGCTATTAATCGTGCACAGGATAATTACTCTGCCAAAGTGATAAATAAACAATGATGAAATCCAAAATAAAATTGATGCCATTATTAGTGTCAGTAACCTTGATAAGCGGTTGCACAGTACTTCCGGGCAGCAATATGTCGACGCTGGAAAGTGAGATTGCGAATTACCAGTATCGCATCGGGCCGGGCGACGTTCTTAATGTCACCGTCTGGGATCACCCGGAACTCACCACGCCAGCCGGTCAGTACCGCAGCTCCAGCGACACCGGCAACTGGGTACAGCCTGACGGCACTATGTTCTACCCGTATATCGGCAAAGTCCACGTAGTAGGGAAAACACTCGCTGAAATTCGCAGTGATATTACCGGGCGCTTAGCGACGTACATCGCTGACCCGCAGGCGGACGTTAATATCGCTGCCTTCCGCTCGCAAAAGGCCTATATCTCCGGTCAGGTGAATAAATCCGGTCAACAGGCCATCACCAACGTGCCACTGACCATTCTCGACGCCATTAACGCCGCAGGTGGCCTGACCGATACCGCTGACTGGCGCAACGTGGTGCGAACACACAATGGTCGTGAAGAACGCATTTCTTTGCAGGCGCTGATGCAAAACGGTGACCTCAACCAGAATCGACTGCTTTACCCCGGCGATATTCTCTACGTGCCGCGTAATGACGATCTGAAAGTGTTTGTGATGGGGGAAGTGAAGAAACAGAGCACCCTGAAAATGGACTTTAGCGGCATGACCCTGACCGAAGCCCTGGGCAATGCTGAAGGTATCGACATGACCACCTCCAACGCCAGCGGCATCTTTGTCATTCGTCCGCTGAAAGGCGAGGGCGGGCGTAACGGCAAGATTGCCAATATGGCACCAATAACGTCAATGGCCTGTCGGAAATTCTGATTGGTCAGGGCGATATTGCCGCCAGCGCCAAACCCACTTCGATTGCTAAATTTGACCTGATCCCACGCGGCCAGGTGCCACCGAATCCATCTGAACTGTTGATGAGCGAACGCTTTGCCGAACTGGTGAACTGGGGGAGTAAAAACTACGACCTGGTGTTGATTGATACGCCGCCGATTCTGGCAGTGACCGATGCCGCAATTGTCGGTCGCCACGCTGGAACCACGTTAATGGTGGCGCGTTATGCGGTCAACACATTGAAAGAAGTGGAAACCAGTCTGAGCCGCTTTGAGCAAAACGGTATTTCGGTGAAAGGAGTGATTCTGAACTCCATCTTCCGTCGCGCCAGTGCGTATCAGAATTATGGTTATTACGAATACGAATATAAGTCGGATGCGAAATAACGAAATCCTGTCGGATGCGATGCTGACGCATCTTATCCGACCTACGTTCACTTATCCGACCTACGGTTCAGGCACAGGTTTGTAGGCCGGATAAGCGTAAGCGCATCCGGCACCAGCACACAACTGCCGGATGCGGCGTAAACGCCTTATCCGACCTACGGTTCAGGCACAGGTTTGTAGGCCGGATAAGCGTAAGCGCATCCGGCACCAGCACACAATTGCCGGATGCGGCGTAAACGCCTTATCCGGCCTACGGTTCTGGCTCGGGCCTTGTAGGCCTGATAAGACGCGCCAGCGTCGCATCAGGCAAAAAACGGCAACGAACACAATAAACACAGCCTCACCTGGCATCAAATTTATGAGGAAAAAATGAAATTACTTATTCTGGGCAACCACACTTGCGGCAATCGCGGCGACAGTGCCATCCTGCGCGGCTTACTTGATGCCATTAACATCCTCAATCCACACGCCGAAGTGGACGTGATGAGCCGCTATCCGGTCAGTTCTTCCTGGCTGCTCAACCGCCCGGTAATGGGCGATCCACTGTTTCTGCAAATGAAACAACACAACAGCGCGGCGGGCGTTGTCGGGCCCTTCGTCGCCGTTATCAACACCAGGTACTGCTCTCACGCGTCACCGACACTGGCAAGCTGCGCAACATCGCCATCGCCCAGGGATTCACCGACTTCGTGCGCCTGCTGTCAGGTTACGACGCCATTATTCAGGTCGGTGGATCGTTTTTTGTCGATCTCTACGGCGTGCCGCAGTTTGAACACGCGCTTTGCACGTTTATGGCGAAAAAGCCGCTGTTTATGATTGGTCACAGCGTCGGCCCGTTCCAGGATGAGCCATTTAACCAACTGGCGAACTACGTTTTTGGTCACTGCGACGCGCTGATCCTGCGCGAATCGGTCAGCCTCGAGCTGATGAAACGCAGCAATATCACCACCGCAAAAGTGGAACATGGCGTCGATACCGCCTGGCTGGTCGATCACCACACCGAAGACTTCACCGCCAGCTATGCTGTTCAACACTGGCTGAACGTTGCCGCACAACAGAAAACGGTGGCCATTACCCTGCGCGAACTGGCACCGTTCGACAAACGCCTCGGCACCACTCAACAAGTGTATGAAAAAGCCTTTGCCGGGGTGGTCAATCGCATTCTCGATGAAGGGTATCAGGTGATTGCGCTCTCCACCTGTACGGGTATCGACAGCTATAACAAAGATGACCGCATGGTGGCGCTCAATCTGCGCCAGCACATCAGCGATCCTGCCCGTTACCACGTGGTGATGGATGAACTTAACGATCTGGAAATGGGCAAAATTCTCGGAACCTGTGAACTCACCGTTGGCACGCGCCTGCACTCTGCCATTATCTCGATGAACTTTGCCACTCCGGCGATTGCCATCAACTACGAACATAAATCTGCCGGGATTATGCAGCAACTGGGGTTACCGGAGATGGCGATTGATATCCGTCATTTATTAGACGGCAGCCTGCAAGCGATGGTTGCGGATACCTTAGGCCAACTTCCGGCGCTGAACGCACGACTTAACGAAGCCGTCAGTCGTGAGCGTCAGACGGGAATGCAGATGGTGAAATCTGTGCTTGAACGCATCGGGGAGGCGAAATGAAGGTCGGCTTCTTTTTACTGAAATTTCCGCTGTCGTCGGAAACCTTTGTCCTCAACCAAATTACTGCGTTTATTGATATGGGCTTTGAGGTAGAGATTGTCGCGTTGCAAAAAGGCGACACTCAGAACACCCACGCGGCATGGACGAAATACAACCTTGCTGCCAGAACCCGCTGGTTACAGGACGAACCTGTGGGCAACGTGGCGAAGCTGCGCCACCGCGCCAGCCAGACGTTACGCGGCATTCATCGTAAAAATACCTGGCAGGCGCTCAACCTCAAACGCTATGGTGCCGAGTCGCGGAACCTGATTTTGTCTGCCATTTGTGGCCAGGTCGCAACACCGTTTCGTGCCGATGTGTTCATCGCTCATTTTGGCCCTGTGGGGGTAACCGCAACAAAACTACGCGAATTGGGTGTCATTCGCGGCAAAATTGCCACTATCTTCCACGGTGTTGATATCTCCAGTCGGGAAGTGCTCAACCACTACACACCCGAATATCAACAACTGTTTCGCCGTGGCGACCTGATGTTACCGATAAGCGATCTGTGGGCCGGAAGGCTGCAAAAAATGGGCTGCCCGAGGGACAAAATCGCCGTATCGCGCATGGGCGTGGACATGACGCGCTTTAGTCTGCGTCCGGTGAAAGCACCTGCAACGCCGCTGGAAATCATTTCCGTCGCACGCTTAACCGAGAAAAAAGGTCTGCATGTGGCGATCGAAGCCTGCCGTCAGTTGAAAGAGCAGGGCGTGGCGTTCCGCTATCGCATCCTCGGCATTGGCCCGTGGGAACGACGCCTGCGCACGCTCATCGAACAATATCAACTGGAAGATGTGGTGGAGATGCCGGGCTTTAAACCGAGCCATGAAGTGAAAGCGATGCTCGACGACGCGGATGTCTTCCTGTTGCCATCGGTGACGGGCGCGGATGGCGATATGGAAGGCATTCCGGTGGTTTCTACTCTGCATAGCGGGATACCGGAACTGGTGGAAGCCGATAGATCCGGCTGGCTGGTGCCTGAGAACGATGCTCGCGCACTGGCGCAACGACTGGCGGCGTTTAGCCAACTGGACACCGATGAACTGGCTCCGGTTATCAAACGTGCGCGCGAAAAAGTCGAACATGATTTTAACCAGCAGGTGATTAATCGAGAACTCGCCAGCTTACTGCAGGCTTTATAGAGGAGAACGCATGCCATTTAAAAAACTCTCCCGACGCACCTTCCTGACGGCAAGCCCGGCGCTTGCCTTCCTCCATACGCCTTTTGCCCGTGCACTTCCCGCCCGGCAAAGCGTTAATATTAACGACTACAATCCTCACGACTGGATCGCCTCATTTAAACAAGCCTTCAGTGAAGGACAAACGGTCGTCGTGCCCGCCGGATTGGTTTGCGACAATATCAATACCGGCATCTTCATCCCTCCTGGTAAAACGCTACACATCCCTGGAAGCCTGCGCGGCAACGGCAAAGGGCGATTTGTCTTACAGGACGGCAGCCGGGTGACAGGGGAGAAGGGCGGCAGTATGCATAACATCACCCTGGATGTTCGCGGCTCTGACTGCACCATCAAAGGGCTGACGATGAGCGGCTTTGGCCCGGTAACGCAGATTTATATCGGCGGCAAAAACAAACGGGTCATGCGCAACCTGACCATCGATAACCTGACCGTCAGCCACGCTAATTACGCCATTTTACGCCAGGGATTTCATAACCAGATTATCGGTGCCAACATCACCAACTGTAAGTTCAGCGACTTACAGGGCGACGCCATTGAATGGAACGTGGCAATTAACGACCACGACATTTTGATCTCCGACCACGTTATTGAGCGCATCAACTGTACTAACGGCAAAATCAACTGGGGCATTGGTATAGGCCTTGCGGGGAGTACTTACGATAACAACTACCCGGAAGACCAGGCAGTGAAAAACTTTGTCGTGGCGAATATCACGGGATTAGATTGTCGGCAACTGATCCATGTTGAAAATGGTAAACATTTTGTTAACCGTAATATCAAAGCCCGCAATATTACGCCTGATTTCAGTAAGAAAGCCGGAATTGATAACGCCACGGCTGCTATTTACGGTTGTGACAATTTCGTGATTGATAATATTGAAATGATTAATAGCGCCGGGATGTTAATTGGCTATGGGGTAATTAAAGGCAAATATTTCTCGATACCGCAAAATTTCCGAGTGAATAATATTCAACTGGATAACACTCATCTTGCTTACAAATTGCGCGGTATCCAAATCTCTGCCGGGAATGCCGTCTCCTTTGTGGCGCTAACTAACATTGCGATGAAGCATGCATCGCTGGAGCTGCACAACAAACCGCAACATCTTTTTATGAGAAATATCAAGGTGATGCAGGAATCCTCTGTTGGACCAGCATTGAGCATGAACTTCGACATGCGCAAAGACGTTCGCGGCGTTTTTATGGCGAAAAAAGAAATACTGCTGTCGCTTGCAAATGTTCATGCCGTGAATGAAAAAGGACAAAGCTCCGTCGATATCGACAGGATTAATCACCATATTGTTAATGTGGAAAAGATTAACTTTAGATTGCCGGAACGGAGGGAGTAGATTTGCGACCATTGCAGGACAAATGGAGCCATACTTAGGAACAATGCTACTGCAATCCACAACAAAGCGGCGTAACATCACAAGTAATTCAGTAATCAATTCAGGGTAATTGATGCTGGCGAAAAAAATCGAACAAGCTATAATTCAGCAACCATTTTACAGGTGGATGAAATAATGACGAATTTAAAAGCAGTTATTCCTGTAGCGGGTCTTGGGATGCATATGTTGCCTGCCACTAAGGCGATACCCAAAGAGATGCTACCGATCGTCGACAAGCCAATGATTCAGTACATTGTTGACGAGATTGTGGCTGCAGGGATCAAAGAAATCCTCCTGGTAACTCACGCGTCCAAGAACGCGGTCGAAAACCACTTCGACACCTCTTATGAATTAGAATCTCTCCTTGAACTGCGCGTGAAGCGTCAACTACTGGCAGAAGTGCAGTCCATCTGCCCACCAGGCGTGACCATTATGAACGTGCGTCAGGGGGAACCTTTAGGTTTAGGCCACTCTATTTTGTGTGCGCGACCTGCCATTGGTGACAACCCATTTGTCGTGGTGCTGCCAGACGTTGTGATCGACGACGCCAGCGCCGACCCGCTGCGTTACAACCTTGCTGCCATGATTGCACGTTTCAACGAAACGGGCCGCAGCCAGGTGCTGGCAAAACGTATGCCGGGTGACCTCTCTGAATACTCCGTCATTCAGACCAAAGAACCACTGGATCGTGAAGGTAAAGTCAGCCGCATTGTTGAATTTATCGAAAAACCGGATCAGCCACAGACGCTGGACTCAGACATCATGGCCGTTGGTCGCTATGTGCTTTCTGCCGATATTTGGCCAGAACTGGAACGCACTCAGCCAGGTGCATGGGGACGTATTCAGCTGACTGATGCCATTGCCGAGCTGGCGAAAAAGCAATCAGTTGATGCAATGCTGATGACCGGCGACAGCTACGACTGCGGTAAAAAAATGGGCTATATGCAGGCGTTTGTGAAGTATGGACTACGCAACCTGAAAGAAGGGGCGAAGTTTCGTAAAGGGATTGAGAAGCTGTTAAGCGAATAATGAAAATCTGACCGGATGTAACGGTTGATGAGAAAATTATAACGGCAGTGAAGATTTGTGGCAAAAGTAATGTGTTGCGAATATTCCTGCCGTTGTTTTATATAAACAATCCGAATAACAACGAGTTAGTAATAAGATTTTAGTCAAAGTTTTCCAGGATTTTCCTTGTTTCCAGAGCGGATTGGTAAGACAATTAGCACTTGAATTTTTCGGATTTGGTGCGAGTGGGTAACGCTCGTCACATCGTAGACATGTATGCAGTGCTCTGGTAGCTGTAAAGCCAGGGGCGGTAGCGTGCATTAATACCTCTATTAATCAAACTGAGAGCCGCTTATTTCACAGCATGCTCTGATGTAATATGGAATAAAAAAGTGAAGATACTTGTTACTGGTGGCGCAGGATTTATTGGTTCTGCTGTAGTTCGTCACATTATAAATAATACGCAGGATAGTGTTGTTAATGTCGATAAATTAACGTACGCCGGAAACCTGGAATCACTTGCTGATGTTTCTGCTTCTGAACGCTATGTTTTTGAACATGCGGATATTTGCGATGCTGCTGCAATGGCACGGATTTTTGCTCAGCATCAGCCGGATGCAGTGATGCACCTGGCAGCTGAAAGCCATGTTGACCGTTCAATCACAGGCCCTGCGGCATTTATTGAAACCAATATTGTTGGTACTTATGTCCTGTTAGAAGCCGCTCGCAATTACTGGTCTGCTCTTGATAGCGACAGGAAAAATAGCTTCCGTTTTCATCATATTTCTACTGACGAAGTCTATGGTGATTTGCCTCATCCTGACGAAGTAAATAATACAGAAGAATTACCCTTATTTACTGAGACGACAGCTTATGCGCCAAGCAGCCCTTATTCTGCATCAAAAGCATCCAGCGATCATTTAGTCCGCGCATGGAAACGTACCTATGGTTTACCGACCATTGTGACTAATTGTTCGAATAACTACGGTCCTTATCACTTTCCGGAAAAATTGATTCCGCTGGTAATTCTTAATGCTCTGGAAGGTAAGGCATTACCTATTTATGGCAAAGGGGATCAAATTCGCGATTGGCTGTATGTTGAAGATCATGCGCGTGCGTTATATACCGTCGTAACCGAAGGTAAAGCCAGTGAAACTTATAACATTGGTGGGCACAACGAAAAGAAAAACATCGATGTAGTGCTCACTATTTGTGATTTGCTGGATGAGATTGTACCGAAAGAGAAATCTTACCGCGAGCAAATCACTTATGTTGCCGATCGTCCGGGACACGATCGCCGTTATGCTATTGATGCTGAGAAGATTAGCCGCGAATTGGGCTGGAAACCGCAGGAAACGTTTGAGAGCGGGATTCGGAAGACAGTGGAATGGTACCTGTCCAATACAAAATGGGTTGATAATGTGAAGAGTGGTGCCTATCAATCGTGGATTGAACAGAACTATGAGGGCCGCCAGTAATGAATATTCTCCTTTTCGGCAAAACAGGGCAGGTAGGTTGGGAACTACAGCGTGCTCTGGCACCTTTGGGTAATTTGATTGCTCTTGATGTTCACTCCACTGATTATTGTGGTGATTTTAGTAATCCTGAAGGTGTAGCTGAAACCGTAAGAAGCATTCGGCCTGATATTATTGTTAATGCTGCTGCTCACACCGCAGTAGACAAAGCAGAATCAGAACCGGAGTTTGCACAATTACTTAACGCAACAAGTGTCGAAGCGATTGCGAAAGCAGCAAATGAAGTTGGAGCTTGGGTTATCCATTACTCGACTGATTACGTCTTCCCTGGAAATGGCGATATGCCATGGCTGGAGACGGATGAAACCGCACCACTAAATGTTTACGGTGAAACCAAGTTAGCCGGAGAAAAAGCGTTACAGGAATATTGCGCGAAGCATCTTATTTTCCGTACCAGCTGGGTCTATGCAGGAAAAGGAAATAACTTCGCCAAAACAATGTTGCGTCTGGCAAAAGAGCGTGAAGAATTAGCCGTTATTAATGATCAATTTGGTGCGCCAACTGGCGCAGAGTTGCTGGCTGATTGTACGGCACATGCCATTCGTGTCGCACTGAATAAGCCAGACGTTGCAGGTTTGTACCATTTGGTAGCCAGTGGTACTACAACCTGGTACGATTATGCTGCGCTGGTTTTTGAAGAGGTGCGCAAAGCAGGCATTCCTCTTGCGCTCAACAAGCTCAACGCGGTACCTACAACAGCCTATCCTACACCAGCTCGTCGCCCACATAACTCTCGTCTTAATACAGAAAAATTTCAGCAGAACTTTGCGCTTGTCTTGCCTGACTGGCAGGTTGGCGTGAAACGAATGCTCAACGAATTATTTACGACTACAGCAATTTAATAGTTTTTGCATCTTGTTCGTGATGGTGGAGCGAGATGAATTTAAAGGAATGATGAAATGAAAACGCGTAAAGGTATTATTTTAGCGGGTGGTTCTGGTACCCGTCTTTATCCTGTAACTATAGCTGTCAGTAAACAGTTATTACCGATTTATGATAAACCGATGATTTATTACCCGCTGTCTACACTGATGTTAGCGGGTATTCGCGATATTCTGATTATCAGTACGCCACAGGATACTCCACGTTTTCAACAACTGCTGGGTGACGGTAGCCAGTGGGGCCTGAATCTTCAGTATAAAGTGCAACCGAGTCCGGATGGTCTTGCGCAGGCATTTATCATCGGTGAAGAGTTTATCGGTGGTGATGATTGTGCTTTGGTTCTTGGTGATAATATCTTTTACGGTCACGATCTGCCGAAGTTAATGGATGCCGCTGTTAACAAAGAAAGTGGTGCAACGGTATTTGCCTATCACGTTAATGATCCTGAACGCTACGGTGTCGTTGAGTTTGATAAAAACGGTACGGCAATAAGCCTGGAAGAAAAACCGTTACAACCAAAAAGTAATTATGCGGTAACCGGGCTTTATTTCTATGATAACGACGTTGTCGAAATGGCGAAAAACCTTAAGCCTTCTGCCCGTGGGGAACTAGAAATTACCGATATTAACCGTATCTATATGGAGCAGGGGCGTTTATCCGTTGCCATGATGGGCCGTGGTTATGCATGGCTGGACACGGGGACACATCAAAGCCTTATTGAGGCGAGCAACTTCATTGCAACAATTGAAGAGCGTCAGGGGTTGAAAGTTTCCTGCCCGGAAGAAATTGCTTACCGTAAAGGGTTTATTGATTCTGAGCAGGTGAAAGTATTAGCTGAACCGCTGAAGAAAAATGCTTATGGTCAGTATCTGCTGAAAATGATTAAAGGTTATTAATAAAATGAACGTAATTAAAACAGAAATTCCAGATGTGCTGATTTTTGAACCAAAAGTTTTTGGTGATGAGCGTGGTTTCTTTATGGAAAGCTTTAATCAAAAAGTTTTTGAAGAGGCAGTGGGCCGTAAGGTTGAATTTGTTCAGGATAACCATTCGAAATCAGTTAAAGGTGTTTTAAGAGGATTGCATTTTCAAATTGAACCCTATCCTCAGGCAAAATTAGTTCGCTGTGTTAAAGGTGAAGTTTATGATGTCGCTGTTGATATACGTCCTGACTCAAGTACATACCGTAAATGGGTTGGTGTATTCCTTTCAGCGCAAAATAAAAAACAGTTATGGATACCCGAAGGCTTTGCACATGGTTTTGTAGTAATTAGTGAAGAGGCCGAATTTCTATATAAAACGACCAATTATTACATGCCAAGTGCCGAAGGCAGTATCAGATGGAATGATCCAATATTGAATATTGACTGGCCAATAAAAAGTAATGAACTTATCCTGTCGGATAAAGATAAAAATGCTGATTTTTTTTGGGAGAATAAAGAATGAAGATGATACCTTTTAATAAACCGTATCTTCATGGAAATGAGTTGAAATATATTTCAGAAGCTGTGTCGAATGGTAAGGTCTCTGGTGATGGAATTTTTACAAAAAAATGTCATGATTTTTTTGAGGAGAAATATGGATTTCAGAAAGCTCTATTGACTACTTCCTGCACAGACGCGCTGGAAATGGCAGCAATTCTGTTAGATATCAAACCTGGCGATGAAGTTATTGCACCTGCTTATACCTTTGTTTCAACTGTAAATGCTTTTGCTCTCAGAGGCGCAAAAATAATTTTTGCTGACAGTTATGATGATAATCCCAATATGGACCCAGAATCTGCGATTAAACTTATCACAAATAGAACGAAAGCAATAATTGTTGTGCACTATGCAGGTGTAGCATGCGATATGGATAGATTTTTAGGAATTGCTAAAGAATACGGAATTCATATTGTTGAGGATGCTGCCCAAGCAATCGATTCATATTATAAAGATAGACCGCTAGGCAGTATTGGTACATTTGGGACATTTTCATTTCATGAAACCAAAAATATAATATCAGGAGAAGGTGGGTTAGTTGTTTTAAATGATGATAAATATTCTCATCGAGCAGAAATTATCAGAGAGAAAGGAACGAATCGCGCCTCTTTCTTTAGAGGGGAAGTCAACAAATATGGATGGGTTGATATAGGTTCTTCGTTTCTCCCATCGGATATAATAGCAGCATATCTTTATGCACAATTGGAGAATATTGAAATCATTCAAAATAAACGAAAGGAATTATGGAATGAATACTATAGTAATCTAAGTGATTTGGCTGGTTCAGGATATATACAACTTCCTAAGATACCAGAATACGCAACTAATAATGCACATATGTTTTATATACTGTGCCATGATCTTAAAAAACGCTCTGAACTTATCTCCTACCTTAAAGAAAATAAAATACATTCTGTTTTTCATTACCTTTCATTAAATAAAAGTGAATACTATATTAAACAAAACGGAAAGGTTAATTTGGAAAATAGTGATAAATTTTCAGATTGTTTGCTCAGGCTACCAATGTATTATGAGTTGGAGAATAAGCAGGTTAACTATATTTCGGAAAAGATAGCTGAGTTCTTTAAAAAAAATGCTTGAAATAAAGTGGTGGTATTATAACCACCATTTTATGCTTTGGAGGATATCATATATTATGAAGTATGGTTTATGAATAAACAAGTTAAGGTTTTAATCTACATATATAGCGTTAGGATATATTCCGCATTAATTACAATTATTCTTATTCCAATACTGATAGATATAGTTGGATTAGAGACATATGGTCTAATTGGATTTTTTACAGTTCTTCAGGCTTGCCTTAGTATCTTGGATGCTGGCTTGGGAAGCGTAATAACTAGAGAAGCGATTATTTCTAGGAAAAACCAAGAAACTTATAAAAAATTTAACATATTATATAAAAAAATAGTTATATTTTTTTTAGTCGTGTCATTTTTATTAGCTATCATTGGTTGGTGGGTAAGTGAGCAGTATAGTACTTCATGGCTAAACACACAACTAGATAGAAATGTGGTTGTTTTTTGTACAACGCTGATGTTTTGGATATTTGCATTACGTTATATGCAAGGGCCATCTCGTAGTATACTACTTTCTAACGAATCACAAGTTACATTGACATCTATTAATTTATTCAGTATTACACTATCTCAACCATTAACGATATTTTTAATGAAATACTTTAATGAAGGGATTGAGTTTTATTTTTTGATGCAATTGATTTCATCGGCTATTGGTTGTGTTTTAATGGTGTTGTGTAGTGAGAAAATAAGAAAGACAGGATTATTGTTATGTCCTCCAAAAGAAAGTAATATCGAATTTAGTGATACATCAGTTAAGAAAATAATTGGATTCGCGTTACAGTTATCAACTTTATCAATTTTATGGGTTTTGGTTAATCAATCAGACAAATTAGCACTAACCAAATACAGTACATTGAGCGAATATGGCATTTACAGTGTGGCAGTATCAATAATAAGTGTATTAGCTATATTGAGTGACCCACTAAATCAATATTTACAACCCAAGCTAACAAGATATTATCATCAAAATAACTTAAAAGCATATTCTGAATTGTTTAGCAATTCATTAATATGTATATTCATCGTTACTATACCGCTAAGTACATTTTTGTTTTTTTACAGCAAAGATATTATATTTATATGGAGTAATAATGAAACATTATCAGCAAAAGCTGCCAACTATTTACCATGGCTATTTATAGGTGGCGTATTTTCAATATATTCCAATTTTGTGTTTTTACTGCTATATAGCTTTGGTGAACTAAAGAAACATACTATTGTGTATGCACTATTTAGTATTATCGTAATCCCGGTAAATATCTTTGTTGCAAAAAAATATTTTGGAGAGGGAACATCTATTTTCTTTGGTGTTAGTTCTGCTTTTTTATTTTTACTATGGGGGGGGTATAATTTTGCAAAGTTCTTTATCAAAGGATTACGGATTATATATTTATATATTATTCC